>CANQCS010000177.1 GCA_947589745.1 uncultured Oscillospiraceae bacterium
CTCCGGTTCAGATACACGAGGCCCACCACGACGGAGAGCGCCAGGAGGACACCGCCGCCCCACGACAGCGCCGGGCGGCCCAGGGCGGCTCCCGCCAGGATCAGCTCGATGCACCCCACCATCACCAGCAGCAGGACGCCCACGCCGCGGCACAGCGCCTTTTCGTCGTACCGGGCCCGCTCCTCGGGGGAGGCGGTGTTGTATCCGGCGATCAGGTCCGCGCCCTTCCCGCAGCACAAGACGATGCCGATGATGACGCCGGGGATTGCGAAGACGCTGTTGACCACCAGAAGCGCGATCTGTTCCCTGCCCATGACCATCCCTCCTTTGGTCCAGTATACCATAGCCCCGTCCCCATTTCAAGGGGCGGAGTGGGGCAAAACCGCAGGTTTCGGGGCCGGGTTGGTGAAATTGCCGGAGTTTTGGCGCGGATAAGACGTTTTGTTTGAAAAGAGTGGGGGAAACGTCCTGTTGTACTTTTGCGGATTTTGTGGTATGATTAATCATTAAGACATAGGCCGGCCGGGGACCGTTCCGGGCCGGAGCCTATCGGGAAGCGAGGGAGCAAGATGGCAGAGGAAAACGAGAAGAACAGCGCCCTGGAGGAGGACTCCGGTCTCCCGGAGGAACCCAGCGGGGAACCGAAGGAAAAGGAGACGCTGGAGGGCACGCTCTACAGCTGGACCCAGGCCCTGCTGGCCGCGGTGGTGGGCGTGGTGCTGGTGTTCACCTTTATCGCCCGGCTTATCGGCGTCAGCGGGCCGTCTATGCAGGATACCCTCTACACCGGCGACCAGCTGCTGGTGCTGAACAGCCCCTTCTGCAACTTCCAGCAGGGGGACGTGGTGGTGGTCAACGCCTACAATGCGGAGCTGAATGAGACCATCGTCAAGCGGATCGTGGCTGTGGGCGGCCAGACCGTGGATATCGACTTCGCCTCCGGCACCGTCTACGTGGACGGCACGGCCCTGGACGAGCCCTACATCAAGGAGCCCACCTACACCACCGAGGGCCTGACTTTCCCCGTGACCCTGGCCGGGGATGAGGTTTTCATCATGGGCGACAACCGCAACCACAGCACCGACAGCCGCAGCGACATGCTGGGCCCGGTGAAGGTGGACTATGTCCAGGGGCGGGCCGTGCTCCTGCTGGCCCCCGGCGCGACGCCGGACACCGGGAAGCGGGACTGGAGCCGCATCGGTTTGATCCACTGATACTTTTTCTTGAAAGAAAAAGCATCAAAAAGAACTTTAGCATCGCTCCCAAAGCATTGCAATGCCTGCATTTCCCACACGGCGTCAGGCCGCCTATGGCGGCCACAGCCCTAAGCCGGCCTATGGGCCGGCCCACGGGTAACGAAGTATACTTCTCATGGAAGAACAGTATGAAAAAGGACGGAAGCGATGGCTGAGAAACCGGAAAACACCATGAATATCCAGTGGTACCCCGGCCACATGACCAAGACCCGCCGGATGATCCAGGCGGAGATGAAGCACGTGGACGCCGTGTGTGAGATCCTGGACGCCCGGCTTCCCCTCTCCAGCCGGAACCCGGACGTGGGGGAGCTGACGGCGGGCAAGCCCCGGCTCATCATCCTCAACCGGGTGGACCTGGCGGACGCCGCCGCCACGAAGAAGTGGGCGGCCTGGTTCCGGAGCCAGGGGTACGCCGTGCTGGAGGTCAACGCCAAGGCGGGGCAGGGGACCGGCCGCTTCGCCACCGCCGTCCGGGAGCTGCTGAAGGATAAGCTGGCCGCCTACGCGGAGAAGGGCCAGACCGGCAAGGTGGTCCGGGTGATGATCCTGGGCATCCCCAACGTGGGCAAGTCCACCTTTATCAACCAAGTGGCGGGCCGCAGGACCGCCAAGGCGGAGGACCGCCCCGGTGTCACCCGGGCCAAGCAGTGGGTGCCGGTGGACCGAACCCTGGAGCTGCTGGACACGCCGGGGATGCTGTGGCCCAAGTTCGACGACCCCCAGGTGGGGCTGCACCTGGCCTACACCGGCGCGGTGCGGGACGAGATCATGGACACCGAGACCCTGGCTTGCCGCCTGATGGAGTACCTGGGGAGGCGCTACCCCCAGGCGCTGTTGGCGCGGTATAAGATCGAAGTGGAGGATGCGGACACCGGCTACACCCTCCTGGAGAAGGCGGGGCGGAAGCGGGGCCTTGTCCTCCGGGGCGGCGAGATCGACACGGAGCGGATGGCCAACATCCTCCTGGACGAATTCCGCTCCGGTCGGCTGGGGCGCTTCACCCTGGAGCTGCCGGAGGATAGGGAGGCGGCGAATGGCTGAGCTGTGGACTCTGGAGCGCTCCGCCATGGAGCGGGGGCACTGCCTGATCTGCGGCTGTGACGAGGCGGGGGCCGGACCTTTGGCGGGGCCGGTGTACGCCGCCGCCGTCATCCTGCCGGAGGGCTTGGAGCTGCCCTATCTGAACGACTCCAAGCAGGTCACGCCCAAGCGGCGGGACGTGCTTTTTGACCAGATCCAAGAGAAGGCCGTGGCCTGGGCGGTGGCGTCGGTGCCCCCGGAGGAGATCGACACGCTGGACATCCTCAACGCCCGGATGCTGGCCATGCAGCGGGCCATGGACGCGCTGGACCCCCAGCCGGACTACGCCCTTATCGACGGCAACCGGGACCACGGCTCCCGCGTGGCCCTGACCACGCCCCACGAGACGGTGGTCAAGGGCGACAGCCGCAGCGCCAGCATCGCCGCCGCCTCCATTTTGGCCAAGGTCAGCCGGGACCGCTACATGGAGCAGATGGCGGAGCAGTACCCCCAGTACGCCTTCGACCGGCACAAGGGCTACGGCACCAAGCTCCACTACGCCATGCTGGACCAATACGGCCCCAGCCCCATCCACCGGAGGAGCTTCCTCAAGAAGTGGGAGGCCGCCCGCCATGGATGAGCGGAAGCGGCAGGGCGACCGGGGGGAGGAGGCGGTGGCGGCCTATCTCACCGCCCACCGTTGCCGCGTCGTGGGGCGGCAGTTCCGCTGCCGGTGGGGGGAGATCGACCTGATCGCCCGGACGCCGGAGGGCATCCTCTGCTTTGTGGAGGTAAAGACCCGGACCAAGGACGGCCCCGCCCGTCCCTGCGAGGCGGTGACTCCCGCCAAGCAAAAGCGGCTCCGGGCCGCGGCGGAGGTGTATCTGGCCAGGGAGGAGCTGGACTGCCCCTGCCGGTTCGACGTGGCCGAGGTGTACCCCGGCCCGGCGGGGTGGAGGGACCCCCTGATCCACTATATGCCCGGCGCATTCTGAGTATCGTCACCGTGCGGGAAATGCAGGGACCGCAGCGCACCGGCAGCGGCAAGAAGCATCCCCCGTTACCGTGCGGAAAATGTCGGATTCGCAGCGCTTTAAGAGCGATATGAAAGTTCTTTTTGATACTTTTTCTTTCAAGAAAAAGTATGACCCGGTTTGAAAACGCAGAAAAATCACGGAGGACCAGACCATGGAATATCTGAGCACAAGAGACAAGAACCTGCGCGTCAGCGCGGCCCAGGCCATCACCACCGGACTCAGCCGGGACGGCGGCCTCTTTACCCCGGTGTACTTCCCGGAGCTGGGGGCGCTGGACCTGAAGGCCATGTGCGGCATGAGCTACCACCGCCGCGCGTCCTATGTGATGAGCAAATACTTGGAGAATTTCACCACAGAGGAGCTGCGCGCCTACGCTCTCAGCGCCTACAGCAGTGAGAAGTTCGACACCCCCGCCGTGGCGCCGCTGCGGCAGGTGGACGCCAACACCTGGTGCCTGGAGCTGTGGCACGGTCCCACCAGCGCGTTCAAGGATCTGGCCCTTCAGATGCTGCCCCACCTGCTGTCCGCCAGCCTCCGCAAGACAGGGGAGGAGAAGACGGCCTGCATCCTGGTGGCCACCTCCGGCGACACCGGCAAGGCGGCCATGGAGGGCTTCGCGGACGTGACGCAGACGAAGATCCTGGTGTTCTACCCGGAGAACGGCGTCAGCCAGATCCAGAAGCTCCAGATGGTGACCCAGGAGGGGCAGAACGTGGGCGTCTGCGCGGTCCGGGGCAACTTTGACGACGCCCAGAACGGCGTGAAGCGCATCTTCTCCGACCCGGCCATGCGGGACGAGCTGGCCGGGAGGGGGTACTTCCTGTCCTCCGCCAACTCCATCAACTGGGGCCGCATCCTGCCCCAGATCGTGTACTACGTCTCCGCCTACTGCGACCTGCTGAACGCGGGGAGCATCCGCCTGGGCCAGCCCATCAACGTGTGCGTGCCTACGGGCAACTTCGGCAACATCCTGGCCTGCTACTACGCCCGGCGCATGGGCCTGCCGGTGAAGAAGCTGATCTGCGCGTCCAACTGCAACGACGTGCTGACGGATTTCCTCCGCACCGGCGTCTACGACCGGAACCGGCCCTTCCACACCACCATGTCGCCGTCCATGGACATTCTGATCTCCAGCAACCTGGAGCGGCTGCTGTTCGACCTCAGCGGCAAGGACGACGCGCTGGTGCGGAGCTACATGGCCCGGCTGTCCGAGACCGGGCGCTACGAGATCGCCCCCCAGATGAAGGCGCGGCTGGACGAGATCTTCTACGGCGGCTTCTGCGACGAGGCGAGCACCACCCGCACCATGGCGGGGTTTCACAAGGTGGGGTATGTCATTGACCCCCACACCGCTGTGGCGGCCAAGGTGCTCCACGACTACCGGGAGGAGACCGGGGACCAGACCCCGGCGGTGTTCGCCTCCACGGCCAGTCCGTACAAATTCTGCGACAGCGTGCTGAACGCCATCGGCGTCCAGCCGGTGGAGGACAGCGTGGAGAGGATCGGCCAGCTCCAGGGCGTCACCGGGGTCACGGCCCCCAGTCGTCTGGCGGGGCTGGCCGGGAAGGAGATTCGCTTCACCGGCGTCACTGATAAAGAGAAAATGGAAGACGTGGTACACGGGTTCCTGGCGTGAGCATGGGGGCCTCCGGCCCCCAACGGGTCTGATTCGCCCCCGGTGGGGCGCCCCCTGGGTTACTTTTCCCTTGTAGGAAAAGTAACCAAAAGTGCACTCAAGAAAACCAGGAATGGTTTTCTTGAGAATCTTTCCTTATTTCTTGTTTTGTTTTGCGCTCGCCCTGTAGCTGGTTTTGGCTAAACCGAACAGGGTCCCGTGTACGGGGCGAAGCGGCTATGGTGAGTATGTCCCCAAGGAGATCCTGCTGCGGCGCAAGTTTCGCCGCTTGGGGCGGCGAAACCGGACATTGGGTGCGCTGGTCGTTTTGAGCTTGTCCGACTGCGTCCTGCTCCGTTCCACTACGCAAAAGACAGATTTCCGTATACGGCCCGACAAGAAACATCCATCAATTGCGTAGTGGAACGGAGCAACCAGCAGTAAGACTAAGAAAAAACAAAAACGCAGTACCGATGAAAGCGTTCTCTGTCCCCTAGTTCCACCATCCATCTGCCCTTAACAAAAATTAGTTAGAGGTCCAGCCCTACGGGCTGGCGCCCTTTTGGGTAC
>CANQCS010000178.1 GCA_947589745.1 uncultured Oscillospiraceae bacterium
TTGACGCCAAATGTGGGCATCCGCCGTCAGATGATTGGAGCACTGCGGTGTGATGGAGTAGTGCCGGGAAAAAGTTGTTATTTCGTGGTGAGTCACCAGTAAAATGTAACTTTCTGACGCCAAATGTGGGCATCCCACCGCCAACAAAAAAGTCGTGTTAGAGCTACAATGAATCAGATATCCCATGTGTTCTCCGATGAAGCCCCAAATTTTAGCCGTAAAACATTGCGGGGGTGCCAGGAAAGCTTCCCAGCACCCCTGTCGTTTGTCAGCGTTCCTGATCGCGTCGGCTCATCAGGTAGACCGACACCGCCAGCAGCGCTCCCTCGGCGAACTGCGTCGCAGTGACACCAAGCGTCGAAAGCAAAGCGGAAAACATACTGCGCCCCTCCTTCCATCAAAGATCAGTTCCATGGATCAAAGGTCCTCCAGGATGCTCAGCACCACCAGTGTGGTCACGAAGCCTAAAAAGGTCCACTGCATCTACTTCACCCCCTTTGAATGATGAATATATCAATCCGGTGTAAACCGGGACGTGCATGGACTGTAAAGCACTATTACTATACGCAAAAAATTGTTAAGTCATATCGCTTTACAAATGCTAAAACCACAAGCGTTTATGTACCTTCTGGTTATGAATCCACCACGTACACGTCATTAGCTACCAGTGCCACAGCATCATCAAAGGGGTAGCTGGCCTGGATATACCCCTCGACTTTCTGCATGGCCTCCAGTGTGCCGTTGATCTCCTTTACCTCCGGTCTGCGCTCAGGCTCAACGATCAGGTCCTGCCCTGGGTGCACCTATATGAAATCGGACGGACTCATTCCGGGGGCATCCCACGGGTTGGCAGGACTATAATCGCCGCCTGCGCTGGATGGAACTGCATGGTTATCGGCATCCTCCCCTATCGCTTCTTTGTACTGCTCCATATCCAGCCCAAAGTGTTCAGCCTCGGTAGTTGACAACTCAGCAACATCAACCATGTAGCGGTAGGCTTCTTCTATGCCATCTTCGACCAGTCCGTCTTTCAGGACCGTGGCGATCTCATTCATCCGGGCCCAGGAAATATACCTTTCATCCGTCCGCATACGGTAGTAGTCCAGCGCCTTGAACAGTGCCTCCGCTTTCGTCAGTTCGGACAACTTGCCGAAATCGTAGTAGCAGCACGTCTGATCCCAGCTTCCGGTCTCCTTGTCCAGACCGCTCACAACGGCGTACTGTGTCATGCTCTTACCCCGCAGGATAAGAGCATACTGCCCCTTTTCTTCTATAAGAGTATATTTCACTTACGTTTCCCCCTCG
Organism: uncultured Oscillospiraceae bacterium; assembly: GCA_947589745.1. Lineage (GTDB taxonomy): Bacteria > Bacillota > Clostridia > Oscillospirales > Oscillospiraceae > Pelethomonas. Next base: position 1,306 of record CANQCS010000178.1, read on the forward strand.
TCATCATCGGTCAGCTCGTCCATTGCAGAGGATGGATGCTGCCAGTCACAGTATGATCTTGTCTGTACCCCGTACACGTCATCTACAAAATATCTCCCAACGAAGGGGTTGAAGATGGCCGTGCAACGAACACCGTTGACCTCTGCCAAATACAGGTTATCTCCGATACGCCGGATAATCTCGGCCTCGCCCAGCACATGGCGGTCATTCGCCTGATCTTTCAGGCTGTGGATGTATGCCTTGACTTTCATGTTGTATTTTCCTCCAAAGGATCACTCGATGGAGCCGCTACGTGCTCCATGCGTGGCACGTCATCCGGCCAGATCTTCAAATTCCTGCTCGGAGAGGATCGTGATCCCCAGTATTTGCGCCTTATCCAGCTTGCTTCCGGGCTTTTCCCCCACGATCAGATAGCCGGTCCTTTTGCTCACCGAGGACGTGGGCCTGGCCCCTAGCTCCAGCAGCCGCACCTTGATCTCGTCACGGGTGTACTTTTCCAGTCTGCCGGTGACAACGACGGACTTCCCGGCAAAAGGGTTATCCGGGCCTGTATTCTTCATTTTATCTAACATGGCTCTCAGTTGACCTCCAACGGCAGGCAGACGATATGCCCGTCCATACCCAGGAACAGCTCCGGGGTGTAGAAGTGCTTCCGGTATTTCTCTATCTGCTCCGCCGTCAGGCTGGTAAAGTGGTCGCTGTCCGCCGGAGCGCCGCAGAGGAAGAATGTCCCGCAGATGATGTCATATATCTGCCCGGCTTCATCCCGCAAGCCACGGTTTGCCGGTAAACCGTCCAGCTTTCCTTCCTCATTGGCTACCAGTGCCACATTGTCATCCCCAAAAGGGTAGATGGCTTGGATATACCCACCCACGACTTTCTGCATGGCCTCCAGTGTGCCGTCGATCTCCTTTGCCTCCGGCCTGCGTTCAGGCTCAACGATCAGGATTTGCATATTCATTTTTTTAGTCCCCCTGTGTATAGATCTCTTCTGAGAAAATATCTGTGATCTCACTGTCATACCAGGAGATACGATGTTCGCTGTAAAGGTCCAGAGCCTTCTTTATGGCTTCCTCTTCACTGTCAGCCTCAACACGGACCTTGCCGTGCTGCTCTGCTGTGATGAACACACAGAACCGCACCGTCACCCCTCCCGGTCCAAATACCGCTCCAGCAGAGTGCAGTAGCCGTGTACCCTATCTATGGGTAGATCTGTCCACTCACCGCAAGCGGTCTGGTCCCCTGCCAATGGTTCCAGGTGGAGCGTTTGGTTCTCTTTGGATTCCCGTACTCGGATACAGGTATCACCAAAGAAGTAGCAGACGGTCCCGTCGCCCTGGTCAGCCTTGGTAAACTTGGGAATAGCAGCCGTGTCCCGCATCTGCTCCAGGATGTAGCAGTCCTGGACCTTCCATCCGCCAGGGTTCCCTTCCTCGGCCATATACCAGTCCAGGCGGATGCCCTGGTCGGTGCCGTCCAGACAGTCGGCAAAGATAGAGTAGCCACCCATACTGGGCCAGAAAGCTTTGTTGTCACTACTGAAAACATAGGTGCGGCTCAGCAGGGAATAGTGACTGGCAAAGCTGTCCTCTGTGAAGATGATATGTGCGGTCAGGTCTTCCCTGGGAGAGCTGCGCTTCAGGTCCCGGAAGATCTGTTTCAACTCGGAATATTTCATAGTGGTCTCCCTTCAAAAAAGCCCGGTATCCAAGCTGTAGAGCAAGGATACCGGGCCTGTTATTTCAGCTTGCCTCTGCCAGCTCCGGGACCATCTCAGCGGCGTTGACGATCTCCATGAACTGCTGGGAGAAGTTTCTGGCCTGGGCCGCCTCCTCGGGACTGAGGACGCTGACCGCCTCGAACCGGAACAGGGCATAGGGCTTCCCGGCCTTGCTGGTAGCCTTCTCCAGGGTGATCTTTGTGACCACGCCACTGATTGGCATCAGGGTACCCAGCAGGCGGGTGGCGTATTTCAGGAACCGGGGCTTGCTGGTCACGGGCACTCGGACCAGCAGAGGGATGATGTTGTTGGGCCGCAGCAGGAACAGGAGCACAGATTCCTTACATGCCTTAGCGTTGCTCTCCCCATCCCTGGACCCGTAGTCGTTGTAGGGACAGTGGGCGCAGACCTTCCCGTCCTCAGAGATGATGCTGTTCTGGCTGAGACAGGTCGGCGGGGTGCCCTCCACGGGGTCAGGAGTGTCCCAGTAGGCCCGGGGTGTGGTGTAGTCCAGGATAATGCCGGTCAGTTCCTTCTCGGCTTCGTCACCGGACAAACCAGGAACGGAGAACACAGTCGAGCCGCCGGAGGGCGACTTCACGATGTCGAAGAAGTCGAAGGACAAGGGCTGGTTCTTCAGGTTGGCCCGAATGAGCTCCAGGGCATTGCTGCTCAAAGCCAGGTAATTGGAGTTGACCGGGGCCAAAGCGGTGTCAGCCACAGAGACCGCCTCTGCGGGCCTCTGCAATTCCTGCACCTTACCTCCCAGACGGTCTTTCAGTTTGGTGGTATCCATAGTTAAATCATGCCTCCTTTTTAACTTGCCGCCCTGATGGAGAAGCGGCGGGATGACGTTTTCTTGACGTACTGCTTGTAGAGCGCCGGATGCTCGGCCTTCAAGGTCTTGCTGTCCAGGCGCTCCTGAGATACGCTTTTCCAGGTGACGACTCTGTTGCCAGCGGTCCCGATCTCATTTTCGCCCATCATCTGTTTCAGAAGGTTTTCCGCCTCCTGTTTCTTCTCAGTGATGGACTCCAATTGCTCACAGGCTTCATCGTACTGGGCCAGGAGACCGGCAGCCGTGTCGGGCAGGATGATATGGGACTTGGGAACACTGCTGGGGAACCTTGCCGAGAGAAACTTTGCGGAAGCATCGGAACCATCCAGCGGCGGGGGCGTCATGTCCTGCACATGATTCCAGAAATCAGATTCCAGCTCAATGAGCATGGAGATCAATTCCTCGTCCCGCTCAATGAACTTCCAGCGGAAGGTATTGCCCCCAATGAGGACCGCGATATATGTTCCTTGGTACCCGGTGACGGCCATGTAGTGCTGGACCTGGAGCAGATATTCGTCCGGGATGGAAGCCTCCCACTCCCCAGCCTTGAAAGCGGAGGCAGTCTTAGCCTCGAAGATGCAGGGGCCATGATCAGAGACTTCGCACACGCCGTCCAGGTTGGCCAGCATGAAGGGGTGCTCCTCACTTTGGAGGAGTTGCCCCAACTGCCTGACCTCGATCCCGGTCCGCTTGGTGAACTCAGACCTGACAACAGACTCCAGCAGCGTACCCCAATATGCTGCCTCTCCAGCCTCCTGATAAGGGAGCTGACCGGTCTTGTCCATCCAGAGCTCTACCGGGGACTTGTACCGGTTGATGCCGCAGACCACAGAGGCGTCCGAACCGCCGATACCCTGCCTGCGGTATTCCAGCCAATCTTCATAGGATAAGTTTTCAGTAGATACCAGAATTTTTGCCGACATACTTCCTCCTTACGCAGCGGCCAGGACCATCTTGTAGGCCCTGTCGATCAGGGGGTTGCCCTCCACGGTACGCAGGAACAGGTTTTCACTGTAATTCTTCGTCCTGCGGATGGGTTCTGCGTGGGTGGCAAAGTCGCTGACAGCGTTGATGAACCGGTAGCCGTTCCTGCCGACCTGGGCTAGATCAGGGGCATCCCAGTACCGGCGCTTCATGTCCTCCAGCAGTCGAAGGTTGTTCTTCTTCTGGCCTTCGGGCATGTCCTGGGTGACGGGGAAAAACTCCTGCATGAATTCCATCACCTTGCGATCCGACAGCCTTGTCTTGGACAGAGAATCGATCTCCCGGCCCAGCTCCCCCATGTACTTTTCAGCCAGGAAAAGAGTCTCCTGCGCCTCATGGACACGGTTCAGCACATTCTCCGTGTGCTTGGTGGCCCAGATACGCTTAGCACTTTCCAGAGCTAAGTTAAGGGTATTCTGGCAGACGACCCGAACAGGGGTCATAGCGACCTTGATGCCGGAGCTGCCGTCGTGGGAGTTCATCACCACCATGTAGGGTGTGATCTCGTCGCCGGAGATGATATAGCGGTGGGGCATCCGGGCCAGCATCCAGACCTTCCTGCC
>CANQCS010000179.1 GCA_947589745.1 uncultured Oscillospiraceae bacterium
ACCCACGGGGTCCTCATCGTGGACGCCCGCCACAAGCCCACGGCGGACGACGTGACCATGGTCAACTGGTTCTTCGACGCCGGGTGCCCGGTGACAGTGGTGGCCAACAAGCTGGATAAGCTGAAGAAGTCGGAGATCGAGCCTAACCTGGCCCTCATCCGCACAACTCTGGCCCTCCGGGAGCAGGACGCGCTGGTGCCGTTCTCGGCGGAGAAGGGCACCGGGAAGGAAGAATTAGCAGGCTTGCTGTCCGCCGTGATCGAAAACCGATAAAGAGATCCCCACGGCGGCGCCGTGGGGATTTCTTATTGGCCCGAGGCCTCCCGGAGCAGGTCCTCCGCGGAGACGCCGAAGAGCTTGGCCAGGGCCATCAGGTTGGAGGTGCTGGGGTCCGAGGCCCCGCTCTCCCACTTGCTGACGGCCTGGCGGCTGACGCCCAGGGACTCGGCCACGAACTCCTGGGTCATGTTCAGCACGATGCGGTGGCTCTTCAGCACCTCGCCCAGGCTGCGCCGGGTCTCGGCTTTCTCCTGCCGGACCTCGTGGGAGCGGATGTAGGTCCGCAGGGCCCGGATGACCAGGACCACCAGGTAGACGCTCACCCCGATGCAGACCGCGCCGATGACCAGCCCCACCACAGAACCGATCAAGGCAAAGGGAGCAAGAATGTCCATACGCATTTCTCCTTTCCTCTTGGATGGTATCAGGATATCGAAAAAGTCCGGTTGCGTCCACCAACTATCCCGCAACTTTCCGGTTGCCCGGGGGAGAATATGGCGTTTTTGCGGTCAGCGCCAGTCCACGTTGGCCGGGTTCCGGGGGGCGGTGCGGTGGAACCGGAGGTCCGTCCGGCCCAGGATGAGGCAACCGCAGAGCTGCTGTTTCTCCGTGATGCCGAAATACTCCCGCAGCGCCGGGTCCGCGTTCACGGCCCACTTGATGAAGTCGCAGTACAGCGCCCCCAGGTCCATGGCGTGGGCCATCAGCTCCACGTTGGCCAGGGCCAGACAGCCGTCGATAAAGTACCGGGCGGTGACGAACAGCACCTGGTTCCCGCCATAGAAGAGGGCGTCCGGCTGGTCCGGGTGCTCCCGGTAGCTCTCGTACCGGCGCAGCAGCAGCTTGCGGCCCCGCTCCCGGGCCTGGGCGGCGAAGCTCTCCCAGATGCGGGGGCGCAGGGCTTCAAATTTCCGGTCCAGCACCGTGAACCGGACGGTCTGGCTGTTGGAGCTGGTAGGGGCGCAGCGCCCCGCCTCCAGCAGCTGCTCCAGCTCCCGCCGGGTCACCTTCTCGCCGGTGAAATGCCGGATGCTGCGGCGGAAGCGCATGGCGTTCAAGAGCACATCGGGGTCCAGGTCGAACCGCTCCGGCGCGTAGGGGATAGGGGCCTCGCTGTCCGGCATGGACACCGCCCCCAGGGGGCACAGGGCCACGCACTGGCCGCAGTGGTAGCAGAATACGTTGTTGCACTGGTAGGTCCCGTCCGGGGCACGGTACAGGGCGTGGACGGCGCAGTTGTCGGCGCACTGGCCGCAGCCAGCGCAGAGGGCGGAGTCGATCTGGATCATGGGAAATTCCTCCGGTGTATTTTGATGGTGCCCTCCATGATAGCACGTTTCCCGGGAAAATTCCACCCCTCCGCCGCATATCCTTGTACCAGCTTGGAGAAGGAGGCAGCCTATGAGAGGGGAAAAGCCGGTGGTGACGTGCCAGTTCGATGAGGACGGCATGGAGGTCCGGGAGATACTGCTGGAGGCGTTCCGCTGCTTCGCGGAGCGGGAACTGGAGACGCCGGAGGCGGCGCCATGCCCCTGACCATCCGGGACCCGGAGCGCTGGCACGCGGCGCTGTACATCCGCCTGTCCAAGGAGGACGAGGGGGAGGGAGAGTCGGAGAGCGTCAGCAACCAGAGGTCCCTGCTGACAGAGTTCGTAAAGGAAAATCACTTGATAGATTCAATTGAATATATAGATGACGGATGGAGCGGCACCAGCTTTGACCGCCCGGCTTTCCGGCAGATGCTGGCGGACATTGAGGCCGGGCGGGTGAACCTGGTGGTCACCAAGGACCTGAGCCGCCTGGGCCGGGACTACATCCTCACCGGGCACTACATGGAGCGATGGTTCCCGGAGCACCGGGTGCGGTACATCTCCCTGCTGGACGGCATCGACACCGGCGTGGACGCCGCCGCCAACGACCTGACGCCCTTCCGGGCCATCATGAACGACATGTACGCCAAGGACATCTCCCGGAAGATCGCCAGCGTCAAGCACGACAAGCAGCGCCGTGGCCTCTTTATCGGCGGCAAGCCGGTGTACGGCTATCGGATGCACCCCACGGAGAAGAACCGCATCGTGGTGGACCCACCGGCGGCAGAGCACGTGCGGCGGATCTTTGCCATGGCGCTGTCGGGGATGGGCTGCCGGGAGATCGCGGCGGCGCTGAACGCCGGGGGCGTGGCCAGCCCCGCGGTGTACGCGGGACTGCCGGGGCGGGGCCGGGGGCTGTGGACCGGGGGGCGGGTGGCGGACCTATTGCGGAACCAGACATACACCGGCGCCATGGTCCAGGGCCGCAGCCGCCGGGTGAGCTACAAGAGCAAAAAATGCCTCCGCCAGCCCAGGGAGCGCTGGGCGGTGGTGGAGGGCACCCATGAGGCCATCGTGGACAGAGAGACCTTCGACGCGGCGGCGCGGCTGCTGGACAGCCGGCGGCGCACCCGACGGCGGACCTATGACTTTCTGCTGAAGGGGCTCATCGTCTGCCGGGAGTGCGGTAGGCCCCTGGGGGTGGTGAACCGGAAAAACGGGGCGGGGGAGGACGTGCTCTACTTTGTCTGCCGTACCTATCAGCGGGAGACTGGGGAAAAGCGCTGCACCAGCCACACCGTAAAGGTAGATGCCATAACAGCCGCGGTGCTGGCGGCGGTGGGGGAGGTCTGCGGCCCATACCTCACGCCGGAGGCGCTCCGGCCCGCCGCCGAGGACGTGATACGGCAGAGAGCGCGGAAAGAGGATGCCCCGGAGACCCTGGCGGCCCGCCGGGACGCGCTGACCGCCCAGCTGGACCGGGTGTACCTGGACCGGCTGGGCGGCCTGCTGCCGGAGGCGGACTTTGACCGCCTCTACCGCCGCCTCCGGGAGGAGCGAGACGCCCTGGCCCGGCGGCTGGATGCACGGGAGGAACCCCGCGAGGGCGGGGAGGACCGGGCGGGGGAGCTGGCCCGCCGCTTTGCCGCCCAGGCGCTGGAGCGCCGGGAGGTGCTGGCCGCGCTCATCGACCGGGTGGAGCTGGGGGAGGACCGGCGGGTGACGGTGCGGTTCCGTTGCCGGAGGCCGGAGAGCGGAGATCGCGGCTGATATCTTCTTTCGTTTTGGGGACATGACGCGCCTGTGGGCGGTCATGCCCCTTTTTGCTCATTGACAAATGGGGTCGCCGTCAGAGCTTTCGGATAATATCCAAGGTATGGTGGGATGCGCCGATCAGATCCTGACGCTCGCAGACCGTGAAGTGATACTCCATCCACTTGGCGAAGGTATCGTCGTCCATGGCGTCGATATATTCCCGCTTGTAATTCGTCGCGCCGTCTGTGGCGACTAATTTGATCCGCTCCACCGGAAACTCCGCGTCCAGGGAGGCGATATCCTCTGTCCGCACCATCGCAAATAGGTCCTTCGGCTCACTGATGCAGTGCCAGTCCGGTGTGAGCATGTTCAGGTCCATCACCTCATGCAGATGGTTTAGCCCGAACACATACTGGATGACCGTCGGCTCATTCATGCAGTAGGCCGCCAGTATGTAGCCGCCCTGCTTGGTCACCCGCACGGCCTCGGCCAGGGCCCTCAGCTTGTCCTCGCGTGTGTACAGGTGATACATCGGCCCCAGCAGCATGGTCAGATCGTATGTGCCATCCGGCAGAGCCGACAGGTCCAGGGCGTTCCCCTGCATGGCGGTAAGCGGCTCCGAGCCGTCCAGCTTGAATCTGAGCAGTTCCAGATTGTGAGGGACCAGTTCCACGGCTGTCACCCGATAGCCCTGCTTCGCCAGCGTCACGCTGTACCGCCCGGTCCCCGCACCCACCTCCAAGATCGCGGGATCAGGCACATCCGCAAGACACTCGCGGATGTATTTCATCGTCGTCAGATACTCGACCTGCCCATGCCGGGAGAGGAGACGCCCCTCCTCGTCGTAGGCGTTGTAATAGTTTTCAAGATAATTCATATTGTCCTCCATTGACCGCGCTCTGCCGCTCTGTTGCTCCTGTTCTCCAAAGGGGGAGACTCCTTACCATAACCCCGCCGCGATGTATCGCGCATCGAAAAACGTGCCCTGGGCAAGCTGGAGGAGGCCCTGGAGAAGGGCTAATCCTCCTCGTCATCCCCGCTCATGTGCCCCGCCGCCCCGGCGTCCATGTCGCCGTAGGCGATGGCCCCGCCGCCGTACTTCTTCCGAATGGCGTCGATGGCCTGCTCCAGCCGCTCGTGCTTCTGGTCCTCCTGGTGCTGGTGGGGGGCGAAGAGGCTCTCCTGCTCGTAGGTCTCCCACTCCTCCGTCAGCGCCAGGGCGGTGACGGACAGCAGCCGGATAGGGCTGGGGGGCTTCCAGATCCCGTCGATGAGCTCCAGGGACGCCTCCAGCAGCTCCCGCATCAGGTGGGTGCTGTGGGGCAGGTGCTTCTGCCGGGAGACGTTTTTGAACGACGGGTCCCGCAGTCCCACCGCCACCGCCCCGCAGTACAGCCCCTGCTGCCGCAGCCGCCCGGCCACGCTGTCGCACAACAGGGCCAGCCCGTGGCGGACCTGGGCACGGGTGGTCAGGTTCTCCGGGAAGGTGAAGCTGTTGCCCACGCTCTTCACCGGCTCCTTCTCATACTGGGGCCGGACGGGGGAGGTGTCCAGGCCGTTGGCGTAGTCCCAGAGCTGGGCCCCCAGCTTGCCCAGGACGTGCTCCGGCAGGCTCCGGTCCGACCGGGCCAGCTGCCCGATGGTCCGCACGCCGTATTGGGCCATGGCCCGCTGGGCGGCGGGACCGGCGAACAGCAGGCTCCCCAGGGGCAGGGGCCAGACGATCTCCTGCCAGTGCTCCGGGGGGATGACGGTGGTGGCATCGGGCTTTTTGTAGTCGCTGCCCAGCTTGGCGAAGACCTTGTTGAAGCTGACGCCCACGGAGAGGGTGAGGCCCAGCTCCTTCTTCACCCTGGCGCGGATGCCGTCGGCGATGGCGGCGGCGTCCCCGCCGAAGAGGTGCTTGCTGCCGGTGATGTCCAGGTAGGCTAAGCACCCAGCGCCGTGTCGCATTACTGCGGTCGGTTTCCAGATACTCGCCCCCAAACCGGACTTACA
>CANQCS010000180.1 GCA_947589745.1 uncultured Oscillospiraceae bacterium
AGCCGTATCCTTGCGCAGGCAACAAGCCTGCAGTGGGAGATCCGCCGTCTCCTGCGCGTCTCCAATTTCTCGCAATACACAGACCTCAGCGGCCTGGAGATCGACTACAATGACCGCGAACAGCTCTTCCTGCTGGATGAACTGCGGAGTATCATGGAAAAGCTTTCAGAGGTGGATGACGCGCTGCGCTACATAAACCTGCCTGTCCAGGAGGTGAGCCAGCTCCACAAAAACACCGCCGGAAGATACGAGACCGCGCATGGCCGCTACTTTTGCTGTGGCAGCCCTATCGAGGCTCTGGTTTCAGATGACCGTTACAACGTGCCCTATTGGGCACGCACCAGGGTCGAGCATGATGACACCGGCTATTACCTGGTAGGGCATCGTGGCGTGAGCATGGACGGTCTGACAGTCCGTATCAGGGAGGAGCCTTAGTTCGATACCACTATATATAGCGTTATCAACCTGATAAAATCATATATCTTGTGTTTTCTCTTGACAGCATTTGCGTTTTATGATATGATACAAACGTAATTGATTTTTGTGCGCCTCCCTTATGGGGAAACATAGGCCCCCGGCCTATGTGCGAAGGAATACTTCGCATAGCACACGTTGTTAAGTTTGTACGCAAGTGCTGGTAGGACAACTGCGCCCTTATGGGCGGCCTTGTTGTCATGCCGGCACTTTTTATATATACATCAGCCTCTAAGGCAGAAAGGAGTGGTCTATGGGAAAGCTCATGTGCATCGGTCGCGTGACCGCCGATCTTGAGCTGCAGGAGAGCGTCAGGAAGGAGCCCTACGTCCGTTTTACCCTGGCGGAAAACCTGGGGTACGGCGAAGGCGCCCACACGCAGTTTATCCAAGTGTGGGCCTGGGGCTATCCCGCGCAGCTTCTGGTCAGGCGCAAGGTGAGGAAAGGCAGCTTGGTCTGGGTATCCGGTTCTCTGGAACTGGAGGAGTATACCAGGAAGGATGGGGTGACCCGTGACAAGCGGCTGAAGCTCAAACTGGACGATTGGGGATCTATCCCTGTCGCCCGCATCAGGACTGAGGGCATCTCTCAGCCGTCCGCGCCTCCCGACCTTGTCGGAGTGGTGGATGGTGACCGGGAGGCCCTGCCGGAATAAGATCCCGGTGAAAAATGAAGAGGAGCGGTATCATTTGCCTGGAAGAACACAGGCAGCGGTACCGTTCCTCTTTTTTTGTTTCTCAACTATTGATGAAAGGTGGCTATTGAAATGAAACGAACAGATCCCCTCTGGGGCAGCATCTCCATCCTGATCGGTGTGGTCATCGCCATTCTTGCGCTGGTCCGCGGCGTCTGGGCGACAGTCCTTCTGCTATGCGCCTTCGCCATGTGGGGCGCCTGGGTCATTCTCACCCAGCTCATTCCCGCATGGTCGGCCAACCGTACTTACCGGCGGCGGATCAGCAGGCTGAAGAAAGATGGCGTTACGGAAGATGACACAGGCCGTCTCCTGGTATGCCACGTCAACCACAGGATCTCCGAGCACCTGAAAGCAGCCTATCCGAACGTCCAGTGGGAATGGGCCGTGCCTGACCCAGCCCGGTTGATCGAGCAGGGCGGGATCGGACGGATCCGCGTCTATGGGGTACCGGATCACGACCTTGCGGATATCACGCTCAGCAGGAATGGGACTCTCCAGTGTACACTGCTTACGCCCGTTGAAGGGACACAGCAGGAGGGTCCTATTAAACCTGACCCCCAGGTGTGGTACGAACTGCAGGGCCGCCGCGTGATGGAGGCTCTGATCGCGGATCTCAACTCCCGCGGGCACAGCAGTCTGATGGTCAACGAACAGGGAAAGATCGTCACACATCCCGGGGGAGGCCGTGAAGAGGTCTCCCGCAACGCCTTCGCGGAATTCCCGAAGAAGGACCTCTGGCCCCGTTTGGCTCAGGTCCTGGAGCAGGAAGGACTGCATACGGATGTCCGGGATCAAGGTCTCCTGGTCTCCTGGTGACCTGAACAGGAAAGGAGCGAGTACCGATATGAAAAGCGGACTCACGATCCAAGAGATGGCGCAGGAGATCCGCCGACAGGGTGACGTCAAGGCCGACTATCTGGTGGACACCCGCTGCCTCCGTATGGAGACCTGGGGTGGCCAACCTCTGCTCCGGCTTCTGGGCGATAGTGATGTTGACCTGGTAGAGCCGCTGGATATCCGGACCACGGCCCACCGGCAGATGAGCACCTATCTGGGCATCCCCATCAAGTACTACGACAAAATGCTGGAACACGATCCGGAGCTTCTGGCGGTGAATGTCAACCGCTGGCTCCAGCGGCTCCCTCCGGCCCAGCGGCTCCTTCGGACCCTGGACGGCCACGCCCGCGCTTTTCTCAGCAACCGCTACCGGCGGTTGGACAATCTGGATATCGCCCGTGTCACGGTCCCCGTGGTGGGCGAGATGCCCGGCATCCAGTATGAGAGCTGCCAGCTCACCGATGATTTCATGTATCTGAAAGCGGTCAATCCGCAGCTCAGGGACGAGGTCCGCCCCGGCGATGTTGTGCAGGCTGGCGTTGCCATCACCAACAGTGAGACCGGTCTGGGAGCCGTGAGCGTCTATCCGCTCATCTTCCGTCTGGTCTGCACCAATGGCATGACTGCCGCCGACAACACAGGGATCAGTATGCGCCGGACCCATGCGGGCCCCCGTATCATTGAACGCCGGAGATTTGCCGTATGCGGCGCGGAGGGACTGACAGATGATGACTCAGACTTCATCTGTGGGCTCCAGAACGCGGTCCGTGAGGCCATGAATGAGGCCCGCTTCGCCCAGCTCCTGACCCGGATGCGGGACAGTGCTCAACTCCAGCTCAATACGGATGCCCTCCCCGCTGTGGTGCGGCAGACCGCCGTCAGCTTCAGCATGACGGAGACAGAGGGGGAGGCGGTGCTCCAGCATCTTCAGACAGATGGCGACTATACCCTTTACGGTCTCGCCAATGCGGTGACCCGATACAGCCAGGACGTGGTGAGCTATGACCGCGCCTCCCGGCTGGAGGCCATCGGATACAGCGTGATGACCATGTCCCCGGAGCTGTTCCGCAGGATCAATCAGGTCCACAGCGCCGCCGCGTAAGGGCGGACACAATTCAAGATCATATTTTTATTAAGGAGGAACCTCATTATGTATACCCGTCAGAACAACTCTCTGCCCCAGGAATACGAGCCTTTCCTGCTTCCCGCTCCCATGAACGACGACTTTGCCGCAGACGATCTCGATGAGGATATGGACGGCCTGCAGACCAGCTTCCCCAGGGTCAAGATCCCCGGCGGCGGCGTGCTGCAGTTCGAGATGCCCGGCGACGATCCGGACCGGCCCAGCTATGTGTCCGAGCTGGAGGGGATCATCCTCTTCAATCACGCCTCCAACGCCCACTGGCCGGAGGGCAGCGAATACGACGACAACACTCCTCCCCAGTGTCAGTCTCTGAACGGCAAGATCGGCTATGGCGATCCCGGCGGTCTCTGCGCCGCCTGCGCCAATAACGCTTTCGGAAGTGACGGCAAGGGCCGTGGCAAGGCCTGCAAGAATATGCGGATCCTCTACCTGCTCCGCAGCGGTGAGCTGATGCCCCTGCAGGTGGCCCTCCCGCCCACCAGTATCCGCCCCTTCTCCGACTTCGTGAACGCTGTGTTCAAGCTGCGCAACCGTCCCATGTACAGCACCATCGTGCGTATCAGCCTGAAGCGTGCCAGCAGCAATGGTTTCGACTATAGCACGGCCACCTTCACCAAGGTCCGCGATCTCGCCGGTGAGGAGTTGGCGCGGGTCAGGGCGTATGCCGCCGGGTTCCGGGAGCAGGTCAAGATGATGCTTTCCGACCAGGCCGCCGCTAAGGAGCTGGAGGCCGGGAGCCTGGAGGTACGCTCCGCCCCCATGGCGCTGCCTGACAACGAGGGCCACTTCGCTGTCGGCGTCATCAATGGTGATACCAGCCAGCTGCCCCTCTGAGCGCATCCCAGCGGCAGGAGGTCCAGCGCGGCCGGACCCGGCCATTGCACGGGTCCGGCCCTCCGCGCCAGCAGCTTTGACAGATGACCAGCGGCGGTTTGCTGCCGAGCACCACAACCTCATCTACTCCTATCTGAAGGAATGCAATGCGGACGTGGACGAGTTCTACGACATCGCCGCCTTTGGCTATCTGCGGGCGGTGAAGCGCTATCTGACTGAGCCCAGCCTGCTTCGGTATCGCTTCTCCACCATCGCCTGGCGGGCCATGAAACAGAACATCTCCGCTTTTCGCAAAGCGGAGGAGCGCCGGAAGGAGGCGGAGAGCAGATATCTCTCGACGGTCCGGCCACGTCCGCCCGACCTGTTTGAGCAGCTGGAGGCGGAACTTCTTCTGCATGATCTGGCAGCCGTCTTGGACGATGAGCAGTATCTGCTGGCGTCCATGCGCCTGCAGGGCTACAGCATCGCGGAGATCGCCCGGGCCCAGGGCATGCGCCCGAGGCGGGTCCGCAAGCTGATCCATGCGCTGTACCGTGCATACCTGCACCTATATGAATAATTGGAAAGGGGGATCAAGACCATGACTGTGACCCATAAGCATACCGTAGAGCTGGACGGTATCCTGCTCCGCCCGCTCACCATCGGCTCCTGCGCCATCATCTTCCATAGCGGGAGGATCACCCGCACGACCCGCGTGGTATCCATTCGGAATTGCGGGGGTGATGGGCTCCGCTTCGAGACGCTGGACACCAAATACCACCTGCTCACCGGCCCCCTGGCGCAGTCCGCCGCAGAACCGCTCCCCGCGGTCCTGGCGGCCTGAGTGCAGGGCAGCCGTAACACTCCGGCGCACCGCAGACCATCCCGGCCTGCGGTGCGCCTATTTTTGTTTTCTGGGAGGACAAATGGAAACTGTACCTGTTCATTCTAAGGACCGCATTACTTTCCGCTGCAGGCTCTGCGGAGACTGCTGCCGCCATATTCAAGACGCAGTGATGCTGGAACCTCTGGATGTCTATCACATTGGGAAGTATCTGAAACAGCTGGGGCTCGTTCAGACGATCGAGGATGTATACGAGCGATACACTCACCCGGATCTGCTGGAGGGTCTTCTGCCCATCTTCCTGCTGAACACCGCCGGCCCCGAACAGGCCTGCGTATTTCTGGAGAACGGACGCTGCAGTGTCTATGCGGAACGCCCCCATGTCTGCCGCATGTATCCCTTTTTCGTATCCAACGGAGAGCGGGGGAAGTCCTTTTCGTATTACCGCTGTATTGACCGGAATGCCAGCCACTTCTGCGGAGGGAGCGTCCTGGTGAAGGACTGGCTGTATGACAATTT
>CANQCS010000181.1 GCA_947589745.1 uncultured Oscillospiraceae bacterium
TTATGCGTATTGGGAATTGCAGTCTGCAAAAGCAACAAGGCGCTGCATTTATTGGGCCAACCAGATCATCGGTGGGGGGCCGCCCCTCTTTTTCCCGCCCTTTTGGCGGCTATTCAGATCAGGCCGGCAGCGATACAATACAGCCATAGGATCCCATTACCCTAAAACTTATTTTTTAAGGAGGACACAAAAATGGCACTGTCTGTTGATTCCAAGGTCAAAGAGCTGATGAAGGACCCGGCGGCGGCGGATCTGCTGGAGAAGTTTGCCCCCGGCTTCAAGACCAACCCCCAGATGAAACTGGTGGGCGCCCTCACGTTCCGGAAGCTGGCCTCCTTCCCCCAGGCGGGTCTGGACGCTAGCAAGATCGAGGAGATCGACTCCGCATTAAAGGCCCTGGGTGAATAAGCGTCTGCTGGCATGACGCCCCCGCGACAGTTTCCACCGCCGCGGGGGCGCCGTCCTAGGGCGCCGTGGCGTCCCGTCCGCTGGAGAGGATCTCCATGGCTTTCAGCAGAAGCTGGATCCGTAACCGTTCATCAGGGTCACGGAGATCCACGTTCAGCTCCCGCCGGATGCGCCCCAGCCGCTCCAGCAGTGTGCTGCGGTTGAGGTACAGCTCGGCGGTAGTCCTGGTGATGCTCATGTTGTTGTCCAGGTAGACCCGCAGCGTGTCAATGTAGCTGACCGGCGAGGCCGCGTCATGGCGGGCCAGCGCCCGCAACCCCTCCGGGAAGTACATCTCCATAGGCAGCTGCCCAAAGGCATTGACCAGCAACTCGGTCAGAGCATGGTCCTGGAACAGGTGAAAGTGGTCTTTCGGAGCAAATATTTTTCCGTTTTCCAGGGCGGAGGCTGCCTGCAGATAGTAGAGTCTGGCGCTGTACACATCCTCAAAGGGGTCGCTGACCCCCACGTCGAAGCTCATGGACGTGGTCAGAGGCAAGATCCGCTCCCGGAAAGCCTGCTGGCTGTCCTGTCCCTCAGCCTCCAACCCGTGGGTGTCCAGAAAACAGACAATAGCACCGTCGTACTCAAAGGCTACGCTGTCCGGAAAGCTCTCCTCCAATATGCTGCACATGTAACCCATGGGCAGTTGGGCCAAGCGGATGCTGAACTTGATCTTGGCACAGAGATAACGGCCGTGCCGGTTCTCCATGGCCCAACGATGTTCGGCACCGATGGGGAGACCGATGACCATGTCCTGGAGTCCCTGCCGAAGGGAACCCCTCTCCCCTCTTGAGGGGGCGGAATACTTGCTCAAGGCCAACTCCAGCATTCGCGCCAGATGCTCCGCAAGCGCCTCATCCCCGCCCCGATGCTGCCGCCGCCGGTACTCCAGCACCAGGCACCCGCTGTAGACCGTGTCGAGGAAGAGGTTCACGCACAGCACGCTGTGGTCCAGAATGTCGATGCGCATGGGCTCCCGCTTCTCCGTCACGAGGTCCGCATGCTCCAGGAACAGCCGCAAGCTGGACAGCGCCAGTTCGCCGCTGTCGGAGGGCCGGACGGCGGCTTCCTCCCAGTCGGCGAACGCTACGTCAGAGTAGCCGTTGTAGGCCAGGATGTGGAAATTGGCGTTGAGCACAAAAAAGGGGGTCTCCAGTATTTCCTGGCTGCGCTCCACCATATCACGGATGCTGGCGCTGGTGTTCAGGATGTCCTGCATGGACTCCTGCCAGGCGTCGTAGCGGTTGTATATCTCTGTCAGCCGGTTGAAGAGGGCGTATCTGTCCGTCTGCCCCGAAACGCGGATCACACCGCAGCAGTCCAGGTAGTAGGGCAGGAACATGCCTCCGCCGATGCAGATGATGCCCGCTCCCGGCTCTACCGTGGGCCTGGGTGGGAGTTGTTCCCCCCGCACAAGGTACAAGTGTCCGGCGCGAAACTCCCGCCGATCCCCCATGTAGTACTCCGGCCGCCCCAGGTGAAGCGCCTGCTGCCGCACCCCCATGAGCTCTGCGTCCATTGTTCCGCGCAGATGCTCATACAGGATCTCCAGGTTCAACTTCATATCCGCAGATACCCCCAATCACCTGATGGGCTTCCAGGGGAAGCCGACTAAGATATTTTATATTTTACTACGGTTTTCCTCTGAAAACAAGTAGGATCACAAAAATATGAAATTGTGAAGCACCCCACAAAAAGTATGGTCCGACCCGGTCATATCCGGTCGCTTTAAGGGGTCGGACAGAACAACAATAATAACACAGAAGGAGGACATGATATGGCACTGCTTGACCAGCTGGAGAGCAGCAAATGTGTGGAAACGGTATGGGGCAAGCTCATACCGGAGAAGGAGGCGTACCAGTATGCGGTACGGCAGATCGCCGGCTTTTGCGCCAACCTGTTCCAGGTGATGCGTATTCTGGAGCCGGACTTTGAGAAGCGGACCTGCGCTATCTGTGACATCTCCTACATGATGAACATGGCGGCTTCCGGCGAGGAGTACATGAACCAGTTTTTTGACGAGTGGAACATCCCCGAGTTCTGCAAGAAGGACGCCTGGCTGGGCGCGATCTTCGGCGACTCCGGCGACGAATACGAGAACATGGCCGGCCGGGTGATCCAGTTCACCCACGACCGGGTGGAAAAGGAGTTGGACACCTGCCCCTGGGATATCGTTGGCGCAGAGCTTTGCAACATGACCACCGCCATGTTCACCGCCAACTTCGATCTGAGCAGTCCCAACGGCGAGAACCAAGTCTCCTTGAATATGTGTGAAGCCAGGGGCTGCGGCGACCGCCACTGCCGTGTGGTGGCCGAGCGCCGGGACAAGTACGACCTGCCCAAGCAGGGCTGGATGGACCACATGCAGCAGCCGGTAGATCCTGTCCACGACACCCCCGTGGAGCGTGGCGTGCGCCAGGGCCAGATCATCCGCAACGACCGCTACAGCCAGGCCTTCGGCGAGGAAAAGAGCTTCACCTGGGCGTACCGCTGGTGCATGGAAAAGGGTTGGGTGTGGTGCATCGCTTTCCCCCTCATCGCCATCCGGGACATGGCGGAGAGCGAGGAGGAGTTTGAGCGCATCTTCAAGATCGTCTTCGCCACCGCTGGCAAGAACGCCTTTATGGAGCCCTTCGCCGTGGAGGCCATGCGTACTTATCTGGGCGTACCCCACGACATCGGCAGCAACGACCCCAGGCTCATGGGCGGCTACATCAAGAACGTGCTGGACACCCAGCTGGTGCCCTGCAAACTGGAGCGGTTCACCAAGGATGAGGTGGTCATCAAGGTGGACACCGAGACCTTCAACGGTCGCTTCCCCATGGCGCCCATCGACGAGCTGACCACCGGCTATGAGGTGCTGTGGCACAACATGGTCAAGACCATGGTCTCCGCTGAGTGGTCCTGCTGGTTCGAGGGCAAGGATGACGAGTACATGTACATCCATGTGGGCCGCAAGGTCGACAAGCGGATGATTTGAGAAAGGGGGCACATTTCCATGCTGTTTAAGGACGACGCGGTGGCCCGCGCCCAGCATCAGGCAGTGCGGGAGAACGCCGGCTGGTACCGCTGGACCCACGACCTGGTAGAAGTCACCGGCACGGATGCGGAGAAGTTCATGGACCGCCTCTTTGTGGGCACCATCACTAAGACTCCGGTGGGCCGGACCAAGTACACCACCATGCTCAATGAGGACGGTAAGATCATTGACGACACCATCGTCATGCACGTGGGGGAGGATCTCTACTGGGTCTCCACCCTCTACGCCCCCCAGTTTCTGGCCTGGGCCGCCGGCCATCAGGACGGCGCGGACGTGGCCTGCCGGGATATCACCAAGGAGATCGACATGTACGCCGTCCAGGGCCCCAAGTCCGGTGAGATCATGAATGCTATGCTGGCGCAGAGCGTGGACGGGTTGAAGCGATTTGCTGTTGCGGACAACACGCTGGACAGCGTGGCGGTGAAGATCCACCGCTCCGGCTTCACCGGTGAGCTGGGCTATGAGATCTACTGCAAGGCGGAGGACACGGAGACCGTGGAAGCCGCTCTCCGGAAGGGATGCGACAGCTTCCATGCGCCGGAACTGACGGTGCTGGAGGTCTATGTCCGCAGCCTCCCGGTGGAGAAAGGCTTCGCCCTGCGGCAGGATATGTATGGCCTGACTCCCTATGAGTGCGGTCTGGGCTGGTCCGTGCATCTGGACAAGGACTTCATCGGTAAAGAGGCGTTGGTCAAGGCCCGGGAGGAGGGCCCCAAGTATAAGCTGGTGGGGCTGGAGTACCTGGCGGAGTCTTACGAGGATATTGCCCAGAGGGAGATCGTCTATCAATATGGCGTGCCCTGCGGGTTCGTCCGGGCGGCTATCTACGGCTACACCGTGGAGAAGAACATCGGTTTCGCCGTCATTGAGGCAGAGAAAGCGGTGGTGGGCGCCGAGGTGACCGTGGGCTGCAACGACTCGCCCGCCGTCATCACCGAGAAGTGCTGGCTGTGATCCTGATCTGATCGAAAAGTAAGGAGGAATTTATTGATGAGATTGGAAAATAAGGTTATCGTCGTTACCGGCGCCTCCGCCGGAATGGGGGAAGCCATTGTCACCCGCTTCGTCCAGGAGGGTGCCAAGGTGGTGGCCGTAGCCCGCCGGAAGGAACGGCTGGAGGCTTTGATCGCCTCTCTCAAAGACGCACCGGGCGCCGTTGTGGCCTGCCCCGGCGACATGGCCGACCCTGCCACCAGCGAGAAGATGGTGGACATGGCGGTGCAGACATTTGGCCGGCTGGATGTGCTGGTGAACTGCGCGGGCATCATGGACGACAACACCGCCGTGGGCGATATGTCCGATGAGATGCTGGACCGGCTTCTCCGCGTCAACACCTGCGGCCCCATCTACGCCATGCGCAAGGCCGTGCGCGTCTTTCTGGCCCAGGGCGAGGGCGGCAACATCGTCAACGTCACCTCCGTGGGGGCCTTCCACCAGACCGCCGGCGTGGCCTACTGCGCCTCCAAAGGTGCCCTGGCCTCCGCCACCAAAAACACCGCTTTCATGTACATGGAGGAGGGCATCCGCTGCAATGCCATCGCTCCCGGCGGTGTGGTAACAGAGATCCCCATGGTAATGCCCACCCCCAACGAGTTCGGCTTCGGCCGCACCAGCACCCTCCTCACCCATTCCCCGGAGCTGGGGATGCCGGAGGATATCGCCGAAGCCGCCCTGTTCCTGGCCAGTGACGAGTCCAAGTTCGTCAACGGCACCACCATCACCTGCGACGGCGGCTGGACCTGTTTCTGATCCGCCCTCTGATCGTTCTCTTTCTATTTGTGTAAGCGCCCAGGCAGCCTTTTTGATCCGCCGCTTGGGCGCTTACT
>CANQCS010000182.1 GCA_947589745.1 uncultured Oscillospiraceae bacterium
TATGGACGCCGCCATAATGAAAAAATTCCAGGAACCCATAACCAGTATCATATTGTGAAGCAGGAGGAATATATGCTTCATGATGGAGCGCATGAGGCCATTGTGTCCGAGGAGGATTGGCAGCTTGCTCACCAGCAGAGGCTGATTACGGGCGTAAAGCAGGAGAAGACTCACAGCCTGGAACATGAGCATATCCTGTCCGGCATTCTGAAATGCCCGGTTTGCGGCGGTGGAATGTACGGCAATGTGAACCGTAAAAAGAAAAAAGACGGGAGCATGTACCGGGACTATTTCTATTACGCCTGCAAGCATCGTCTCCACATCGACGGCAAACGCTGTGACTATCACAAGCAATGGGACGAAGATATCGTGAACGATGCGGTAGCTGATGTGATACGGCGTCTGGTTCGCACCACTCAATTTGAAACGGCCATACGGGAAAAAATCGGCAGACGAATCGACACCACGGAGCTGGAAAAGAAGCTGGAGCTGAAACGAAAGAAGCTCCGTCAGCTTACTGGTACGAAGGACAGACTTGGACAGCAAATCGACCAGTTGGATTTTGACGACTCGCATTACAATCGCAAATATCAGGATTTACAGGAGCGACAGAATACCATTTATGATGAAATCGTGATTACGGAGGCCGACATCGCCGATGTGCAGGTCCGACTGAACAACATACGGCAACAGAAGATTTCAGAGGACAACGTGTATCAGTTTCTTCTGTATTTTGATAAGCTGTACGATAAGTTCAGCGATGCGGAGAAAAAGGAGTTTATCAGCAGTTTTATTGAAAGCGTGGAGATTTACCCGGAAAAGCTGCCCAACGGGCGGTTCCTGAAACGGATAGAGTTCCGCTTTCCAGTGTTTTTTAATGGTCAGCAAGTGGATATGTTGAGTTGGGACGCGGAAGGTACAGTTGAGTCGTCGGGCTTCTTCTGAAGTGAGTCAATATCATTTTTATTTTTCTCCCTTGACAAGTCAATGGTCCTGTGGTAGTATAGCCCTCGCAGTTAGATTATACTAACTCCCTGAAAAATCTCGACTCACCTACCCCAAGAGCTGTCTCTTGGGGTGGATTTAAGTAGAGAAGTTAGGTATGGCAACACAATTTGTATTCGTAGGGCTATTTACAACAGACGTACTTCTGCTGTGCAGAACAGTCAAACTCTTTGCAGAAACTATCTCAAGAGGAGAAAAACTGAGCTATGATGATTGATAAACGCCTCCTGGGCCTTGCCCCGGAGAGCAAAAAGTACATCGCAGGGAATGTAATTCTTCAATGGCTGTCTCTTGCGGCCAGCATCGGCCTGATGACGGCCATTGCCCTGCTGCTGTCGGGCCTGTTCGCAAAAACGGCGAGGCAGGGGCAAATCATCAGCACCTTGATCGCGGCGGCAGTCTGCGTGTCGGTGCGGTTCCTCTGCACCGTCGGGGCCAGCCGCATGAGTTACCTGTCCAGCAAGACGGTAAAAAAGACGCTGCGGGAAAAAATCTACGGAAAGCTGCTGCGGCTGGGGGCCTCCTACCGGGCGCGGGTGGCCACCAGCGAGGTGGTGCAGGTGTCCGTGGAGGGCGTGGAGCAGCTGGAGACCTATTTCGGCGCGTATCTGCCCCAGTTCTTCTATGCCATGCTGGCCCCGCTGACGCTGTTTCTCTATCTCAGCTTCGTGAGCCTCCCGGCGGCCGTCGTGCTGCTGGTCTGTGTGCCTCTCATTCCGGTGTCCATCGCGGCGGTGCAGACCTGGGCCAAGAAGCTGCTCAGCAAATATTGGGGCCAGTACACCGCCCTGGGAGACACCTTTCTGGAGAATTTGCAGGGGCTCACCACCTTGAAAATTTACCAATCCGATGGCTTCAAAAATGAGGAGATGAACCGTGAGGCGGAGAAGTTCCGCAGGATCACCATGAAGGTGCTGACCATGCAGCTCAACTCCATCACCATCATGGACCTGATCGCCTATGGCGGCGCGGCGCTGGGGGTCATCCTGGCGGCCTCGCAGATGCGCTCGGGCAGGATCGACATGGCCGGGGCGCTGCTCATCATCCTGCTGGCGGCGGATTTCTTCCTCCCCATGCGGCAGCTGGGGTCCTACTTCCATGTGGCTATGAACGGCATGGCGGCCAGCGGGAAGATATTCAAGCTGCTTGACCTGCCGGAGCCGGAGGAGCGGACCGCCCCCGTCCCGGCGGACTGCTCCATCGTCTGCAAAGACCTTTCCTTTTCCTATGACAAGGAGCGGGAAGTCCTGCATGGCGTTGATCTATCGTTCCCCAAAGGCGGTTTCACCGCCATTGTTGGCGAGAGCGGCTGCGGGAAGTCCACGGTGACGGGGATTCTCATGGGCCGCAACCGGGGCTATACCGGCTCCGTCACCGTGGGCGGCGTGGAATTGTCCCAGCTCAATGAGGCGGAACTGCTGCGGAGCTTCACCTACATCAGCCACCAGAGCTATCTGTTCAAGGGCACCGTCCGGGACAATCTGCTCATGGGCAAGCCAGACGCCTCCGACAGGGAGCTGTGGGCCGTTCTGGAGCGGACCAAGCTGGCGGATTTCCTGCGAGGCGAAAAGGGACTGGACACCGCCCTCCAGGAGCGGGGCTCCAACCTCTCCGGCGGCCAGTGCCAGCGGCTGGCCCTGGCGCGGGCCCTTCTCCACGACAGCCCGGTCTACATCTTTGACGAGGCCACCAGCAACATCGATGTGGAGAGCGAGAACGACATCATGGCGGAGATCCACCGCCTGGCTGAGACAAAGACGGTGATCCTCATCTCCCACCGCCTCGCCAACGTGGCCCCGGCGGACAACATCTACGTCATGGAGGGCGGCCGCGTGGCCGAGAGCGGGACTCACGGGGCGCTGCTGGCCCAAAACGGCGTCTATGCCAGACTCTGGAACGCCCAGCAGGCCCTGGAAAACTACGCGAAGGAGGCGAACGTATGAAACGCAGAAGTGGATTTGTCATTATGGCCCGGCTCATCGGATTGGTGAAACCACTGACCGGATTTATGGTCCTGGCCATTACCATGGGCCTCATTGGAAACCTGTGCGCATCCTTTATCACCGTTCTGGGCGGTTATGCGGTGCTGAACGTCCTGGGCTTTGAGACGCCTCTGGCCCTGGGCTGGATCTTTGCCGCCGTGCTGATCTTTGCGTTGATACGAGGTGTTCTGCGTTATGCGGAGCAGTCCTGCAACCACTTCATCGCCTTTAAACTGCTGGCCATCATCCGGGACAAGGTGTTCCAGGCCCTGCGGAAATTGTGTCCGGCGAAGCTGGAGGGCCGGGACCGGGGAGATTTGATCTCCGTCATCACCTCGGACATCGAGCTCTTGGAGGTGTTCTACGCCCACACCATCTCCCCTATCGCCATCGCGGCGCTCTTTACCGTTGTGATGTGCTTGTTCATCGGCTCCTTCCACTGGGTGCTGGGCCTGCTGGCGCTGTGCGCCTACGCTGTGGTGAGCATCGTTATCCCCATGATCACCTCCCGCCTCAGCGGAGACGCCGGGATGCGTTTCCGCACAGAGTCCGGAGATTTGGCCGGGTTCGTTCTGGACAGCCTCCGAGGGTTGGACGAGACACTGCAATACGGCCAAGGCGAAAAACGTCTCTCTGAGATGAATACCTGGACCGACGCCCTCTCCAAAGACGAGGCAAGCATGAAAAAGGCCGCCGGGCGGAATGCGGCGGTGACGAATACGGTGATCTTGATTTTTGACCTTGCCATGCTGTTTGTGAGCGCCTCGCTGTATCAGTCCGGAGCGGTGGGCTTTGACGGGGTGCTGATCCCGACCATTGCCCTGTTCTCCTCCTTCGGCCCGGCGGTGGCTCTGGCGGCCCTGGGCAGCACCTTGCAGAGTACCTTCGCCGCCGGGAACCGGGTGCTGGACATTCTGGACGATACCCCGACGGTTGAGGAAGTCACAGGCAAAGCGGATGTAACCTTCACCGGCGCGTCCGCGGAAAACGTGTCTTTCTCCTACGGCGGCGAGGAGGTACTGCGGGATGTGTCCCTGACTGTCCCGGAGGGGGAAATCGTCGGCATCACAGGACGGAGCGGCAGCGGAAAGTCCACCCTCCTGAAGCTGATGATGCGCTTCTGGGATGTGCAAAAAGGGAGCGTCAAAGTGTCCAGCGTGCCGGTGAAGGACATCAACACCGCTGACCTCCGGGACATGGAGAGCTTCGTCACTCAGGAGACCCACTTGTTTCACGACAGCATCAAAAACAACCTGCGCCTTGCCAAGCTGGACGCCACGGATGAAGAAATCGTAACCGCGTGCAAAAAGGCGTCGGTCCACGACTTCATCATGACTCTGCCCCAGGGCTACGACACCCCGGTGGGAGAGCTGGGCGACACCCTCTCCGGCGGGGAGCGCCAGCGGCTGGGCTTGGCCCGGGCGTTCCTCCATGACGCGCCGCTGATGCTCCTGGACGAGCCCACCAGCAACCTGGACAGCCTCAACGAGGCGGTGATCCTCAAATCCCTCCATGAAGAACGGGAGAGCAGGACGGTGGTTCTGGTGTCTCACCGGGCCTCCACCATGCGCATTGCCGACCAAGTGATCTCGGTGGAGAGCGGAAGGGTCAGCTGATGGACGTCCAGACAAAACGGGAGCAGGAAAAGGTCTTGGTCACGCAGATGATCGCCTTATACTGCCGAGGGAACCACGGCACCAAAAAGGGACACCTCTGCCCGGAATGTGCGGAACTCTCGGAATACGCCTGCCAGCGCAGCGACAAATGCCCCTTCATGGAGACGAAAACATTCTGCTCAAACTGTAAAGTCCACTGCTACAAGCCGGAGATGCGGGAGAAGATCCGTGCTGTTATGCGGTATTCCGGGCCGAGAATGATCTTCCATGCACCGATCCCCGCTCTCCGGCACGTCATAGAGACGGTAAAGGAAAGAAAACGATTGGAGAAAGCGAAATGAAAAAGGTTTTATACATTGTGATCGGCTGCTTGGGTCTAGGCCTCGGAGCCGTTGGAGCCGTGCTGCCCATCTTACCCACTGTACCCCTTCTCTTGCTAGCGGCGTTCTGCTTTGCCAAAAGCTCTGAACGCTTACATACTTGGTTCATCGGCACAAAACTTTACAAGAACAACCTGGAAAGCTACGTTAAGGGCCAAGGCATGACCTGGAAAACGAAGATCCGCATCATGGTCACGGTGACGGTGCTTATGGCCGTTGGCTTTGCCATGATGAGCCGTGTGCCGGTGGGCAGAGGTATCCTGGCCGTCGTTTGGGTGCTTCATATCCTGTA
>CANQCS010000183.1 GCA_947589745.1 uncultured Oscillospiraceae bacterium
CGGATACGTTTGAGCATATACCAGGCGGTCTTATAGCTCACACCGATCTGAGAGGACAGCTGCACGGCAGAGATGCCGCGCTTGTCCAGGCACACTAGGTAGAAGGCCAGGAACCACGTGGTCAGGCGCACGTGGCTGCGATGGAGTACTGTCCCCGCTGTCACCGAGGTCTGCCGCCGGCACTGAGCGCATTGGTACCGTCCGTTGGACAACCGGTAAGCATGGGTGTGTCCGCAGTTTGGACATTGAAAGCCCTTCCGCCACCGCACCGAAGCCATGTACTCCGCGCATTGTTTTTCACTTTGGAACTTCTTCATGTACGTGCCCAGCGGCATCCCTTTTCTCCTCGCCATGTCCCGTTTCTCCTTTTTTCGGTCTCATGGCTCTATTCTACATCTTTTACTGTCCAAAAATACGGACTCTGCGCTTGCTTAGTTAAAGGGATAACCATAAAATTCAAAAGAGCAGGGGGTCCCCCTGCTCCTCAGTAGAGTCTATTTCCCATCGAGGAAATCCTTAAGTTTATTTTCTTGGATCCTCCACTCCCGCCCAACCATAATAGCTTCCAGTTCTTTATTACGGATCATACGTCTGACCTGCTGGCAACTGGTCTTCAGGATGGCAGAGGCCTCTTTCACTGTATATACAGACATCTCATTTGACCCCATCGTTTTAGCTCCTTTCAAAAATGCTATATCCCCCGGGCGTTGTGGAAATTTGCCCGACATCTTTAAGATATAGACTGAAATCCCCCAATAAAGAGTTTTTTGATCGTGAGACTTCATCTGATGATCGGACTTGTTAACCCCAAGGGTCTCTATCTATTTTTTTAGGGGCAGGAGCTTTCTCCATATGCTTTTCATGATAGACCTTATTATGGAGATTTCTAAAGTCATTTTTGGTGAAGCCAGGTTCACCGCTTTTGTTCCAGCTGGGAGTGATACCCATTTCCTGAGATTTTATCTTGAGTTCTTCTTTTTCCATACATAGCAAAGCACAAGCTTCGCCTATGGTATAGAAATCTTCTAGCCGATTATAATCAATAAATGCCGGCTTAATAATATTTTTTTCCATATATTTATCTCCTTTTTGAAATTTGGACCATTGGAACGGACCAACAGATAATTCGATCCATCTCA
The DNA here is from genome assembly GCA_947589745.1 of uncultured Oscillospiraceae bacterium. Taxonomy (GTDB): domain Bacteria; phylum Bacillota; class Clostridia; order Oscillospirales; family Oscillospiraceae; genus Pelethomonas. Next base: position 1,140 of record CANQCS010000183.1, read on the forward strand.
CTGATCCTTACTTTAATGTTTGTTCATATTCTCTAAAAAGTGCTAAAAAACAACTATTTTTCTTCTAAAATTGAAAGTCATCTTAAAAACAACTATCTCATGCAGTATGTTTTGGCAACATCATCCCACCGCAACAAGGAATAGATCCCAGCGTCACTGATAAGAGCCACATGCAGAAATTTGCTGACATAAAAACGCTTTCCGGTTCACCGTATCGGAGAAAAAATTCCCGTGCCGCAGCAGGGAAGTCCACCCAGTTCCCGGCATTGGGGACTGGATGGAGATGAAGTCCATCGGTCGGTCGGACTCATCACAAAGGAGCTAGGAGCGTCAAAAAGATCCTGCCCATGCGGAGGGACCTTTTTGAAAGCAGTGCATTTTTCTTTCCGCAACAGGGAGATATGTGCTATAATATCCGCATAAAGCAGTTCTAACGGGAGGTGCGCCTATGACCGATTATGAGAAGGCCGTCGCGCTATGGCGGAAACGGAACATAACCACCGACGCGGAGCTTGCCGAGGCTCTGAACGGGCACAGTATCGCCTTTGCCTACCATTCCGGCAAAATTGAGAATGAAAACGTGACCTATAACGACACCCGCGAAATCTTCGAGCACGACGGCGTGACCGGGTATACTGGGGACTTGCGGACCCTCTTTGAGATACGGAATTCCAAGGAGGCCAACGAGTTCCTTCTTAGGGCCTTCAACGAAAAGCGGCCCATCAATGGGGAGCTCGTCAGTGAGTTTCAGCGTGTGCTCACACAGAATACCTATGACACCCGTCGCTGGCAGTTAGGTGAGCGGCCCGGCGAGTATAAGCGTCACGACTATGTGACCGGGAAAAACGAGATTGGCGCAGCCCCAGAGGATGTACATGAGGAGATGACGGAACTCTTAGACGAGCTGGAGGATGTTTCCGAGGACAAGGCCCTCGCCGCCGCTGCATACTTTCATGCCAAATTTGAGAACATCCACCCCTTTGCCGACGGCAACGGGCGCACGGGCAGGCTCATGATGAATTACTTCCTGCTTCTCCACAATCACCCGCCTGTCATCATCCATGAGGAGGATCGAAAGGACTATTACGCAGCACTGGAGGCATGGGATGAGCGACAGGAGCTTGGCCCGCTTATCTCCTTCCTCCGGGAGCAGACAGTCAAGACCTGGCAAAAGCAGATAGAGCGTGAGGACAGGAAAAAGAACATTTGGCGGGAGTAGAGGATATTTTCTGCTCCTGCCGGATTCCCTATGGAAGTCTTCATAGCTGTGCTTCCGTGCTCTGCAATTTATTCTAACCATGCTAACCAAATAGATTGACAAAAATGTTCAGAATGTGGTTAGAATTAGCTCGGGGGGCGATCAGATGACTTTTCAATGTATAAGACCCTCGTGAGTGACCACTTCGGTCCAGACTCAGCGGCCACTCGGCCTAAGAAGTGTCAAAAAGTAATTATTTGTAAAATGAAGCTCATCTTAAAAACACACCGTCATTCCACTGACACTGAAACTAAAAGCAATTCATGTCAGAGACTTGGAGAATATAAAGATTTTGGGGTTATAGAAGACAAAGGGATATTTAAATCAGCCATATACAATGTGTCCCTCTGAGAGCCTTATGATCTCCCAGAGGGACACAAAGTGTTATAATTTCTGATCTCTGCAATACTGGATCAGAACGGTGGAGGATCCTTCTTATCATCCCCAAATAACACATCAAAGTTTGATGTACCATAATGCTTTTCCATCAGAAAGTTTATGAGCTCTTGAGGAAGCGGACCGGTCCATCCTTTCGGGATAGGAATAGCCAGTACCCCTTTGCTGCCACCGGCCCCAATTACCTGACAGCTACTACCGGGTGTACAAGCATAGCTGATACGACGGGCCCAGTACATAGATTCGACTTCCTCGGGACGATAAAAAACAGTCCTTCTAATGATATCCGCATATTTTTCTTGAAAATCTGATGTGTAGTAAAACATTTACAACACCTCCATCAAAAATGAAAGGTCAAGAAGGGTTTAGACTGATCACAGCAAAACCGATCTGTCGCTTTTTTACTGCAATGTTTGTTATTTCATGATAAAAGTATATCATTTCCGTGGGGTTTGCATCTTCATGTGCAGGAAATGCTAATGTGTTCAGCCGGAAAAACATAGGGCATCGTAAGAATATGATGTTTTAAGGTTATGTCGGTTTATTTTGAATCGAATGATGTTGTGGTCGGCATCTGAATCTCCCTGATCAACAATTCATCTTTCCTTTAATTAAGTAATTCAAAGTGAACATAGAAATAATCTAATCATAAAAGGAGCAGTGAAATTATGCTGGAGCAATACGACGACGTCTTAACGATATCTGATCTTAGAGAAGTCCTGAACATCGGACGTAATGCTGCATACAACCTTTTGAACAAGGGCGAGATTCCGGCATTCCGCATCGGACGGAATTGGAAGATCCCGAAAGATTCCCTTATCTACTACTTGAGCCAATGGAAAAAACATCAGTAAAAAGGACCCAGAGGATGTTTCCTCTGGGCCACTGATCCGTTCTGGATAACGGCATATGATCAGATGAGGTAGAGGATGATACCATATCGATCAAGAAGACCCTGAATAAAATTCTGTAGCACATTGATGCTGTCATTGTTGCTTTGGTATTCTACACCGTCCAGAAAGCTCACAGGATTAAAAGCAATGTGCAATTCAATATGTGTTTTAAATTCATGAACAGCGTATACAGCTTGGTACTTTTCCCCAATCTGATCTATGATGCGGCGGCCAAGGATACTGGCAGCAGCTCTGGAATCAAGCTCTTTGCAGTCAATTGACACCACAAAATGGTATAACTGGATACCAAAATTCTTATTGAATCTTGAGGAAACAGCAGCCATACTTCCCTCAATGTCGTTTCGGTCAACTCCTGTACAACCAAAGAGGATGGGATCAATCTTGTGGTCTTCCGTAAAAAAATGTAGGATCTTTTTACGGGTATACATCTTGTCGTAACAGCCTTGTTTGTTGTAAATTTTGAGTGTTGCCACGATAAGATCACCTCCTTCGCTATTGAATGGAAAGGGCCTTGCCCCATACCCCATTTAAAATCCCTCTGGAAATTGCTCTTCTGGAATATTGCATTTATACACACATACCCCGTGTGAATAAGCGATGCTCTTAAAGGCTAGCTTTATATGATACAGTTCATCATCTTCACTTTTATATTCTAAATGCAATCGTGTCCCATCTACATAGCTGACAGGGTTAAACGCAACATGAAGACGGACCTGTATCGGATCCTGATGGACAGCATAAAGGGCTTGAAATTTCCATCCAATTTCCCTTATAAACAATTGGCCAAGTTCACAGGCAATAGCAAGATCAGAAGCAGGATCGATATCAGGTTCATTAGGACAAAATGCCAACATAATGTGCCGGATACGTACATAGGTATCTTGTTGATACTTTTGCGCAATACGTGTCATGCTCCCGGCAATATCATGTTCATCAACTGCGATACAGCCAAAATAAGGGGGCTTGATCGTATAGTCTTGCGTAATGTACTTCACAACGTTCTCTCTGGTATACGGATGGGTGTAATGACCGCGTCTGTTCATAGACGCCATATAAGCGATCCTCATAGTGATGCTCCTTTCAATTTTAAAACTTCTGATATATCGGACTATGGGTTGAACTCTCATACAGATGCTAACTTTTGTAATGCGTTATCCCTAAACCAAAGGAAAATGTAAAAAAGAAAAACCATCTGTCAGAAAAAATAGCAAAGCATACGATCAAAAATCATTTTGAATGTCAATGTCGCTCAAAGAAGAGACCACCATAAGATAGATTCCGTAGGGGCGGAGAATATCTTTGATGGCGGCTTGCAGGTCATAGTATTCACTTTTGGTTCCTTTGTATCTGTGCCCATCTATAAAACTCACTGGATTAAACACAAAATGAAGATGGATACAGTCTGCGTCCTGATGAACTGTATACACACTCTGATATTCTGTGCCGAGCCACTCAATGATCTGTCTTCCAATATCACTGGCGATCAATGGAGTAGTAAAATCGTCATGGTCAAAAGACAAAACAAAATGACGAATTCTAA
>CANQCS010000184.1 GCA_947589745.1 uncultured Oscillospiraceae bacterium
CATGGCTCTATTCTACAGCTTTTACTGTCCAAAAATACGGACTCTGCGCTTGCTTAACTAAAGGGATAACCATATTATATATTATAAGGAGGATACCTCATGGAACCTCTCTCCTATGTGATCGTAGGCTCCGGCTACCGGGCCATGCTCTACGTCCGCATCGCCCTGCACTACCCACAGTGCTTCCGGCTGAAATACCTTCTCTGCCGCACGGAGGAGAAGGCGGAGAGAATCCGCCGGGAGTACGGTATCCCGGTGACCCTGGACCCCCAGGCCTGCCGGGACGCGAGGCCAGACTTTGTGGTGGTGGCGGTGGACCGGGGGTCCAACTTCTCCGTCATCAAGGAGTGGCTCACGGCGGGCTTCCCGGTGCTGGCCGAGACGCCGGGGGGCACGGAGGAGTGGCAATTGGACCAGCTGTGGGAGCTGCGGCAGCGGGGCGCGAGGCTCCTCAGCGCCGAGCAGTACATCCGCTATCCCCTCATCGCCGCGGGCCTGCGGGCGGTGGACGCGGGGCTGCTGGGGGACCCCTACGCGGTGGCCCTGTCCCTGGCCCACGACTACCACGGGGCCAGCCTCATCCGCCGGATGCTCCGCTGCGGCCTGAAGGACGGGCGGGGGCGGCTCCCGGCCATGACCCTCCGGGGCAAGGCGTTCACCTACCCGGTGGAGGAGACCGACTCCCGATACGGCCCCATCACCGACGGCACCGTGACGGAGCGCACCCGCACCGTGGTGACCGTGGAGTTCGACAACGGCAAGGCGGCCTTCTACGACTTCGACCCGGTGCAGTACCGCTCCTTCATCCGCTCCCGGCATATCAACGTCCGGGGCCAGACAGGGGAGTGGAACGACACGGTCCTCCGCTACGTGGGGGAGGACCACCGCCCGGTCCGGCAGGAGCTGAAGGCCTGGCTGGACCCGGTCTATGAGGCGCTCCACACCCCGGCGCTGCGGCAGCTCTGCGAGACCTGGCAGCCGGAGGTCCACATGGAGCCCATCCAGGACGAGTTCGCGGTGGCGTCCCTGATGCTGGACATGGGGCGGCTCATCGACACCGGGGAGGAGGCGTATCCCCTGGCGGAGGCCCTGGAGGACGCCTACACCTGGATCCTCTTCGAGCGGGCCGCGGCCCATCCCGGCCAGACCGTCGTCTCCCAGCGGCACCCGTGGCAGGATGTATGTTCCTGAAAGAACTGTATCCCGATGCGATTCTCTCGCGGGAGGCAACCCCGCCGCCGCGCGGAAAACATAGGGACCGCGGTGTTCCGGCGCCGGGGCTTACGCCCCTTTTGCCCTGTTTCTCCCAGAAAAAGGGATGAATTTCCGAATTCCTATTGCCAAACGCTTCCGGGACTGCTATAATCAAATTATCCAAATTCTTTGGCGCTTTACCTGGACAAACAGGCAGGCCGCGCCGCTTGGATGACAGACGAAAATTAGGAGGCATACAGCTATGGAACCTAAGTTCTTTCCCCTTCTGAAGATCGACGGCATGCCGCTGCTGGCTGCCAAGGGACACTTTGCCACTCAGCATAGCCACATCAACTACTTCATTGATGTGACGACCCAGAAGTACAGTCTGCAGGGCTGCGAGACGGTGGCCCGGAGACTGTCCGACAAGCTGCGGGGACGCTTCATGGTGGACTCCATCCTCTGCATGGACGGCACCAGCACCATTGGCACCTGCCTGGCCAAGGAGCTGACCACGGGCGGCAGCCGCTCCCTCGTCATGGGGGACAACATGTATATCGTCAAGGGCGAGCTGGACAGCAAGGGCGAGCTTCTCTTCCGGGACAACGCCAAGTTCATGCTGGAGGGAAAGAGCGTCCTCATCCTCACCTGCTCCCTGACCACCGGCACCACAGCCCTCCGGGGCAAGCGGAGCGTGGAGTACTACGGCGGCCGGGTCGTGGGCGTGGCCTCCATCTATGCCGCCATCGACGAGTTGGCCGGGCTGCCCGTCATCTCCATCTTCGACACCAACGCCATCCCTGACTACGTCTCCTATTCCCCCGAGGACTGCCCCATGTGCAAGAAGGGGGAGCCCATCGACGCCGTGGTCAATACCTACGGCTTCTCCAAGGTGTAGTCCGCGGAGGGGCGCGTACCTGCTTTGGCAATACAGTTTGAGAAAAACACCGCCCCTTGTCACAGGGCGGTGTTTCTCTCAGACTGCCAAAACCTTTGACTTTTTCAGAAAATTGGGATATGCTTTCGCCATTGGCATATTCCACACAGATTCCAAATAACCGCCACGCGCATTCCTCATTCATGGGTTATCCTATCATCACTGACGGAAGTCAGAATCATGAAAGGTGGTATAAGCCATGAAGAAGAAAACAATTGCACTGACCGCTGTCGTTGTAGCGCTTGTACTGTCGGTGGGAAGCGTGACTGCATTTGCCGCCGGATCCGATGGGTTCAGCTATCTCACCGGGAGGCAGCGCAGCACATCACGGAATGACCTGTACGCCCAGGCGGCGGAGCTGCCGGAGGAGGAGCGGAGCGCTTTCCTTGCGGAGAACGGTATCGCGGACACTCCATACTCCGAAGATGCGGCGGCGTCCTACAGCTATGTGACTGGCCGGCAAGCCGGCGCTCTGTATGAGGACGACACCGAGGATAAGACCGGTTACAGCTACACCACGGGGCAGGAGGTAGGCGCGTCTTACGCCCCGGAAACCGAGGATGGAGACGCATACAGCTATCTGACCGGCCAGCAGAACAGCACGGATCGCAATGATCTGTACGCCCAGGCGGAGGAACTCCCCGAAGACGAGCAGGACGCTTTCTTAGCTGAGAACGGCATCGGGGAGACGCCTTGGTCCGAGGACGCGGCGGCGTCCTACAGCTACGTTGGCGGCCAGCAGAGAGGCGCGTCTTACCGGCAGGGCGAGGATGCGGACGGCACACAGGATATGTCCGGGTACAGTTACCTGACTGGGCAGCAGCGCGGCGCAAGCTATCATCAGTAGATCCGCAAAATGGCAAACCGGTCGATTTCCGCCCGGTTTGCCGTTTTTGCATGGACAGACGGGAGGAGATCATGGCATATTTACTGGTTGCCGATGATGAACAGGATATTGTGGAGCTCATTTCACGGTTTGCGGAGCACGAGGGCCACACCGTCGATACGGCGGGTACCGGCGCGGAGGCGGTCAGCCTGTGCCGGAGGAATGATTACGACCTGATCATCCTGGATATTATGATGCCGGAGATGGACGGCTTTACCGTGTGCAAAAAGATCCGGGAAGAAAAGGCAACGCCTGTCATCATGCTGTCCGCGCTGGGCACGGAGTACGATAAGCTGATGGGGTTTGAGCTGGGCATCGACGACTATGTGGTGAAGCCGTTTTCTCCCCGGGAGCTGATGGCGCGGGTAAAAGCGGTCCTGTCGAGAAACAGGACGGGCAGAGCGAAAAACGAGATCGTGATACAGGGCCTCAGAATCGACCCGCTGGCCCATGAGGTCCTTGTGGACGGAGAGAAGAAAGAGCTGACCGCGAAGGAATATGAGCTGCTGATCTACCTCGTCCAGAACAGGGGGATCGCGCTGACGCGGGAGAACATTCTGAGCGCCGTATGGGGCTACGACTACTTTGGTGACGACCGCACGGTGGACTGGCAGATCAAGCTGCTGCGGGGCAAACTGGGGCCCTATCGGAAGTGCATCGTGACGCTGCGGGGAACGGGGTATCGGTTCGATGAAAAAGCGTAGATCCTTTGGCGTGAAGCTGTGGCAGTGGTTCGTGCTTTTTTCCGCCGCCATCTTTATCCTGCTGTGGCTCCTGCAGACCGTTTTTCTGCAGAGCTTTTATAACCGCATGGCGATTCGCGGTGTGGAAAAGGCGGCGGAGGAGATCGCGGCCCATTCGGCGGATGCGGACTTTTACGATGTGATCGACGAGGCGGCCGCGGCAAACTCGCTGCTTGTGTTTGTGACAGACCCAGAGGGGACTATCCTGTACAGCGCCGATGAATACAAGCGCCTCTACGGGGACGCGGAGCAGGAGGAGCACCGAAACGAAAATCCCTGGTTTTCCCCGGACACGGTCATGAACTGGGAAAAGGGCGCTCTCCGCAATCTGCCGTACAGCTATGCGTCTCTCATCGCAAAGCTGAGGGACTCCGGCTCGGACAGCACCGGCTTTGTCACGGAGGACAACGCGGCCTATGTGACGGGAACGGTTCTGGACAGCGGCAATGTGCTCTACATCAGTATGCCCCTCGGCACGGTGGGGGGGACGGTCAGAATATTGCGGCTCCAGCTGGTATGGGTCTCCGTCCTGTCCCTGATTCTGGGCGCTGTTCTCGCCTGGGCCATTTCCAAGCGGTTTGAGAAGCCGGTGGCCAAAATCGCCGATTCCGCAAAACAGATCGCCGCGGGCCACTATCACCCGGAGTTTCCCAAGGGATTTTGCACAGAACTGGATGAGCTGTCCGATACGCTGGGAGAGACGGCCCTGAGCCTGGAGCGGGCCAGAAATTCTCAGCGGGAATTTCTGGCGAATGTCTCCCACGATCTGAGGACCCCCCTCACCATGATAAAGGGCTATGCGGAGATGGTGAAGGAGATCTCCTGGGAGGACGTGCGGAGGCGGGAGAGCGACCTGGACATCATCATGCGCGAGGCGGACCGGCTGACGGCGCTGGTCAATGAGATCCTGGAGTTTTCCGCGATGCAGTCAGACGACACGGCAAAGGAGTACGGCGTCATTGACCTGAGCCGCGCGGCCCAGGATGTGGTGGGACAGTTTTTGCCCTTCTGCGAACAGAACGGGTTTGAAATCGGGACGGAAATCACAGACGGCCTGATGGCGGCGGCGGACGAGGCGCAGATCAAGCGGGTCATTTATAATTTGATCGACAACGCCGTCAATCACACGGACGGCAGCAAAAAAATCAGGGTGTCGCTGAGAAAGAACAACGGCTCCGCCCGGCTTGAGGTGACCGACTACGGGAAGGGTATCCCGGACGAGGAGATTCCCTATATATGGGACCGCTATTACACCGCCCGCAGCAGGAAAAACAAAGCGGCCGTGTCCGGCCTGGGGCTGGCAATCGCAAAAGAAATTCTGACAGACCATCAGGCAAGGTTCGGCGTTGACAATCGGAATCACTGCACGTTCTGGTTTGAGCTTCCGGCCTGTTCCAATGTTGTTGCGTGAGGCCGCG
>CANQCS010000185.1 GCA_947589745.1 uncultured Oscillospiraceae bacterium
ATCGACCCCAAGCTGTACACCTACGGCGTGGAGCACCCCATGAGCGCCATCGAGAACCTGACCGCCACCACGCTCCGTAACATCATCGGCGACCTGGAGCTGGACCAGTCCCTCACCAGCCGCGACCACATCAACACCCAGATGCGCTCCATCCTGGACGAGGCCACAGACCCCTGGGGCATCAAGGTCAACCGCGTGGAGCTGAAAAACATCATCCCGCCCCGGGATATCCAGGACTCCATGGAGAAGCAGATGCGCGCCGAGCGTGAGCGCCGCGAGGCCATCCTCCAGGCCGAGGGCAAGAAGCAGTCCCAGATCCTGGTGGCCGAGGGCGAGAAGCAGTCCGCCATCCTGAAGGCCGACGCGGAGAAGCAGGCGGCCGTGCTGCGGGCCGAGGGCGAGAAGCAGGCCCGCATCCTCCATGCGGAGGCCGAGGCCGAGGCCATCCTCCGGGTGCAGCAGGCCACCGCCGACGCGCTGAAGCTGCTGAACGAGGCCGCCCCCAACGACCAGGTGGTGAAGCTGAAGGCCCTGGAGGCCTTCCAGGCCGCCGCCGACGGCAAGGCCACCAAGATCATCATTCCCAGCGAGATCCAGGGCCTCGCCGGCCTTGCCGCCAGCGCCCAGGCGCTGCTGGAGAAAGAGAAACCGTAATGCGCGGAAAAGAGCGCCGGCACCGCCGGCGCTCTTTTATTCTATCCACAGGATCTCCCTCGCATCCGGGAACCACCGGCGGACCTCCCGCTCCACGGCGTTTTTCTCCCGGGCCCTGACTGCGCGAAAGGGAGTGATCTCCACCCGCCGGCCGCTCCGCTTCCACCGCCCCGCCGCCTGCCCGTCCAGCAGGACGCAGGGCAGGACGATGCCGCCCAGGTTGAAGATGTTCCGCAGATGGGCGGGGTCCAGAAACAGCCCGTCCTTCTTCTCAAAGCCCAGCATCAGCTGGTCGAAGCCGGAGAGAAGGATACACCGGGGGATCTCCGGGAGATCCTGCCGCCCGTCGTCGATGAAAAAGCAGTCCCTGTCCCCGCACCGGACCGCCGTCACCGGCAGCCGGTCCAGCCAACCTTTCACCGCTTTTTGGGGCATGCCGAAAAAAGAGGCGGCGTCCCGCACCGTGGCGGGACCGTAGGCGGTGAAGTACCGCCGGGCCTGCTCCAGCAGGGCCGCGTCCCGCTCCATGGGGACGAAGGGCGGGCACAGCTGGAAGGTCCGGTCCGCATCGGCCCGGTAGCAGAGCATCCCCGCCTCGGTCATGGCCCGGAGCAGGCCGCCCCAGCTGTCGAAGAAGCTCTGTTCCTCCCGCTCCGTCATGCCATGTTCCCGGCAGGCGGTCCGAAGGTCCTCCCGCTTTACGATGCCCCGGCTGATGCAGTCCAGAATGAAATCAGAAAACGCCAGTTTTCTGTCCCGGCTGGCGAAGGGGTCCTCCGTCATCCGATCCAAGTCCCGCAGGAAATGGGTCCGGTCCCGGTGGAGGAACAGCGGCAGGTCCGCCTCCCGGAAGATGTGCATGGTGCCCCGGACGGTCCAGGCCTTCACCAGCCCAGCGCCCCAGTGCTCCCCCAGCGCCTCCCGGCAGCGGATCGCGAGAGCGTGGCGGGCGTAGGAGGCGAACTGGGCCTGGATGCCGTTCAGATCCCGGCAGACCGCCTCCGGGCCGGCCGGATCGGTCAGGTGCTGCCGGGCCAGGATCATCCGCCGACGGTCCTGTACGTCCATCTTCATCTCTTCCCCCTATTCCGGCAGAGCCATTTTCGTGAAGGCGGCGCAGCCTATGTCGGACAGCGCCGAGAAGCCCATCGAGCGGTAGAACGCGGTGGTCTTCTCTGTGTCGTCGGTCATCAGGTTGATTTGATAGACGTCCCCGTACCGCTCCAGCAGCGCCCGCATCAGACCCGTGCCGATGCCCCGCCTCTGGTACTCCGGCAGGACCAGAATGTCCTGAATGAACACCACCGAGCACCCGTCCCCCACGGTCCGGAGGACGCCCACCAGGGCATCCCCGTCCCAGGCACCCAGGACCAGCAGGGAGTTTCGGTACATCTGCTCCAGCTTTTCCGATTGGGCGGTGTAGTTGGTCCAGCCAACGCCCTCATACAGGCGGGAAATCTCCTCCTGCCGGAATGCGGTGTATTCACGAATGTCGATGCCCATGGCAACTCCCCCCTTATATCCCCATTGTACCATCCCGGCCGGGTATTTTCAAACAAGGCCTGCAAATCTTTTTTCCTTCTCCGGCACTTTCTGCGAGATTTTTCCGTCTATACAGTTGAGAACAAAATTTGGGAGGCGGCGCCATGAACAAACGGCTTCTTTCCTTATACAGTGTCAGCCACTTCTGGGTGGACCTCAGCTGCGCGCTGCTGCTGTTTCGGACTCTGCTGGGCAGCCCTGATCTGGTGTTGTGCCTGCTGGTGTACAACTTCTGCGCTTTCGCCCTACAGATGCCCTTCGGCCTGCTGGCGGACCGGCTGGACCGGAATGGGGCCGTGGCCGCTGCCGGGTGCATCCTGACGGCGCTGGCCTATCTGTCGCCGGTGCCGGTCCTCACCGCTGTCACAGCGGGGGTGGGCAACGCCCTGTTCCATACGGGAGGCGGGCGGGAGGTCCTCCGTGGCGGCGAAACAGCTGGGCCGGTGGGTGTCTTTGCCGCCCCGGGGGGCCTGGGGCTGTTTCTCGGCACCCTCTGGGGCAAGGGGGACGCCCTAGGCCTGTGGCTGGGACCCTTTTGTCTAGCGGTGCTGGCGGCGGCCATCCTGTGGACCTGCTACTGGCAGTCCGGCACCTCCCGCCGCTCGGGAAGCGCCTCCCCGGACTTGGATGCCCCAGCGGGATATGGGCCGCTGGCCCTCCTGTTTCTGGCCTCGGCCCTCCAGTCCTGGGTGGGCATGGCCCCCCTGCCCTGGGCCGCCGGGAGCTGGGCGCTGGCGCTGGCCGCGGCCCTGTTTGCGGGCAAGACCGCCGGAGGCTTTCTCGCCCGCCGCCTGGGCCCCCGCCGGATGGCGGCGTGGGTCCTGCTGCCAGCAGCGGGGCTGTACCTGGCCTCCCGCCTGCCCTTGCCGGGGATTCTGGCGGCGCCGCTCTTCCACGCCACGGTACCGCTGGTCCTATGGGCGGCGGGGCGATGCCTACCGGGGGCCAAGGGCTTCGCCTGGGGCCTGATGAAGTTCGGACTGTTCCTGGGATACCTGCCCAGCGCCCTGGGCTGGCACAGCCCTGTGCCGGAGCCGTGGGGCTGCGCGGTGGCGGCGCTGGTCCTGTTGGTCCTGCTGTGGCCCGCTGTTGGAAAGAAGGTGGTCCGGTGCTAGAGAGTCTGGCTGTCTCCCTGGCGCTGACCCTGGCCCTGGAGCTGGGCTTCGCCCTGGTCTGGGGGCTGCGGGGCAGGCGGGAATTGGCGGTGGTGGCCCTGGTCAACTGCCTGACCAACCCACCGGTGGTGCTGCTGCACCACACCGCCGTGTCCACCCTGGGCTGGGGGAACGTGCCCGTCACCGCGGCGCTGGAGCTGGCCGCCGTGCTGGTGGAGTGGCGGTGCTACAAAGCCTGCTCGGAGCAGCTGAAGCGGCCCCTGCTGTTCGCGGTCCTGGCCAACGCCTTTTCCTACGGCGCGGGCCGGATCATCAGTCTATGGATATAGGAGGAATATCGATGAAAAAGATGCTGACCCTATCCCTGGCGCTGTTGAGCGCCCTGTCCCTGGCCGGCCTGGCCCGGGCGGATGTCATCGCCCCCACTCCGGTGGAGATCGCGGGCAGCCTGTTCATGGACAACATTGCCGCGATCCTGGTGGCCGCGGTGGTCACCGTCACAGGAATCCTGCTGTGGCGGCTGCGGAAGAAGAAATAAGGAGGACACCACATGAGAGCGAAACGAGTTGTGACCAGCCTGCTGGCCCTGGCACTGCTGCTGGCCCTGGCCCCCGCCGCTAGGGCGGACGTCCTCTGGGAGCCGGACAACGGCTTCTATGAGCGCCACTCGGACCAGTGTACCTATGTGGGCCGGGGGTATCTGGCCAACGGCCCGGACGGATTCGTCACTCTCTGGAACGCCCCCAACGGCAGCGAGGTGGAGGCCCAATACGAGAACGGCGAGGCGCTGTGGGTCTACTGGCTCTGGGAGGACTGGGGCTGCATCAGCCGGTGGGAGGACGGCAAGGAGACCAGCGGCTGGGTGGAGATGGACGATCTGGCCCTGCAATATGACTACATCGCCTTCGCGGAGGACTATGCGGACCAGATCAAGGACTACGGCGGCGAGTTTGCGGACTACGACGGGGACGCCGCCTGCGTCAACCTCTTTGAGTACCCCGGCGCACCCGCTGTCAAGGAGAGCCGGGATGTCAGCGACTGGTACGGCGCCCTGGACGACCTGACCGGAAAGTCTCACGACGGAAACAGCTATATCCAGTCCGTCTTTGTGGACGAGAACGGCCTCACCTGGGGCTATATCGCCTACTGGTACGGCCATGTCAACGCCTGGTTCTGCCTGGACGAGCCGGACGGGGAGAGCTTCCCGGTGCGGCAGGTGGAGGAGTCGGAGATCGTCTCCCCGCAGACGCCGGTGATGCCGGTGAAGGGGGCGGTCAGCGCGGCGCTGCCATGGGTGCTGGTGGCGGCGGTGGTGCTGATAACCGCCGCGCTGCTGTGGCCGCTGCGGAAGAAGAGGCGGAAATAGGTCCGGCGAAACAGGCGCAGTATGTATCCGGCTCCACAGGTGACAAATTCAGACAGGGTTCCAAACCGGCAAAAAGCGAGTATGTGAAAAATTGCACAAAAAGCAGTACAAATTTTTCACGAAATGACCAATCATTTCCGGAAGAATCGGGTTGAGTTTTGGGAAAAATAATGGTAAAATAACAATGACGGAGACTTGGGCGGGGCCTTTATCCTGCCCGCTCTGACAAAAAATTTTATGTTTGGAAATGTTTTGAGGAGGATACAGCTTATGAATGCGTATGTCGCCAGCGTCATCGAGAACGTCAAGAAAAAGCACGGCAATGAGCCCGAGTTCGTCCAGACCG
>CANQCS010000186.1 GCA_947589745.1 uncultured Oscillospiraceae bacterium
GTCGGCGATCCTCTTCGCCTGCCTGGGCATGGTCTTCAACGCCCTGACGCCCCAGATCATCCGCGTCACCGTGGACTCCATCCTGGGGAGCGAGCCCGCGGAGCTGCCGGCGGTGGTGGAGCGGGTCCTGCCCCTGGAGGCGCTGCGGGCGGACCCCATCCGGGCCCTGTGGATCGCGGTGGGCGCAGTGGTGCTGGCGGCGGCGCTGCGGGGGCTCTGCACCTACGGCCAGCGGGTCCAGCTGGCCAAGGGCTCCGAGGGCTTCGTCAAGTCCATCCGGGACGGCCTCTACCGCCACATCCTCCGCCTCAGCTTTGACTGGCACACCGCCAACGCCACCGGCGACATCATCCAGCGGTGCACCTCCGACGTGGAGGTCATCCGGGGGTTCGTGTGCAACCAGCTGGTGGAGGTCATCCGCACCGTCTTCCTCATCTTCCTGTATGTGGGCATCATGCTGTCCATGAACCCCCGGCTGTCCATGGTGTCTATCGCCTTCATCCCCATCGTGGGCCTGTCCTCCGGCCTCTTCTACCGGGGCATCTCCTCCCGGTTCCAGGTGGCCGACGAGGCGGAGGGCGACCTGACCACCTGCGCCCAGGAGAATCTCACCGGCGTGCGGGTGGTCCGGGCCTTCGGCCGGGAGCGGTTCGAGGTGGACCGATTCAATGAGAAGAACGAGCGGTTCTCCAGCCTGTGGATCAAGCTGGGGCATCTGCTCTCCGTCTACTGGGCCTCCGGCACCCTGCTGACCTGTCTCCAGGTCATGGCCATCATTGTGGCCGGGACCGTGGAGGCGGTGGACCACGGCATGACTCTGGGGGAGTTCATGACCTTCGTCACCTACAACGAGGCCCTGGCCTGGCCGGTGCGGTCCCTGGGGCGGGTGCTCAGCGAGATGAGCAAGGCCGGCGTCTCCATGGACCGGGTGGGCTACATCCTGAACGCTCCTGAAGAGAAGGACCTGCCCGAGGCGGAGGACGTGACCCTGGGCGGCGACATTGTCTTTGACCATGTCACTTTCGGCTACGAGGGCCAGGAGGTGCTGCGGGATGTCTCCTTCACCATCCCCTGGGGCAGCACCTTCGCCGTCCTGGGGGGCACCGGGTCCGGCAAGAGCACCATGGTCCACCTGCTGGACCGGCTCTACGACCTGGGCGAGGGCCAGGGGTCCATCACTATCGGCGGCGTGGATATCCGGCACATCAAACGGGAGAGCCTTAGAAAGCAGATCGGGCTGGTGCTCCAGGAGCCCTTCCTGTTCTCCCAGACCATCCGGGAGAACATTGCCGCCACCCGCCCGGACGCCCCCCAGGCGGAGCTGCGAGAGGCGGCGGAGGTGGCCTGCGTGGACGACGCCATCCGCGAGTTCCCCGCCGGGTATGACACCGTGGTGGGCGAGCGGGGTGTGACCCTCTCCGGCGGGCAGAAGCAGCGGGTGGCCATCGCCCGGATGCTGGTGCAGCGGGCCCCGGTGATGATCTTCGACGACTCCCTCTCCGCCGTGGACGCGGAGACGGACGCCAAGATCCGCGCCGCCCTCCGGCAGCGGGTGAAGGGCGCCACCGTCATCCTCATCTCCCACCGGGTCACCAC
Organism: uncultured Oscillospiraceae bacterium; assembly: GCA_947589745.1. Lineage (GTDB taxonomy): Bacteria > Bacillota > Clostridia > Oscillospirales > Oscillospiraceae > Pelethomonas. The sequence goes on from CANQCS010000186.1 coordinate 1,597, forward strand.
CCTGATGCAGGCGGACCAAATTCTGGTGCTGGACAACGGCCGGGTGGCGGACGTCGGCACCCACGCCCAGCTGATCGCCCGGCCGGGCATCTACAAGGAGATCTACGACATTCAGATGAGCAGCGACGACCGGCGGCTCATCTACGGGGAAGGAGGCGAGGCATAATGGCGGCCTTTGACGAGAAGGAGTACACCAAGAGCTTTGATATCAAGATCTGGAAGCGGCTGCTTCCCACCCTGGCGGCGTACAAGTGGGCCTTTGTGGGGATGCTGGCGTTCAACCTGGTCACCGCCCTGGTGGACGTGCTGCTACCCCTCTTCCAGCGCTACGCCATCCGGAACTTCATCCAGCGGGACACCCTGGCGGGGCTGGCGCCCTTCACCCTGGCCTACCTGGCCGCCATCGTGCTCCAGTTCCTGTCGGTGGTGGCCTTCTCCCGGAACTCCATGCACATCGAGATGAGCATGGGCCGGGACATGCGCCGGGACCTGTTCCGGCACCTCCAGACCCTGTCCCTCTCCTTCTACAACGTGACCCCGGTGGGCTATCTCATCGCCCGGGTCATGAGCGACACCAACCGGGTGGCGGGAATGATCGCCTGGGCGGGGCCGGATATCCTGTGGGCGGTGTTCTATGTGCTGGGCGTGTTCGCGGCCATGCTGGCGCTGAACTGGCGGCTGGCCCTGGTGGTCATCCTGGTGGTGCCCATCATCGCCCTGCTGACCTGGTACTTCCAGAACCGCATCCTCCACTGGAACCGGAAGGTCCGCAAGCTGAACTCCAAGATCACCGGGGCCTTCAACGAGGGCATCACCGGCGCCAAGACCTCCAAGACCCTGGTCACCGAGGACCAGAGCATTGCGGGCTTCCACTCCCTCACCGGCGAGATGCACACCGCCGGGATCCAGGCTGCCCGGCTCAACGCGGTGTACATCCCCCTGGTGCTCTTCTGCTCCTCCCTGGTGGTGGCGCTGGTGCTGCTGCGGGGCGGGTACATGGTGACGGACCGGGCCCTGGAGATCGCCACCCTGTCCGTGTTCACCGTCTACGCGGTCAGCATCTTCGAGCCCATCCAGGGCATTGCCGGCAGCATCGCGGACTTCATCTCCCTCCAGGCGTCCATCGAGCGCTTCACTGACCTTCTCAGCGAGGTCCCCATGGTGACGGATACCCCGGAGGTCGTGGAGAAGTACGGCGACGCCTTCCACCCCAAGCGGGAGAACTGGGAGCCCATCCGGGGGGACATCGAGTTCCGGGACGTGACCTTCCGCTACCCCGACGGCGGGGACAACGTGCTGGAGCACTTCGACCTCCACATCCCCGCCGGGACCACGGTGGCCATCGTGGGCGAGACCGGCGCGGGCAAGAGTACCCTGGTGAACCTGGCCTGCCGGTTCTTCGAGCCCACCAGCGGGCAGATCCTCATTGACGGCGTGGATTACCGGGAGCGCAGCCAGCTGTGGCTCCACTCCAACATCGGCTATGTGCTGCAAAATCCCCACCTGTTCTCCGGCACCGTCCGGGACAACATCCGCTACGGGCGGCTGGACGCCACCGACGCAGAGATCGAGGCGGCGGCCAGGGCCGTGTCCGCTGACACGGTGGTGGCCAAGCTGGAACAGGGCTGGGACAGCAACGTGGGCGAGGAGGGCGACCGGCTCTCCACCGGGGAGAAGCAGCTCATCTCCTTCGCCCGGGCGGTGCTGGCGGACCCCCGCATCTTCGTGCTGGACGAGGCCACATCCTCCATCGACACCCAGACCGAGCAGTACATCCAGAACGCCATCGACCACCTGCTCCGGGACCGAACCAGCTTCCTCATCGCCCACCGCCTCTCCACCATCCGCAAGGCGGACCTGATTTTGGTGGTAAAGGACGGGAAGATCGTGGAGCGGGGCACCCACCTGGAGCTGCTGAAGAAGCGGGGCTACTACCACGACCTGTACTCCAAGCAGTTCGCCGAGGAGAACGCCGCCAAGGTGTGGACACAGGAGGCATGACAGCATGGAAATGAACGCAAAGATCCTGTTTCTGGACCTGGACGGCACACTGCTGAACGACCAAAAGGAGATCACGCCGGGCAACCGGCGGGCCATTGAGACGGCCCTGTCCCTGGGCCGCCGGGTGGTCATTGCCACCGGCCGCCCCCTCCACAGCGCCCTGTTCCAGGCCCGCCGCCTGGGGCTGGACGGCCCCGGCTGCTACGTGATCGCCTACAACGGCGCGGTGATCTGGGACTGCGCTGCGGGCCGGGAGTTGTTCCGCCGCGCCCTGGCCATGGAGGACCTGTACGCCCTCTTCGACGAGGCGGGCCGCCGGGGCATCCACATCCAGACCTACGACCAGACCCACGTGCTGGTGGAGCCCCGGTGCGACGACGGGATCATCCGCAGCTACTGCGAACTGACCAGGACGGAGTTCCGGGTCATCGGGGACGTGCGCCGGGACGTGGTCCAACCTCCCTGCAAGGCGCTGATGATTGCGGAGGACCGCCCCCCGCTGGATGGCATGGCCCGGTGGATCGGGGAGAAAATGGCGGGGCGGGTGGACTGCTTCTACTCCAGCCGCCTCTTCCTGGAGGCCGCGCCGGCGGGCATGAACAAGGGCGTGGCGGTGCGGACTCTCTGCGGCGCCCTGGGGATCGCCGTGGAGGACTCCGTGGCCGCGGGCGACGAGGCCAACGATCTCTCTATGCTCCGGGCCGCCGGGCTGGGCGCGGCCATTCGGAATGCCGCGCCGGAGGTCAAGGCCGCCGCCGGGTACGTCACGGAGCAGGACAACAACCACGACGGCGTGGCGGAGGTGGTCCGGCGGTTTCTGCTGGGCGGGGAAGATTGATTTTTTCTTTCAAGAAAAAGAATCAATCCGTCTCCGGCAGCGCCTCCAGGAGCTCCGCCACGGAGGCGGGCGGCCCCTGCACGATCAGCCGCGCGGTGGAGACGCCCGCCTCATACCGATAGCTGCACCGGAGGCCCAGGGCGTTGACCCGCTCCAACAGCGCCTCCCTGATGGTATTCTCCGTCTCACGGTCCGCCGCCGGCACGTCCAGCACGGCGCACGCCGCCCGCTCCGGCTTTTTCTCCTGGAGCAGGAAGTCGTAGACGATGCTGTTGGCCTTGGCTTTCACGCTCTGGCGCACCATGTCCTGGGACAGGAACGCCACGAACTGCTCCGGCGTGAACCGCCACACGCCGTCCACCTTTTCCCCGTCCAGCAGTCCCATGGACAGATAGTTCCGCACCGTGCGGGTGCTGAGGCCGCTCATGGCGGCCACGTCTTCGATGGTATAGGTCTCCTGCATCTGTATCAGCTCCTTTTGAATTTTATACTATATGGTTATCCCTTTAACTAAGCAAGCGCAGAGTCCGTATTTTTGGACAGTAAAAGATGTAGAATAGAGCCATGA
>CANQCS010000187.1 GCA_947589745.1 uncultured Oscillospiraceae bacterium
GACATGTCGGAGTACATGGAGAAGCACTCCGTCAGCCGTCTGGTGGGCGCGCCTCCGGGATACGTGGGCTACGACGAAGGCGGCCAGCTCACCGAGGCGGTCCGGCGGCGTCCCTACAGCGTAATCCTCTTCGACGAGATCGAGAAGGCCCACCCGGACGTGTTCAACATCCTGCTCCAGCTGCTGGACGACGGCCGCCTGACCGACAACCAGGGCCGGACGGTGGACTTCAAGAACACCATCGTCATCATGACCAGCAACATCGGCAGCAGCTATCTGACGGAGTCCATCCGCCCCGACGGGACGGTGGACCCGGCGGTGAAAGAGCGGGTCCGGAGTGAGCTGAACAACTATTTCCGCCCCGAGTTCATCAACCGTGTGGATGACATCGTGGTGTTCAGTCCTCTCACAGAGGACCAGATCGGCGGCATCATCGACATCGCCATGGCCGCGCTGGTCCGCCGTCTGGCGGACCGGGAGATCGGGCTTCGTCTCACGGACGAGGCCCGGCGGGCCATCGCCCGGGCGAGCTATACGCCCGCCTACGGAGCAAGGCCGGTCAAGCGGTATTTGCAGAAGCACATCGAAACGGAGCTGGCCGCCATGCTGATCCGCGGGCAGGTGTCCGACGGGCAGACGGTCATTGTGGATGCCGACGGGGATAAACTGGTGTTCCACGTCGAAGACTGATCGGAGGGGGGCTGCGCCCCCCTCCTGGCTTTTTGGCACCCCTGGGGGTGCACCGGATGTGACTTTTTGCCCGTGCAAAAAGTCACCAAAAACACGCTCAAGAAAACCAGGAATGGTTTTCTTGAGAATCTTTCCTTATATTTTGTTTATGTTTTGCGCTCCCCCTGTGGCTGGTTTTGTCTAAACCGTTCTTGCTCCCGTGTATGGGGCGAAGCGGCTACAGTGAGTATGTCCCCAAGGACAGTGAAGCGCTGGTGCACGGACACATTGGGTGCGTTGCTCGTTTTTGTTGACCGACTGCGTCCTGCTCCGTTCCACTACGCACAGGACAGATTTCCGTCTACGGCCCGAACAGAACCGCGCCATCAATTGCGTAGTGGAACGGAGCAACCAGCAGTAAGAATAAGGGAAAAAGAGGCACCCCCGATGAATGCTTTCCCTGCCCCCTAGTTCAACCATCCATCTGCCCTTAACGTCCTTCCCCACGGAGGGGATTCTCAAGGGGGCCAACGGCCCCCTTGAGCAATTTTTTGGTCACTTTTTGTTTGCACAAAAAGTGACCCGGGGTGCGCAGCGCAGCTGCGAATAGAAAAAGGGTGGTAGGGGCCGGAGGCCCCTACGCACCCAATTCAAATTCTGTGCCCATACGGGCCCAGAATTTATTCTCCCATCGGTGCTCCGCAGTGCGGGCAGAACTTGCTGTCGCTGATCTTCCCGCACACCGGGCAGACCTTGCCCTCCTCCTCGGGGGCCTGGGCCTCCTCGGTCTCGGCGGCGTCGCGGCTGGCCTGCAGCTCCGCGATCTTCTCCAGGGACGCCTTGGCGGCGGCCACTACGTCGGAGATGGCCTCCGGGATCTCGTCCCCGGCCTCGCTGACATACCACTGGCCAATGGCCCGGTAGCTCTTGTCCAACTCCCGCTTCTCGGTCAGGATGGCGCCGGAAATGCGGGCGCTCTCCGCGGCGACCTTGGCCTTCTCGCCGGCGGTGGCGGCAGCAGCCTTGGCCTTCTCAAAAAAGCTCATGATGTAAGACTCCTTTCAAGATCGATATTCCTGTGCTGATAGGTAACGCTCTTTTGGTGTTTCCATTATACACCACTGCGCCGCAAATGCAAGGGAAGAAAGGGACGATTCCACCCCCCTGGGGCGGGCAAAATTCCGTCAGAACACCAATAAACAGAACGTCAGCAGCACCACCAGCCCTGTCGCGTTGTAAACCGTGAAGGTTCGGAAGTATTTTCCCGCCTCCGCGTCCGGCTGGGCGGCGTAGAGCTTGTAGGAGATGAGGCTGGCCATGGAGGCGATGAGGGTGCCCAGGCCGCCCACGTTGGTGCCGATGAGGAGCCCGGCGAAATTGTCCGTAAACCCGGAGAGCAGGATCGCCGCGGGCACGTTGCTGAGCACCTGGCTGAACAGGGCGGACAGCAATATCTCCCGCCCCTGGAGCATGGACGCGATCCAGCTGCTGACGAACTCGATGCGTCCCAGATTCCCCACGAAGATGAAGAAGCCCACAAAGGTCATCAGCAGCGCATAGTCCACCTGCTTCAGAAGCCACCCCCGCCGCAGTGCCAGCACCCCGATCACCGACACCGCCAGGGCCGGAGCCCAGTGGAGCACCCGGAACACCACCAGCAGGTCCACGGCAAAGAGTACGCAGTACACCACAAACTCCCGCTTGGGCGGCACGTGGCCGGACTCCTCCAATTTCATCTGGATGGCCCGCTCCGGCAGCAAAAACCGGGCCGCCACCAGCAGCAGCACCAGCGACACCGCCGTCACCGGCAGCAGCGTCCGGAAAAACTCCCCCACGCCCATGCCGGAGGCGGAGAAGAGATACAGGTTCTGTGGGTTGCCGATGGGGGTGGCCATGCTGCCCAGGTTGGCGGCGATGGTCTGGAGCACCACCACCCGGATGGTCAGATCCTTCTGCCCGCACATCCCCAGGGCCATGATGGCAAAGGGCACGAAGGTGATGAGGGCAACGTCGTTGGTGATGAGCATACTGGTGAAAAAGCACAGCAGAACCAGCAGTTCCCCCAGCTTCCGGCTGCTGTGGACCGCGCCGAAGAGCTTTTCGATCAGCAGGTCAAAGAGCCCGATGGACTGGAACCCCTTCACCAGCAGCATCAGGCAGAACAGCAGCGCTAGCACCCGCACGTCGATGTACCCCAGATATCCCCCGTCCGGCGGCACCGCAAAGGCGGACAGCACCGCCAGCACCAGCGAGATCGTGAGGACCTTCTCTTTTTTCAGATAGTTGATGACCGCCATAGCGCCACGCTCCCAAGGAATGTTTTCCTCAGTATACCACATTCCACCCGGGATGGGAACCGGGGGAGCGCGAAAAATTGCCTCTTGACATACCTAGATATTCTATGTATACTATACCTAGAATATCTAGGTATTAAGGAGGTCATTTCCATGTCGAAGAAGGACGCCCAGGGCGGCAGCGTCTCCATGCTAGTCCTGGCCCTGCTGAAAAGCCAGGAGATGTACGGCTATCAGATCATCGAGGAGCTGGACAGGCGCTCGGAGGGCGTGTTCCGGCTCAAGGAGGGCACTCTGTACCCGGTGCTCCACGGCCTGGAGAAGGACCGGCTGGTGGAGGCCCGGGAGGCCGCGTCCCCCAGCGGGAGGCCCCGGCGGTACTACCGCGTCACCGCCCGGGGCCTCCGGGTCCTGGAGGAACAGGAGAAGTCCTGGGAGACCTACTCCCGGGCCGTCACCGCCATCCTCCAGGGCGCGTGATACTTTTTCTTGAAAGAAAAAGTATCAAAAAGAACTTTCATATCGCTACCAAAGCGTTGCAATTCCTACATTTCTCACACGGTGACGATATATGGTTCTAATTGGAGAATAGTATGAGAGGAGGCGCGCCATGAACATGACCAAGTGGAAATGGCTGAACATGGCCGTGGGGAAGATCCGCTTCGCCCCGGACCGGAACGCCGTCTACCGGGAGCTGGAGGACCACATCGAGGACCACAAGGCAGCGCTGCTGGCCCGGACTCCCTCCCTCACCGAGGCGGAGGCGGAGGAGCAGGCCGTGGCCGCCATGGGGGACCCGGAGCCCCTGGCGGAGGAGCTGGCGAAGCTCCACCGGCCCTGGCTGGGGTACTTATGGCGGCTGAGCCAGGTCCTGCTGGTCCTGGCAGTCCTGGCTCTGGCGGCGGTGACGGTCCTCCGCTTCACCGGCGACATCGGCACACGTCCCGGCTATCTGTGGGAGGCTCTCACCTGGGACTACTCGGAGTATTTCCAGGCCAAGGAGGAGGTCCTCCGCAGCCGCGCGGTCTACCGCCCGGCGGGCAGGCTTGAGGTCTCAGGATACACCGTATCCGTAAAGGAAGCCACCCTGGACGCGGTGGGTCCGGACGATCCCTATTCCTACCGCCTCCTGTACCTGGACCTGCGCATCCGCCCCTCCTGGCGGGGAGAGTGCATGGATTTGAGGTGGGCCGTGTCCTCCGTCACCGACAGTCTTGGCACGGTCTATCCCCTGGGAACCGACGGGGGAGGCAAGCCCTGGTGGGGCTGGAGGGATGCGGACAGCTGGGGGGACCTGGCCCCCCTGGGACAGAAGGCCCTTGTGACCCTGTGGTACGTCCCCGAGGGCGTGGAGTGGGTGGAGCTCACCTTTGGCAGCGGTGAGCTGGCCCGGACGCTGCGGGTAGATCTGACGGAGGAGGTGGAACCATGAAGCGCATTTCTATCCGCCCCTGGCCCCGGTGGGCCAGAGTGACACGCAATCTGCTGCTGAGCCTGCTGCTGGCCCTGTTTCTGTGGGCCTCCGTGGGCGCACCCCTGCCGAAGGCGGCGGCGGTGCGGCGGTTCGAGCGGGAGTGTCTGGTCCCCTACGGGGAGACCGTCCTGGAGCTGGAGGAGGGCGAGGCGGCATTCACCCCCGTGTGCGTCAGCGCCAGCGGCGAAGCGGTGGTTGCGGTAGGACCGTATCTCCAGTGGCTGGACCGGCTGGAGGGGGACGGCCCCACCCTGCTGCCCCTGCGCACGACCATCTACTCCGTTGGGTGGGGCAGTATCCTGTCCCATCCCGCCTATATGCTGGTCCACCCCGCCGCGGAGACGGCGTCAGCGAAGCTGACGGTCCACAACCAACAGGGGGACTTCACCGCCCAGGGGGAGCGCCGGGGAGAGGTGTTCTTTTTCGTCATGCCGGACCCCAATGGGTGGAGCTCCAAAGACTGGTGGGAACCGGAGGGGTACACCTATGACCTCACCTGCTATGACGCCGCAGGCGGGGTCCTCTACCCGTGAGGTTGGGGGCTCCGCCCCCAACGGGTCTGAT
>CANQCS010000188.1 GCA_947589745.1 uncultured Oscillospiraceae bacterium
GATGATGGGACCCAAAACCGTTTCTTCCTCTCCTGCCGGTGTGCCTCTGGCGGATATCCGAAATGTGTCCGTGGACCCCAAGCTCCCACAGGAGGAGCGGCTTGCCGAGTATCTCCGGCAGATCAAAGATCCCTACTGTTTCAAGTGCGGCAAATTTACCATCCATGCCCGGTTCGCGGATAACGGCGTGTCCCTGGAGGATTGCCTGAAAGAAATTTTGATTTAGCACTTTAGCGTGTTGACTTACCCGTGAAGGTGTGCTATACTGAAAATCGGAAAAGGAATTCAATAAGGCAAACCGATCACTCTTTGCAGAGGGGTAAGTCCGTCATTTGCAAAGGAGTGATTTTTTCATGCCCCAATACCAGGCAACGGCTTATCTGCGCCTCTCCTACACCGATGACCGGAGTGTGGAGAGCGACAGTATCGCCAACCAGAAGAAACTGATCGAGGACTTTGCAGCGGCTCACCCGGATATCGAGGTCATATCGGAGCGGGTGGACGACGGTTACAGCGGTGTCCTATTTGACCGGCCGGCGTTTCAGGAAATGATGAACGACATTATTTCCGGGAATGTCAACTGTGTCATTGTCAAGGACCTCTCCCGCCTGGGCCGGGAATACATCGAAACGGGACGCTATCTCCGGCAGGTGTTCCCCGCCTATGGCGTCCGCTTCATCGCTGTCAACGACGGCATTGATACCGCCAACGAACAGAGCGGCGATGACCTCCAGATCAGTCTGAAGAACCTGTTGAACGACACCTATTGCCGGGATATTTCCGTCAAGACGCGGAGCGCCCTGCTGACCAAGCGGCAGAACGGGGACTATGTGGGGGCCTGCCCGATTTACGGCTACCGGAAGGACCCGGAAAATAAGAACCACCTTATCATTGACGAGGACGCTGCCCGTGTGGTACGGGATATTTACCGCCGCCGCATCGACGGGGCCAGCGCCAAGCATATTGCGGAGGAACTGAACCGGCTGGGCGTTCTCTCCCCTATGGCATACAAAGACAGCCGGGGCATCCCTCATCCTACCGGAGGGTATGCGGATGTGCCGGACGCCAAGTGGTCCGCCCAGGCTGTCATCCGCATCCTGCGGGAGGAGACCTACACTGGCGTCCTGCTGCAGGGGCGGCAGGAGACCCGTAACCACAAACTGAAAGATATCGTGCGAAAGCCAAAGGAGGACTGGGTCCGCGTTGAAAATGCCCATGATCCCATTATACCCAGGCAGAAGTTTGAGCTAGTCCAGAGGATCGCCAGCCTGGATACCCGGACAGCCCCGGACGGCGAAACGGTGTATCTGTTCTCCGGCTTGCTGGTCTGCGGCTGCTGCGGCGGGCGCATGACCCGCAAAGTCAACAGGGTCAAAGGGAAGGAATATATCTACTATTTCTGTCCCACTGGGAAGAAAAAGGGTTGTCCCCATCCCGTGATGCTGAAAGAGGCTGATCTGGTCAACTGCGTCTTGGCCAGCCTGCGAGCCCACATTCAGTATGTTGCCTCTCTGGACAGGCTTCTGGACAGCATTGATGAGGACCTGCTTGACCGGGAGGACATTGCCCGGCTCAAAGCGCAGATCAGGGACAACGAGGTCAGGCTGGAGGAGGCGCGGCGGTTCAAGGCTACGCTGTACGAGAACTATATCAGCGAACTCATCAGCAGAAAAGACTATCAGGACTTCAAGAGCCGCTATACAGAGCGGGAGGAACAGGCTCAGGCGGCCATTGACCGGCTGCGTGGCGAGATGGAGCTGGTGACGAACAACGCCAGCGCCCACCTGCGGTGGACCCGGCATTTCAAGGAGTTTTCCAACATGACCGCGTTGGACCGGAGGGCTGTCATCGCCACCATCCAGTCCATCCGGGTGAGGGGCAAAAACGATCTGGAGATCACCTTCCGCTATCAGATCGAGTTTGTCAAGGTGCTGAAGCGTCTGGAGGGGTCAGGAAAGCTCACGCCCGACCTTCGGGAAGTTCTGGCGGCGCTGATGCGGGCAGAGAAGGAGGCGGCGTAAATGGCGCGGAAAAGCAGGAAAGGCACTGCGGTCCCGGCAAAGCACAACAAGCCAGCCATAAAGATCTGGCGGGCGGCGCTCTATATCCGGTTGTCCGTGGAGTTCAACAGCGGGCGCGGTGACTCACTGGAGACCCAGCGGCAGATCATGGAGGCGTACATCGCCCTCTGCCCGGATATTGAGATCACAGAGGTCTACACCGACAACGGCACGACGGGCCGGACCTTTGAGCGGGAGGGTTTTCAACGGATGCTTCGGGATGTGGAGGATGGCAAGATCGACTGCATTGTGGTCAAGGACTTGTCCCGCCTGGGACGCAACGCCATTGACACCGGCTATTACATTGAGAAATACTTCCCGCTCCATGGGGTACGCTTCATCGCTGTCAACGACCAATTTGACAGCAGTACCCCGGAGAACAGCGGCAGCCACCTGATCGTGCCGCTGAAGAACATGATCAACGAGGCATACGCCGCCGACATCAGCAAAAAGGTGCGCGCCCAGCAGAATCAGGCTATGCGGGATGGCGAGTTCGTGGGTTCGCGGCCCCCCTATGGCTACCGAAAGGACCCGGAGAACTGCCACCATCTGCTGGTCAACGAGGACACCGCCCCTGTGGTGCGGCAGATATTCCAGTGGGCTGCTGGCGGTGTTCCGCTCAATGAGATAGTGAAGCGATTGAATATATCCGGTGCATTATCTCCCAGCCGGTATGCTGCCAGCGTCGGGCTTATCTCCAGCAGTCGAATAACAGGCTCAGGTCAATGGCACTCGTGGGTGATCGGCAAGATGTTGACAGACGAAGTCTACCTTGGCGATATGGTACAAGGCAAGCATACCAGCGTGGGACACCGGCAAGTTCCCACTGATCCAGAGAATTGGATCGTGGTGCGGGGCACCCATGAGCCGCTTGTCAACCGGGAGGACTTTGAAAGAGTCCAGATCATACGGAGAGCAGCGGCTGAAAAATATACGCGAAACGGAAAGAGACCCTATACGCAAAATATCCTGCAAGGCCGGGTGTTCTGCGGCTGCTGCGGGAAACCCCTGCACCGCAGAAGGAGCACGAAATACTACTATCGTTGTATTTCTAACGACAGACGTGGTGATGGCGCTTGCCTCAGTGGCGTTCATTATCTGCCAGAGGAAGACCTGTTTCGCACCATTCTCACCATCATACGGCAGAAGGCTGAGGTGGTGATGGGGGAAGCATTGCGGCTGAAGCAGTACGACGGAAAGGTCGTTGCGCAGAAAGCCCAGGTGGACCGGGAGATCGTGCAGCTGCGGCAGCAGACGGAGAAGAACAAAGATCTGTTGGCCAGCCTCTATGAAAATTTCGTCAAGGGAGTACTGACCAGGACGGAATATTTGGAGATGAAGGAGGGATACAGCAAAAAAATCAGCGATGCCGTCGAGAAGGCCCAGCAGCTTCAGACCCGGCAGGCAGAACTGGAGCGGCAGATGGCGCAGTATACCAGCATGGCTGACAAACTTGCGGCAGTGGACCAGGACACAGACCTCTCCGCCCTGCTGGTGGACCAACTCATTGAGCGGATCACAGTCAACGGCCCGGAGGATGTTTCCATCCAATTCGCCTTTGAAAGCGAGTTTGGACGTGTGATGGAGGTGCTGGCAGATGAATAGCGCCGTGATCGCTCTCTATATTCGACTCTCCACTGAGGACAGCAAGGTGGGCAGCTTCAGCATTGAGAACCAAAAAAGGGTGCTTCACCAGTATGTTGATACGAAGGAGGAGCTCAAGAACGCCGAGGTAGTAGAATTCATCGACAACGGATACACCGGGACGAATTTTGAGCGGCCAGCTGTCCAGAAGCTGCTGGACAGGGTGCAGGCCGGAGAGATCACCTGCATCATCGTCAAGGACTTCACCCGGTTTGGCCGCAACAGCATCGAGGTGGGATATTTCATGGAGCGGGTGTTTCCGCTCTATGGGGTGCGCTTCATCTCCATCAACGATGAATTTGACAGCAGCACACTCCATGGGGACACCGGCGGAATCAGCGTGGCGTTCAAGTATCTGGCAGCGGAGTTTTACAGCAGGGACCTGTCCGTCAAGTACAAGAGCGCCAAGTATGTGAGGTTCCGGCGGGGCGAGTATCAAAGCAAGATCTGTCCTTATGGATATCGAAAGGGAGCAGATGGCCGTTTGGAACCGGACGAGGAGGCGGCCGCCAATGTCCGGTTGATTTTTGAACTGGCGCGAGATGGGCATAAGCCCAGGGAGATCGTCCGGGCATTGTTTGAGCGCGGGGTCCTGACACCAGGCGAGTACAAGGTGGCCCACGGCACTACCGGTTATGACATCTCCCGATGCCGCCATATATGGCATGAATCCTCTGTGGCCCATATCCTGGAGGATGAGCGGTACACCGGCACCTATATCATAGGGAAACGAGAGGTCACGGAGGTGGGTGGTCATTTACAGCGCAAAAAGGATGAAAGCGAATGGATCAAGATTCCCGACCATCATCCAGCCATTGTCAGCAAGGACCTCTTTGAACAGGTACAGGATATTCGATCCCGTGTGAGATCCCCTAAGAAGAATATCAGGGTTTACACGTTGCGAGGAAAAGTGTTTTGCGGATGCTGTGGTCATACGATGTCTCGAATCGTCAAGAAAAGTCCCTCCTTTCTCTGCCGGTATACTACAGTAGACGAAACTGTTGCCTGTCATGGACTGGCGATTGGAGAGAAAGAACTGGAGGGATTATTATATGAAGTGATCTCCAAGCAAGCAAAGATCATTTTGGATCTGGATGATCTCTCCGATGCAGGACAGTTGGCCATTCACCTTGCCAAGCAAACCGAATACAGCGGTCGAATGGAAACGTGCCTGGAGGAAAAGAGAGGTTTATATGAACAGCTTGTCCTGCAACAGATCAGTGCGGAGGAGTACAAAAAGCAAACGGCTGTTATTGACAGAGAGCTTGAACAATTACGGGA
>CANQCS010000189.1 GCA_947589745.1 uncultured Oscillospiraceae bacterium
TTTGAAGGGATGCCTGTGGCGTGCCAACGCGGCCTGAATGCCTGTTTCAAGGTAGGTAGTTCCTTTTCGGGTACCTCCCTGGGAGGGGTTTGAGGGGGTGTGAGGCTAATTCAAGAAAACTATCCAATATACACATTTTTACGAATATACATAGTATTATTCACTCCTCTTGATTTCCGGCTCAAAAGTGTGCCTTTGCGACAAATTATGAGGATGTGGTGGCCTAGTATTCAAATGATCGGAGTACCATACTCGTAAATGGCATGACTCGGTAGGTCAATATCTTTTGTCCAGTACACGCATGTTCTGCTCTGGTCAAGCTGCACTTGCCGAAACAGGCCTGTAACTTGCCCTAACAGAGAATACCCTGGCAATTGCTGTATATCTTCCTCAACGTCGTAGATAACATGCCTTCCGTCGTCAAACAGAACAGAAAGACAGTGCTCCTTGAGTGGCTCAATGTGTGCGATCCTCTGTATCATGCGGATCCTCCTCGTACAGCGGGGGAGCTTTCTAAGAATGAGAAGATGGCTCCTTTTTTCAAAAGTGCCGGGGCAGAAACCGTGCCCGACGCCCCGGCCGGGCTTTCCTACGTCCTTCCATGATATCATAAGATGGTGAGCCCAACTTCCCTGCGGACAACGACCGAAACAACATGGATAAAAAGGCTACCAGGACGACCTGACTTCTTTCCTCAAGCAATACCGGATGATATAGGTATTTGTGGCGGAAGGAAACAGCGGAGAGATGCTGGCGAAGCATCAGAACTCTACTTCAAATTGGATCGTGAGGTTCGCGATGTTGATGGCCTGTTGAATGTCCATCAGGCCCTGACAAACGATGTCATAGGCCGCCTGGACCTCGTGGATGTCGAAGTTCCGGCACACAAAATCCGCCTCTCGCTGACTGTATCCGCGCTGCCGGGTCTTTTCAGGCACCTGGAGCATATTGTAGAGGCGCTGTTTCTCCCGGTGGAGCAGGGACATGCGGCCCAGGCCCTCATCTACCGTCATCTCCTCATAGCCGGGGAGGGGCGTCGTGATATTGAACACATTGATGGCGTGGCGTAGTTTCGCGATCTTTCCCCGCAGCTCCGTCAGCTGCGCCTGGGTGTCAGCAAAGGAATACACGGGCGGACAGGGCGTTTCACTGACACCGTAGGTATACGTCATGTCACGCTCTTCCGCGGCAAGCAGAGAGTCCACCTCCGCCTGTAGGTTTTTGATGGTCTTATTTGCGGTATCGGAGCTCATCCTTTTCATCGTTCAGCCACCTCTTTCTGCCGCTTGATCGTGTGCAGCAATTAATCTTTCATGCGCGACTGCTATAGGATAGCACAAATTTCTCCAATATGATAGTGGTCGGGCCGATTTGTCATTATCTTGTAATGTTTGCGATATGATAAGCCATTATAATAAGTCTCCTGCACACAGCAATCTGTTGGCAGTTGTCAACAGAGGGAAAAAAGTGTTATACTATCAGACATGTGAGCCGGAAGATACCCATGCCTGAGGCTCATATGCGACGCCCTGGGCTTCCTGGCCACCGACTGCTGGGAGCGCAAGTATTCCCCCGGCGCGCTGGTGGACCCAGTGGCAAACGCGCTGGACTACCACCTGTCCAGGGAAAACTCCCCCTGAGGATCCGCTGCTGACCCGTTTCCGTCACGATGACAGAAAAAACTCATCGTTGTCGTGTCCCTGCCCAGGCATCTGAAAGCGGTGTCGATAAGTTGAAAATGAGATGGTGAAATGATGACAGAGAAGGAATTTACTGAGAAATATCTCGCACACTTTACACAGCAGCAATTAGACGCGGTCAAAGCGGCGGACGGCCCCATCCTCCTCCTAGCTGTCCCCGGCAGCGGGAAGACAACGGTATTGGTCCATCGCCTGGGCTATATGGTCTGCTGCTGCGGCATCGACCCCGCCAGCATCCTGACCATGACCTACACTGTGGCCGCCACGCGGGAAATGAAACAGCGATATGCGGGCTTGTTTGGTCAGCAGACAGCGGATGCAATGGAGTTCCGCACTATCAACGGTGTCTCCGCAAAAATCATCGAGTACTACGGGAAAAACCACGGGAGGAGCCAAGTATTTCGCCTGTTGGATAACGAGGGGGAACTCATCCGGATAGTGGGTCAGCTGTATCAGGAGGTCATGGGCGAGTATGCCACTGAGAGCACCATCAAGGATATTCGGACCGGCATCACCTATGTGAAGAACATGATGCTCTCCGAATCGGAGATAAAAAACATAGACGTAGGTATAGATAAATTTCCGGAAATCTATAGGAGATACTGCGCCAAACTACGGGACATGAGAGCCATGGATTACGATGACCAGATGGTCTATGCCCTGATGTTCCTGCAGAAGGTCCCGGCGGTGTTGGAGCATTTTCAGGAGAGGTTCCGGTATATCTGCGTGGATGAGTCCCAAGATACTTCAAAAATCCAACATGCGATCATCAAGCTGTTGGCAGAGAAGAACAACAACATCTTCATGGTAGGCGACGAGGACCAGAGCATCTACGGCTTCCGGGCGGCCTACCCCGAGGCGCTGATGAATTTCGAGAGTGACTATCCCGGCGCCAGAGTTCTCCTCATGGAGCAGAACTTCCGCTCTACGGACCAGATCATCGGCCTCGCCAACCGCTTTGTCGCCAAGAACCGGTTTCGTAGGGAGAAGACCATCCAGCCGACCCAGGGAGAGGGCCTGGCCGTTCAGCGTGTCACGGCAGTGGACAGAGCTACCCAATATCAATATCTCTACCAGGAGGCGCGGAGCGTCGAGAGGGAGACCGCGGTGCTGTTTCGGAACAACGACAGTGCCCTGCCGTTGATCGATATGTTTGAGCGGAACAAGGTCCCTTACAACTGTCGGAATTTCGATGCCACTTTCTTCAGCCACCGCATCGTCAATGACATTCGTAATATCATTCGATTCGCGTACCATCCGGATGACGCGGACGCTTTCACACAGATATACTACAAGTTCGGCAGTCCAATCTCCAAGAAAGCGGCGACATTCGCCTGTGAGAAGGCCCGAAAGACCGGAAAGGATATTCTCACGGAGCTGCTTGGGTACCCGGAACTGGCTGCTCAGGGCCGGGATAAGGTCCATGACCTCATGGACATCCTCCCTGGCCTCCCCAAGGACAATGCCGGGACCGCACTGAACAGGATTTGGAACGACCTGCAGTACCGCAAGTATGTGGAGGGTAACAAGCTGGATACCGGGAAGCTATTCGTGCTCCAGATGCTGAGCAGGTATGAGAGCGACGCTGCCGGGCTGCTGCGCCGCCTAGATGAGCTCCAGGCGGTCACGCAGACGCATCAGAACAGTCCAAGCGCAAAGTTTATTTTATCGACCATCCATTCCTCAAAGGGGCTGGAATACGATAGGGTCTTCCTCCTGGACGTCCTTGATGGCGTCCTCCCCTCCAAGATAGAGGACGAAGATTCCGAGGAGAATGATATCCGACTCTACGAGGAAGAGCGTCGGCTCTACTACGTGGGGATGACCCGGGCCAGACGGGAGCTGTATCTCTTTTCTTGTCAAGACCGTGCGTCCCGCTTCACAGATGAGGCCCTGTCCGCACTGCCAGAGGAGATTGTGGATAAAGACGATGTTTTCTCGTTCCTCCATGGTAATCTCTGTGGGAAGCTGTTTCGAAGCAGAGATAAGGGCACGGGACATATTGCCGCGCAATGCGGAGACAGATTCCTGGTGGAATATAAATCCAGAGAGGTGGAGCTTCTTCTGGCCGCGGAGATGATGGAGCGGCGGGACACCACCGTTCGATACGGAGCGCCCAAACCCATCATCGGCCGCAAGCCGGTAAAGCGACCGCCCGAAAAAGTGAACAGCGGCATCCAGCGGCCGGAACTGGTAAAGGTGGGCAACAAAGTGTACAGCAAAGCGTACGGGAAAGGCACGGTGACGGAGATCAAGGGGACCGGAAAGACGGCTGTAGTGACGGTAAGGCTAGCGGATACCGGTGACAGCAAAAAATTCCTGTTGGCAAACGCAATGGAAAAGGGCCAGCTGGTGTTGCGAGCTACATAGGTGGCAAATTTTGTAAGCACTACTCTGGCATCCCCTCAGGAGGGGCTGAGGAAGGCCTGTGATGCCCACTAAAAGCTCACAAATAAGGGGGACCAGGGCACTGGAGAAGGGCTTGAAGGGCCTCCAGAAGCGTTCTGGGGGCATCTATGAAAGCAGGAACAACGCATGCAGCAACATCACCGTCAATCTGCTGAATTTTATGCCTTGCTCAACTTCAAGAAAATCTCCCCAGCATACCAAAACTACTCTCCTTATGATGTGTGCTCTGGACCACATCCAATATATTGTATTGTTAATTTAACAAGCGCGTGGGAATTACCCAATAATTACCTCTTGAATATCCGCAACAAACGTTCTATTATATAAGAGAACTTTTGTTCTGATAGAGAGGGGTGAATATATGGAGCGTGCTATATTGCATGTGGATGCAAATGCCTTCTATGCTTCAGTGGAGCAGCAACGCCGGCCGGAACTCCGCAGTAAGCCTGTAGCGGTTGTCGGAGACCCGGAGGCCCGCCATGGAATCATCCTCACCGCATCATATCCCGCGAAAAGGAGTGGCGTCAAGACAGGGATGGCCATCTGGCAGGCTAAAGAGGTTTGTCCTCAGCTCACCTGCCTACCGGCAGACATGCGGGAGTATATTCGTTTCAGCAAAATGATGCGGGAGATCTACGAAACCTATACGGACCAAGTGGAGAATTTTGGATTAGACGAGGCGTGGGTGCGCCCGTAAACCGCAAGCCAAAGCGGTGTGGGCAGAATGGAAACGTGCCAATAGCAAGGCACCGGGCAAGA
>CANQCS010000190.1 GCA_947589745.1 uncultured Oscillospiraceae bacterium
TACTCCTTCTCCAGGTCCGCCAGCAGGAGAATTTCCGGCTCGTCGTTGGGCCGGTTCATGTCGTGGATGCGGAACTCCCGGAAGTTGCAGACCACGATCCACCGGGGATTCTGGTCATGGGGCAGATACCCGGCGTACCGCCGCGCCTGCTGGAAGGGGGTGAGCATACTGCCGTCGGACTGTTTGTAGCCCTTGGACAGGTCGATATCCTGACCTTTCTGTTCAATCAGAACGCGAGTTTCCGTGATATAGCCGTCAATGAAGCTGGTGTGGTCCAGCTTCACGGGAAGCTCGAAGGAGATGTACTTCTCCGGCTCCGCAACGCCGTAGACCTTTTGCAGGAGGGCCAGCCAGAAAGCCTGGGTCTCCTGCTTCTCGTCGCCGCGGCCCTTCCAGTCGGCCGCGAATCCAGCGGCGGCAGTCCGCCGTTCCAAGTCCGTCATAGAGATACCTCCATGTGGGAGATGTAGTATTTACCAACAGTATATCATATTTTGTGGAAAAATGGGAGGATTTTTTCAATCCTGAGAGAGATTTTATATCAACCTCTCATCAGCAATTTGTTCTGTGCGCGGGTCAATGACGATGATTTTCCGCCCTAGTTTCCGCGCATACCTTACTGTCATGGCCGTCCCGCCTCGCCGCTCCCCGTTGTAGACCGCCAGCAGTTTGGCGGCGTGGTCCACCAGATAGCGGTTGCGTTCTAGCATGCAGCCCTTGTAGTAGTCCTCACTCACATAAATCACATCGTCGGCTCTATCAAGAATTTGATAATATAACTCCCGAGCTGAGGCTGTCCACCGGTCTGCCTGTCCCTTACAGGGAAGGACACAGTGGAGCTTCAGTGCGGGATTCTTTTCGCGCAGCGCGAGAACAGCGAGAGCTGCCCAGGTATCGGTGCCCTCGGCCATGCCGGATAGAAAAGTGGTGGTTCCCGTATCGGCCAACTCCGCGATCTTTTCGGCCAGTATTGCCTTCAACCTCACACACCCAACGTCGGATTCATCATACCTCCACGGGAGCTTTTGGGGGCGGTGGCCAGTGAAAGCACAAGACTTGTCAAACATCAGGCGTACCCTCCGATTTTAATTTTGATATGGGGGTTATATCCCCTTAATAATGGAGATTATAACCCCCATACTGACAAGTGTCAATCGGGGGGTGAGCTCGTGATCGTCTTTGATAAGTTGTGGGGCGTTATGCAAGAAAAAGGTGTCTCCACATATTTGCTGAGAGAGAAGTGTGGTATTGACAGTAAAACGATTCGGCGGTTACGGGCAAATGACAATATGGAGACCAAGACGCTGAATAAATTATGCGCGGTACTTGAATGCCGTTTGGAGGATATTGCTGAATACATTCCAGATGAACTGTAACAGCCCTATGGCCGCGGAGAGCTCATAGGGTTGTTACATTTTTGGAGCCAAAAACTGACGATTGTTTCAGGCCCAAAATGGTGGGGAGTCCAGAGGGGAATGCAATCCCCTCTGGCGCGGGTCATCCAATAGGGGCGCGAAGCCCCTGTTGGCAGGGGAATCCAAAGGGGACGGTGTCCCCTTTGGCACACGACTTTCGCAGAAAGTCTAGTGTGTTATACCTTTTGTTCCTGGCTGGCGTGGGAAAGGGGCGGCGCGGTCTGGCGCGGGCGCTTTCCCACGCCAGAAAACCAGAGGGAGGCTGACGCGGCGGCGTCAGCCTCCCTCTGGTTTTGGTGAGGGACAAAAGGTATATACAGCCCCGTCCCTCGTCTCTCGTCCCGCCGCAGCGTTAACCGCTAACATTCCAGAACCAACTCTTACCGGTATAATTTCATTTTTATCAGGCACCAAGCGGCCATATTCCATATGCTGCAGATCAGAGTAAATATCTTTGAAAATCAGAAGTGCATTTTGCACATCTGATTTTCAAAGATATCACACAGCGTCAGATAGGAACGCTAACAGTCGAATAGAAAGAAATTGCAAAATGCGACCCACGTTTATCATGCCGAGTTTAGGCGCTAATTGGACCCGCCCGGGTGGTTTGAGGGCCCCTGTTGGGCGTCATGTGTATGATTCCTCTCGGTGAGTGCCTCAAAGAGCGAAACTAACCCTCGCCGGAACGCCTCCAAATCCTCCGTGTCAAATTCGCCGCCGTCCACCGTATGTATGATTGCGTCTGTGATCTGCTCCGGCGTGACAGAAGCCAACGGTGTGTCCTGCCCCTCTGTCAGTTCTGCCATCATCTTCTCCACGACTTTCTTGGTCACAGCCTTGTCCGGCCCAAGGTCCGAACCTGCCTCCAGCTTCATCTCTTTGAGCATCGTCACAAACAGCTCCTGCATCTTCGTCAGCTCCACCTGATACGACAGGACCTTGGCCAGGCTGACAGCCTGCGCCGCTTCTCTTGCCGCCGCCTGTTGGTCAGGGTCCTGCTGTCTAACGCCCAGGAGAATATCTCTCAGAGAATCGAATAGCTGGTTTTGGGCGGCAACCCCGGCGGCAAAGGTGTCATCCAGATACTGCATCATCATAGCACTCAGCACAGCAAACCTCGGCTGCTCCAGCATACGGCTGACCGCCTCTGCGTTTACCTTGCGCGTATAGAGATTTCGTATCGCTTTGGCGGAGAGACCCAGCCTGCAAATGTCATAGTTTTTTCTATCCGAGAGGTCGGTCAGGCCCAGCAGATAGTCGGTAGACACGCTGAACTCCTGCGCCAGCGCCACAAGTACGTCACTGCCGACCTTCTGCGTCTGTCCCCGCTCCACGCGGCCCAGCGTGGTGGCGTTGACACCGATCCTTGCCGCCAGCTCCTCTATCGTCATATCCCTGTTTTCCCGCAGTTCCGTGATGCGCCGGCCTGTTGGACCTGGCAGATACGCCGTCATATGACCACTCCTTTTGCTTATCTTAGCACACAAAGTGCTTATAATCAAACCATCAGATAAGCTTTCTATTCTGATTTTCAAGTTTGCATTTTGCAATCTTGATTTTAAACCACCACGTCGGCGACATTTTGGCGCCCACGTTGTAGTTCCGATGACCCCCGGCCTGGAGCCTGCATTTTTGCAGTTTTTCCGGGCCGGATTCATTTTTCCGGCAGTTTTGCAGGATTCCGGGTCTATAGCCAAATTACATGTATAGTGGGGGGTAAGCGGAACGTCAAAATGATTCCGTGTTGGTGCCGGACATTTTGTCCGCCACCACTTCCCAAATCAGAACGAAATTATTTCGCTCTGATCCCAATCCTCATTTCAGTTACAAAGGAGGGACCCACTATACAGAAAACACAATATGCCATCCTACGCTTCGCCAAATATAAGGGGCCGGAGATCGGTCCCATTGAGGCCCACAATGAGCGGGCCAAAGAGAAGTACGCCAGCAACCCAGACATTGACACCGACCGCAGCCATCTGAATTTCCATCTCATCCGACCCCGACGGAAGTACCGGGCCGAGGCCGAACGTCAGATCGTCGCGGCGGGGTGCCGCACCCGGAAGGACAGCGTCCGCGTAGTTGAGGTTCTGGTGACCGCCAGCCCGGAGTTCTTCAAGGGCAGGAAAAGCGCGGAGGTCAGAGCATTCTTTCAGGAAGCCCTGGCCTTCATTGAGAAACATCAGCCAAAAGAAACCATCCTGTCCGCCGTGGTACACATGGACGAAAAGACACCCCACATGCACCTATCCTTTGTCCCATTGACAAGGGATGGTCGGTTGAGTGCCAAGGATATCGTTGGCAACAAGAAGAAGCTGACCTGGTGGCAGGACAAGTTCTGGAAGCACATGGTCCGCAAGTACCCGGACCTGGAGCGGGGTGAGAGTGCCAGCGAGACCGGCAGGACACACATCCCGCCCCGGCTATTCAAGGAGGCCGCCCACCTGAACCGCCAGCGGGAGATGCTGCTGAACCTTCTGGGCGAGGTCACGCCCTTCAACGCCAAGAAGAAAAGCACTGAGATCGAGACGCTGCTGGAGAAATACATCCCAGGTGTGGAGCAGATGCGGACCCAGCTTAAAAAATATGACGGAGCCTATAAGCAGCTTAGATACGAGGACGCCAAACTGGAAAAGGCGCTGGACGCCAGCAAAGAGAGCGTGCGCCAGCAACTAGAGACGGCTCAGAGGCTCCGGGAGCTGGAGGAGCTGCGCCGCACAGTGGAGAATATCCCGCCGGAAATCATGGAGGCATATCAGTCTGTGCCAAAAGACAGAGCGCGAGGGAGGTGACAGGATGGAGTTCGACTTTGACAACTATTTCAAAAACTATGTATATGAACCAATCGACTTGTGCGCATGCTATTTCCCAGAGGAGAAGCCTCCTGCTTTCTTTTGGGAGGAGCCGGGGCTGCCGTTCCATACGATGATCGAACGCAAAATCGGGAACACCTGGTACACCATCCAGACGGAGTGCGGCGGGACCGAGGCACTGACGGACAAGGTCAAGCGGCTGATTTTTTCGGACCGGGAGGCGATTTGATGGTGACAAACGAGGGAAGTTATGTTAATATGGGGCCATGCACTACGGAACTGTCAGCTGACCAACACGTGAAGGAGGACGTTATGTTGGATCAGCAAAAAATCACCATTCTTTATTGCCGCCTCAGTAACGAGGATTCGATGGACGGGGAGTCCAATTTCATCCAGAATCAAAGGACCATCCTCAGCCGGTATGCTGCTGACCACGGTTTCACTAACACCCGCATTTTGGTGGACGATGGCTACACCGGGACGAACTTTGTTGAGGTAAGATAACGTAACCTTTTTTGCAGAGGGCGTTATCTTACCTCTTTTTGATGTATGTTAGATA
>CANQCS010000191.1 GCA_947589745.1 uncultured Oscillospiraceae bacterium
GTTCCTCCTTTTTTCGGTTTCCATGGCTCTATTCTACAGCTTTTACTGTCCAAAAATACGGACTCTGCGCTTGCTTAACTAAAGGGATAACCATATTAAATTAAAAGGAGAAATGAAACTATGAACGAGATCCATGTCCTTCTTTGCTGCGGCGCCGGCTTCTCCAGTGGCCTGCTGGCTCAGCAGAGCCGCAAGTACGCCAAGAAAAACGGCATCGCCATGGCAGTGGAAGCCAGAAGCGAGAGCCAGGTGGCCGGCTACTTCAGTAGCATCGACGTTCTCCTCCTGGGACCGCACTACGCCAACGAGGTCGAGACGTTCCGCGGTATGGCCGCCCCCTACAATGTCAAGGTGGACGTCATCCCTCAGACCATTTACGGTCAGATCGACGGCAAGGGCCTTGTGGAGTTCGCCCAGAAGCTGGCTTCTTCCAAGTAACTGAGTAGCGGATCGGATCAAATGAACTATATTACAGAGGGAGATTGACTGTCATGAAAAAATTTATGACTTGGCTCAGCGACGTTCTCGCGCCGGCTACAAGTAAGGTTTTCAGCCTGCCATACATCGCAGCTGTCTCCAGCGCGATGCAGAAGATCCTGCCGTTTATCCTGGCTGGCTCCGTGATCTACATCTACGACGTCTTTAAGGCGTTCATCCCCGTTCTCCCCAATTTTGACATCATTATCGATTACACCTTTAGGTTCCTCGGCTTTATCGTGGCTTTTGTGACCGCATCGCAGTTGATGGACAAACTGAAGCTCCAGAAGTATAGCATCAATGCCGGACTCACTTCACTGCTGGTGTTTATGGTCTTTATCTTCCCTACCTACGATGAGACGAAGACAATGATTCAATTCACCTATGCCCGCTTCGGCCCGGCTGCCATGATGGTGGGTATCTGCGCCGGCTTGATGGTGGGGTTCATCTATCACATGTATTCCAAACTCCATTTCCTGGAGAATAGTGACACCCTGCCTGACTTTGTACTGGAGTGGTTCAACAATGTTCTCCCCATTCTGGTTTCCATCGCCATTGCTGTCCTGGTGGTGTTCAAAGCCAATGTGGACATCTATGATGTGATCCTGAACCTGTTTATGCCCATCCAGAACTTCCTCCTGAGTCTGCCGGGAATGCTGACCCTGTCCTTTGTCCAGGTGTTCTTCTTCAGCCTTGGTATCTCTCCCTGGGTTTGGGGCGCCATTCGTAATCCCGTCTTTGCCGCAGCGCTGGCCGCCAATATCGCCGCTGTTGCTGCTGGGAACCGGCCCGAGTTCATCGTCACCTACGAAACCATGTTCGCCATCGGCCTCATCACCATGGGTGGTCAGGGTGCGCCGCTGCCCCTGAACGTGCTGATGTGTACTTCCAAGTCCAAGCGTATCAAGGCCATGGGTCGTGTGTGCCTGGCCCCCTCCTTCTTCAATATCAGTGAGCCCCTGATGTACGGTACCCCTGTGGTATTCAATCCTATGTTGATGATCCCCATGTGGATCAACGCCTTGGTGGGACCCCTGCTGGTCTGGATCATTATGAGCACTGGCTTGCTGAATATCCCTGCCATGTCCCTGCAGATCAGCCAGATCCCGGCTCCTATCTCTACCGTAATGGTCACCCAGGATCTGCGTGGCGTGCTGTGGTTCGTGGTCCTGTTCATTGTCTACCTTGTCATCTGGTATCCGTTCTTCAAGGTCTATGAAAAGAGCGAGATCGATAAAGAAACCGCTGCTGCGGCTGAGGAGTAAAAAAATGAGCGAAGAAAACAAGAATATCGTCACTGAAGAAGATGACGACGAGATGCCTGAACTGGCTGTAGTAGCCTTTGGGGTCATCATGGAAGCCGGCGATGCCAAGCTGGCTGCAGAGAAAGCACTGGAGAAACTGCACGAGTTTGATTTTGAAGGTGCGGATGCTCTGTTCGTGGAGGCTGCGGAACACCTGCGGAAGGCACACAACGCCCAGACAGAGGTCGTCCAAAGCGAGATATCGGGCACAAAGTATGAGAATTCTTTCCTGTTTAACCACGCGCAGGATACGCTCATGACTGCCATGACCCAACTCACATTGTCCAAGGAGATCTGTGCGCTGTATAAGATCCTCTATCAGAAGATCACGGGCAGCCAAGACGCCTGATCTGCCGGGTCAGAGTTCCCTCACAATGCATATTATCGCCCCGCTCCCAGCAGTAAAACCGCCAGAGAGCGGGGCGATTTCCCTTTATCAATATAACGAGGAGGTATAGCACATGCAATTGCCTGCAACTTTTCTCTGGGGAGGTGCCACCGCCGACTTCCAGTTCGAGGGCGGTTACCAGGACGGAGGACGCGGCCTCTCCACCCATGATTTTGAAACGGATGGAAATGTTTCCCAGCCTCGCCGCAACACGCTCCGATTAGCGGACGGAAGTTGTGCCGAGGCCCGTAGCCACTTCTTTAACCCAGAGAACATTCCGGAAGGCGCGGTGCCCTGCCTGGTTGACGGCCAATACTACCCGAGCCACAAGGCAGTGGATCACTATCACCGCTACAAGGAGGATATCTCCCTGCTGGCGGGTATGGGAATGAATGTGTATCGCTTTTCTATCTGCTGGAGCCGCATCTTTCCTACCGGCGATGAGGAGACGCCCAATGAGGACGGCCTGAAATTCTATGATGCTATTCTGGATGAACTGGAAAAGCACCACATGGAGCCCCTCATTACGATCCACCACGATGAATTGCCGCTACATCTGGCTCTGCAATATGACGGTTGGTCCAGCCGGACCACTATTGACCGTTACCTTAAATACTGCGCGGTACTGTTTGATCGCTATGGGAAACGTTGCAAGTATTGGATCACCTTTAATGAGATCAACGCTGTCCGCGGATTTGCTGCCTGCGGCACCCATCGGTGCGACGATCAGACCCACTATAATGCGGTACATAATATGTTTCTGGCCAGCGCAGGTGCAGTTAAATTGGGGCACGAGATGATGCCCGGTTCGATGTTCGGCGCCATGTATGCCATGAGTGAGTTGTACCCTGCTACCTGCAAGCCAGAGGACGTCTTTTGCCGTCTGCAAAAGAGACGTGAGACCTACTACTTTGTGGATACGATGGCCCGTGGCTACTATCCGAGCTATGCCGCCAGCCTGCTGGACCGGCGTGGGGTAACGCTACACACACAGCCCGGTGATGACGCGATCCTCGCCGCAGGGCAGTTGGATTTCATCTCTTTCAGCTACTATCGCTCCAATATCGTAAGTACGAAAACCAAGATGAATGTTTTGGGCGGGGATCAGAATCCCTACTTGGAGGTCACGCCGTGGGGATGGACTATAGATCCATTGGGCCTACGCTTCCTGCTCAACGAACTGTATGACCGTTATCAAAAGCCATTGTTTGTTGTCGAGAACGGCCTGGGTGCGGTGGACGATCCGGATGAGAGCGGTGTAGTACAGGACGACTATCGCATCAACTATCTCCGCGATCACCTGCGCGCTGTCATGGAGGCTGTTCTGACAGACGGTATCCCCTGCCTGGGATATACGATGTGGGCACCCATTGACCTTGTAAGTCTTGGTACCGGAGAAATGAAGAAACGCTACGGTTTTATCTACGTGGATATGGATGATAAGGGCAATGGGACCCTGGAGCGCAGGAAGAAGAAAAGTTATGATTGGATGAAGAATGTTATCGCCACCAACGGTGGTGTACTTTGGGAGGAATAATGCATCATGAAACAGTTTACTCACACCATCAATGATCCTCTGGGCATCCATGCCCGTCCGGCAGGACAAATTGCGAAATTGGCTAAATCCTACGATGACACGATGGTGACGATCACCAAGGATGATAAGACCGTCAAGGCCACCCAGCTCATGAAGCTGATGAGCCTCACCGTCAAGCAGGGCAACGTGGTCACCGTCGCTGCGGAGGGTCCCCAGGAGGACGAGGCCATCGCCGCCATGGAGGCGTTTTTCAAGGCCAACCTGTAAGCCATACCGCCCACCCGGGGCGTCTGTCCGCGCGGCAGACGCCCTTTCTTGAAATCATTAGGAGGAGAAAGGACTATGATCTTATTGCAGGGCAAGGGCGTCAGCAAGGGCGTCGCCAGCGGCCCGATCTATTTTTTCCAGCGTCCCAGCACCGATATCGCCAAGACCGCGGTGGCCGATATCGCGGCGGAGAAGGAGCGCATCGCCGCCGCCCAGGAGAAGTCCATGGCCCAACTGGAGGCCCTGGCGGACAAGGCCAGGGAGGAGACCGGGGAGGAGACTGCCATCCTCTTTGAAACCCACGCCATGTTCGTGGAGGACGAGGACTACGTGGAGGCCATCATGACCGCCCTGGACGAGGTGCAGTGCAACGCCGAGTACGCCGTCCAACAGGCCGGGGAGCAATTCGCTGCCATGTTCGCCGCCACCGACGACGCCTATATGCAGGCCCGGGCCGCCGACGTGAAGGATGTGACCCGCCGCATCCTCAACAACCTGATGGGCATTGCCGAGGGCGGTATCGACTCCGACGTGCCGGTGATCCTGGCCGCCGACGACCTGGCGCCATCTGAGACCTTGCAGCTGGACAAGAGCAAGATTTTGGGCTTCATCACCCAGGGCGGCTCCGGCAACAGCCACACCGCTATCCTGGCCCGGACCATGGGCATCCCCGCCATCTGCGGGCTGGGGGATACCTTGAAGCAGGAGTATGCGGGCCGGGAGGG
>CANQCS010000192.1 GCA_947589745.1 uncultured Oscillospiraceae bacterium
GGTACCTATCTGACCGTGGCCGGCACCGAGATCGACCTGAAGGTTGATTTCGAGGTCAAGTTCGCCAGCCAGAAGGACATCCGCACTGCCATCGCTGACGCCGTCAAGGCCGCCAAGGAGGCCGCCGCCAAGACCGACGCCACCGAGGCTACCCTGAAGGCCGCCAAGGACGCCCTTGACAAGGCCGTCAAGGACGCCGAGGCTGAGAAGGCTCTCACCACCGACGAGAAGGCCGCCGTCAAGGAGGCCGAGGACGCCATCGCCGCCGCCGAGACCGCTCTGAAGAACAAGGGCTTCACGGACGCCGTCAAGGCTGCCATCGACGGTGCCACCGCCGCTGTTGAGGACGGCACTCTGGAGAAGCTGAACGCTGCCAAGGCCGCCATCGACAAGGTCCAGAAGGACTATGCTGCTGATCTGGCCAAGACCGAGAACGCCGACACCGCCGCCAGCCTGACCACGGCCGAGGCTGAGGTCGACGCCGCCATTACCAAGGCCATTGCCAAGGAGGGCATGGAGCTGGCCAACGCTCTGATTGCTGCCGATACCGCGTATCAGGCCGCTGTCAAGCAGCAGAATCCTTATCCGACCGGTGCTACCACTGCTGAGAAGGATGCTATCGACGCCGCTGTCAAGGATGCCAAGACCGCTCTCTATAAGGCTGCTGCCGCGTATGAGCAGGTCAACACCCCCAAGGACGTCATCGAAGCGAACCTCACCGCTGCTGGTGAAACCGCGAAGCTGGGCCAGGTCAATGGCGCACTGAGCCGTCTTGATACCCAGAAAGCCAGGAACGTCACCAAGCTGGACCTCAGCAAGGCTGACGATCTGACTTGGGCGAACATCGATAAGGCTCAGAAGGAGCTCGAGAAGCTCGACGAAGAGGCCGGTGAGTGGGAATACTATCTGGCCACTCTGCCCACCGAGAAGGCCGAGACCGAGAAGGCCGCCCGTACCGCCCTGGAGAAGGCCCTCGCGGACATCAAGCCTCTGGTGGACACCGTGTCCGGTATTGTCCGGAACGTGGAAATCGCCCTGGGCAAGACCATCGATGGAATTACCTACAATAACCAGAAGGAGCAGGAGGCTGCCAAGGATGCCGCCATCGCGGCCTATGACGCCCTGGCTGCCGACACCTCCAAGGCTGATGCCGTTAAGACGCTGGCCTACAAGGATCAGATCACATGGACCGAGGCTGTGAACTATATCAAGGATTGGAAGTCCGACACCACTGACTCTAACGTGGTCAAGGCCCTGGCCGACGCCTACGACGCAGTCGCGGAAGTGATTAAGAACGAGAAGGGCGAGTATGACGCGGAGGACCGCGCCGATGCTCTGAAGACCCTGTATGCTCCTCTGACCGCCTATGAGAAGGCTAAGAAGGACAACGCCACTGTGAACAGCACCTATACCGGCACCGACAAGGAGACTGTGATCCAGAGCGTTGGCGCGGCGGAAGCTCTTGCCACAGAGATGACCCAGAACGCCAAGCTGATCTACGGTTTCGTTGGTAAGAAGGCGGAGGACGAGAGCGGCACGACCACTTATTGGCACCTGGCCAGCGACAAGACGGACGATGGAACCATTACCCGTCTCGGCTACATGGATGCCCTTAAGAACGTGACCGCTGAGGAAGGGGCGCTGTATGTCCTCGTCGAGAGCACCAAGGCCATCACCGCCAGTGCCTATCAGGCCAAGAAGGCCGAGCTCCAGGAGTACACCAAGAACCTGGCTCCCGTCATTGCGGCTATGGCCGAGGTCATCAAGCAGGTCGACATTGCTGAGAATCAGACCAACAAGGCGGATCAGACGGATGCTGGCAAGAAAAAGGTGCTGGATGCCCAGAAGGCTGCCAAGGCTGCTCTGGCTCAGTACACGGAGCTAACGAAAGACACGACCAAGGTGTCCGCTGATGTCAAGGCAAGCCTTGAGTACGGCATCAAGACTGCTAGCGACAAGAAGTGGTCCACAAACGAACCCCAGTACGGGACGAAGGCTAATTACACGATCACCGAGGGCGGCGTCAAGGTCACCCTGGTGGAGGTCGATAAGAAGCTGGCCCGTCTGGTCGATAACAAGGACGGCACCTATGATCTGGTATTGAACCGCAGCCAGACCAGCTTCAGCAGCAAGAAGTGGAGCACTTACCTCAAGGCGACCGACGACTCGTACTATACGAAGAGCGGCAGTCTGGGCGATCCGCTTACCGACGTTGACGTTGCCCTTGGCGCCCGCAATCTGCAGTTTGCTTCCACCAACGAGGCGGACAAGAACGATGCGACGAAGGCCCAGGTCTACACCATCAATGTCCGCTATGCTACCGCTCAGGAAGCTGCCGAGTGGGATGAGGAGATCATCCGGGAGCTCCTGGCCGAGACCCTGAAGACCGTTCAGACCATTAAGGTCAAGGGCGAAGAGGTCACCCAGGTCGCTACCGAGGCCGCCCTTGCGACAATGCTTGGTGGCGATGCCCAGAATACTGGTAAGCCGCTCGGCGCTTCGGCTGCTTGGGATAAGCTGGTCTGGACGAAGGATACCGCGCCGAAGGTCAAGATCACCTCTGGCTTCGTGGATCCCGAGCCCGGCTACAGCACCGACGAGCTGCCTCTCGTTGTCACTATCACCATCAAGGGGACTGGCGCTACTGCGGAGGACACCTACAGCCTGCCCATCAAGCTGGAGATGACCGCTGTGATTGAGAGCGACACTAACACCTGAGAACCCCCTTGTACAGTTAGAACATAACGCGTACATCAAGACCCCCGGGGCTTTTGCCCCGGGGGTCACCCCTAATTTTCAGCGGATCGCAATGTAATAGTAAACCGTAGAACCGACATTGACGCTGTATGCGCTTCCGGGGCTCTGGGCGGCCAGTTCAAAACCGGTACTGGTCAACGTCACGTAGTCGCTCCCGGAGGATTTGGCGGTGTGGACGGTCATGGAGTCGCCTGTCATACGGTCGGACGTCAGCGGGACGATCATCACCAGGGTAGGCGCGAACCCCACGGTGATGGATTGCCGGTTCCCGGTCCCCACATACCGGCTGGCGGCGATAGGCTTGTTTGTCGGCGAGTAAGCCGAGGAACGGATTGTCTCGATTTCTTTGGTAACCTCACTTTTGGCACTCTCCACGGCTGCCGCCGCCTCGCTCTTGGCCCCGTCGATGGCGTTTTCAATGTTGGCCATCGCTCCGTTGAAGTCCTCCATCAAGATCCGGTCCTCTTTTTCCCACTGCGGGAGCTGATAGTTGCTGGTCCGTTGCATTTGTGCATTCTCCTTTACAGAATTGATGTGGCAGCGAAAACCTCGCTACATATATGGCTGAAACACCCCAAAAGTTGCACGCTTCCATGCAACGTCAAAACAGAAAATTTTAAAAGGATAATTTGTGCAAAAAAACAGAGCTTGACAAGGCAAGCTCTGCAACGTGTATTCCTGACGCGTATACGGCGGCGATCCGTCATCCCACGCTCTCGTCGATGATGCGTACCAGCGCCGCCGATGTCCTGACCTGGACCGGACTGGCGGCATTGAGGAACCCCTGGTCCCCGGTGGCGATATAGTCGGCCCCTTCTCTCGCCGCGCACACCGCCAGGACGGCGTCCTCGTAGTCGCTCATAGGCGCGTTCAGTGCCATCGAACAGGCATCCCCGTCCACCTGCGCCACATCGAACATGGACAGGAGGTCGAAGATCGCCTCCCGCGCGGCCCGGTCGCCGATGCCTTTCCGCGCCAGGTAGTAGATGTCGGTGATGCTGTTGGCGGAGATGATCCCCACGATCTTCTCCTCAGCCACCGCCAGCATGAGCCGGAGGGCGGCTGCTCTTCCCGGCCTGTTCAGGATGCTGTCCAGCAAAACGTTGGTATCGAAGACGATCTTCATCGGCGCAAGACCCTCCCTCATCCGAGCCGCTCCTCTCTGGCCTCATCCGGGTCCAGGTCGAGCCCTTTTTCCGGGAACAGGCTCAAGAGATGCTTGAACGCCTCTTTTTTGTCCACCTTTGCCGTCACCAATTTGGCGACGACCTTCCCGTTTTTGGTGATCATGATATCCTGATCCCTCGCCATCGTGACATACTTCCCCGTGTTCATTTTCAGCTCAGACACCGAGATCTGCGTCATTCTCGCCACCCCTTTCCTATAGAATCAGGTCATTTTTACTATACCACACCAGGCCTATATTGTCAACCAAAACAGGCCTTTTTACGCTACAAAAACCGCACTGTTCGCTCAATGCTCCGCGAACGATTTCCCGCATTTTCGCTTTCAGCCCGGTATCAATACAGATACAACTTTTCCGAAGAAAACAAAGTTACGTCAACCACATTGTCAGATCATTGCTTATTGCAATTTTATCATATAGATATCTGCTAAACAGGTAATATTTTTGCAAAATATCGAACTAAATTGTAAATTTTTCATGAATTTGCTACCACCAGGCTACCAATCCCCCGAATTTTGTACCTGTTGTAATTATATTGGACATAATCAAAATAGTTAACGTAATCTGAGCAACTGCTACCACCCCGCCAAAACCCGCTACCAAACTATTTTTAGAAGCTCTGGACCTGTTGCGCCGCAACAGCTTCAGAGCTTTTCCTTTTGCCGTAAGGGCCTTAATTTTGGACTTAAAGGGGCCAAAACTTGCAACTTTTTCGATGATTT
>CANQCS010000193.1 GCA_947589745.1 uncultured Oscillospiraceae bacterium
TCACAACCAACGACGCCAGGTCCAAGTTGAAGCATCTCTACCCTGTTGTGAAGTTTTAGTTTTTACAGAACACTAGAAAAGAAAGCACTCTATATTTCAGTGGGAGGTCCGTATGCGAAAGATATTTCATGGGAGCCGAGACACCGTACCGCTCCTGGATCGATGAAAGGCTGTCTGACTACAATTCCGCCTTTTATTATCAGTCAGATATGTTTTGTCAAGGGTATTTTAGTAAAGCAACGCTGGTTGCGCGAATAATGCAGACAGCGTTGCTCTATCTTATCTATTCAATTTACATTTGCTTTAACTCAAGCCGGACACCATTTGGAAGGGCAAACCAGTGCGCCCCCTCGGGCAGCGGATCACATCCGGCATTGATGGCGGCATCTACAGCCTCCGGGATATTCTCCACAGCCAGAGAGATATGGTCGCAGATGGTCCCACAGCCAATAGCGTCTGTCCGCTCATTCAACTGGATCCCCTCATGGAACCACACTTTCCGCGCAGGTCTTTCCCCTGACGTTTTCTGCACAGTCATGCCGAACACAGTTTGAAAAAACGCCGTATACCAGTCGAACGCAGACACGTTCAGCGCCGCGTGGTGGATTTGTGATTTCATTCCCTTGCATCTCCTATCCATTTTCAGTAATAACATCGCCCCTT
Source organism: uncultured Oscillospiraceae bacterium (assembly GCA_947589745.1). Lineage (GTDB taxonomy): Bacteria > Bacillota > Clostridia > Oscillospirales > Oscillospiraceae > Pelethomonas. Next base: position 664 of record CANQCS010000193.1, read on the forward strand.
GGCGTACAGGCCAAAGGGCGATGCGGTATTTAAACGACAGATCAGGCACCCGTGAACAGGGCAATCACCTGGGGAATATAGCTCTTCATGCCGAAATAGGTCATGACGAGCACAAACACATAGCTGACGGTCATGCAGATCCGCAGCACGGTGGGCTTCTTGTAGCCCTCGTTCACGTCGTCCCGCCACAGGAGCAGCAGGATGAAGAGGCCGCCCACGGGCGTGGCGATGGAGGTGGCCACGTTGGCCATCAGAATGAGTTGAGTGGGGGAGCCGCCGTAGCTGTAGCAGATGACCATGGCGAAGGCCAGGCAGATCAGGCAGCCGAAGCGGACGAACCTGGTCTCCAGCCCCACATCCCGGTCAAAGCCCGCGCCCAGCAGCACCATGCCGCGCTGGGTGTTGGCCAGCAGGGAGGAGAAGCCCGCGCCCACCAGGGCCAGGCCCATGATGTACTTGGCGGCGTTGCCCATGATGGGCACCAGCATTTCGGCCAGCTGGGCGGGAGCCTTGATGCTGAGGCCCTGGGGATGGAGGACGATGGCACCCACCAGGATGATAGCGCCGGAGATCAGCACCACGCTGATGATGTGGACTACCGCGTCGGTGAGCATGACGCCGTTGAACAGGTCCTCCTTGTTCCACTTCTTCTCCTTGCCCAGGTAGGTGTTATAGATGCCGGCGGTGATGGCGGCGTTGGTGGAGATGAAGGCCAGGGCGGTGGACAGGCTGCCCTCCGGCACCTGGAAGGTGAACATGCCCTTGGCGAACTCACCGGGGTCGGGGCCGCCCACGCCCACCAGGGTGACATAGAAGGAGACGATCATCACCAGGATGCAGAGGGTAATCAGCTTCTCCACCTTGGAGTACACGTTTTTCGCGAAGTAGCAGTAGAGCACGATGGCGATCATGATGGCAGAGCCGATCTTCCAGTCCAGGCCGAAGATCAGGTTCATGCCCGCGCCGGTGCCGGAGATGTTGCCCATGGTGAAGAACAGGCAGGCCAGGAACACGGCTACGCCCACCACGCCGGCGGCCACGGGACCGTAATATTTCCGGATGGCGTGGATGGAGGGCAGGCCGGTGACAATGGCCAGACGGTTGATGACCATCATAAAGGTGATGCCCATGAAGATAATGGGGATGACCAGCCAGATAAGGGCGTAGCCGTAGTTGGCGCCCAGCATGGAGGCGGTGGTCACCGCGCCGGGGCCGATGACGATGCCGGTGGCGATGAGGCCCGGGCCGATGCGCTTGACCAGATCCTTGAGGGGGAGGCGTTTCACATCCGCGCCAAAGACCGCCTCGTTATTCTTTTTCTCGCTCATAAGGGAGCTCCTTTCCGCAAATTCCCTATAAAGAGGGGGCGCCGCGCTGCCGCAGCGCCCCGCTGTTGGATGGCGAAGGGATATAATTACTTGTACTGCTCCATGTCCACCTTGGGCAGCTGGCTGCGCTCCAGGCCCAGGGCCACCCAGTCCTTCTCCTCCTGGTTCAGGGGCAGGACGGGCTTGCGCATGAGGGCGTTGGAGAAGATGCCGCGCTGATACAGGGCTTCCTTCAGACGGGCATGGGCCTCGCCGGAGGGCTGGCCGCCGCCGTAGATGGCCTGGGAGATGTGGTAGATGCGGTCGGACCAGTCCTGGGCCTCCTTCAGGGTGTGCTGGTCGGGATGGGCAAAGACCTCGCGGGCGGGGCAGATCAGCTCAGGCACACAGCCGGCGAAGCCGATGAGGGCGCCGTCCATGCCGGGGAACCAGCTGACGCACAGGGTCTCGTCGTGGCAGGTGATGAGGGAGATGTCCGGGCACTCCTGGCGGAGCAGACGGACGTCGTGCTCGTAGATGGAGGTGACGCGGGTGCCCATCTTGATGCACTTGACGTGGTCGATCTCCTTGCACATCTTGATCAGGGTCTCCACGGGATAGAAGGCCTTGGAGGTGGCGGGATAGAGGTGGATGATGATGTCGATGTCGGCACCCTCGGCCACGTCCTTGACGTACTCAAAGGGGGCGTTGGGGTTCATGCCGAAGCGGAGCCACATGTGGGGAGGCATCAACAGGATGCCGTCTGCGCCGGCCTCTTTGGCCTCCCGGGCCATCTCGATGGACTCCTGGGTGTTCTCGCAGTTGACGCCGGAGATGATGGTCATCACGTCGCCGCACTCCTCAGCGCAGATCTCGGTGACGCGCTTGCGCTCGGCGCGGGTCAGGCCGGTGATCTCGCCGGTGTGGCCATTGCAGACCAGGCCCTCGATGCCCTTGCCATAGAAGCTCTTGATCCAGCGCAGATAGACGCGGAACTCCTGCTCATTGATGGAATAGTCGTCGTTCAGAGGAACGGAAACAGCGGGGAAAATGGTCTTGAACGTCTTAACCTTAGCCATGATGATACTCTCCTTAAAAAATTAAATTTAATCGGTAAACTGTCTGCGAAAACCGTTCCGCCGCATCGCGCGCCTGCGGCTCTGCACTGTTTTCTGCAATCGTTTGCTTACGATGGCTTAGTTATAGCACGGCGAAACAAAAATGTCAACGAATTGGCCCGACCCTGCAATATTTTGCATACGGCCTGCAATCTTTTGCACAATATGTCATAAACACCATAAATAAGCCTGTTAAATTGTTTATATTGACGAGCAGAAAAACCGAAGGACACGGCGGCACAAAACCGGTTGCAAATTTGGGAAAAGAGTGTTATGATACGGATAATACAAACGATTGTACAAGGAGGCGAACCGTGTGGCGACTTTGAAGGATGTGGCCCGGCTGGCGTGCGTGGATGTGAGCACGGTGTCCAGGGCCCTGAACAATACCTCTTATGTCCATCCGGACACCAAGGCCCGCATCTATGCGGCGGCGAAGAAGCTGGGCTATCACCCCAACGTGATGGCCCAAGCCCTCCGGGCAGGGCGGCGGCACACCATCGGCGTGGTAGTGCCCCGGCTGCACCTGGCGATCTTCTCGGAGATCCTCCAGGGCATCGAGGCGGAGGGTCGGCGGCAGGGGTACTCCACCTTGGTCTGCGTCACCGAGGACGACCCGGCCACGGAGAAGGAGTGCCTGAACCGGCTGCGGGGCGGCTTCGCGGACGGCATCATCATCGCCGCCACGGGCCGCAACGGGCGTCTGCTCCGGGACATCCGCGCCAGCTCCATCCCGGTGCTCCAGATCGTGCGGAAGCAGGACCCCCGCATCAGCAGCGTCACGGTGGATTATGTGTCCTGCGGCTATGACGCGGTGCAGTATCTGTACAGCAAGGGCTGTCGCAAAATCGGCCTCATCAGCGGCTCCCTCCACCTGGCCCCCTACAAGGAGCGGCAGGATGGATACTGTCAGGCAGTGCGGGAGCTGGGGCTGGAGGAGAATTTCAGCGAGTGCTCCCAACCGGTGAACAGTTTTGAATACGGCTATGAGTGCGCGGAACAGCTGCTGGAGGAGGTGCCGGACCTGGACGCCATCATAGCGGCGGTGGATATCCAGGGCCTGGGGGCCATCCGGGTGCTGACGGAACGGGGCGTGGGGATGCCGGAGCGGGTCCGGGTCATCAGCCTCACCGGCCACGCCGTGGGCGGGATGCTGGAGACGTCCATGACCTCCATGGAGATGCCCGCCCACCAGATGGGCAGCAAGGCCATGCGGATGATCGTAGAGGAGATCGAGGCCCCAGAGGGGCAGAAGCCCGGCCTTCAACATCTGGCCATGGCGGCGACGTTGGTGGAGCGGGAGAGCACGTAAAAAATAATATGGTTATCCCTTTAGTTAAGCAAGTGCAGAGTCGTATTTTTGGACAGTAAAAGATGTAGAATAGAGCCATGGAAACCGAAAAAAGGAGGAACGGGACATGGCGAAAGGAAAAGGGATGCCGCTGGGCACGT
>CANQCS010000194.1 GCA_947589745.1 uncultured Oscillospiraceae bacterium
TGATCTATCTGCTGAGACCATTCGCAGCATCACCGCCAGGCGCTGGATCGTTGGTTGTTTTAATTAGGGATTAGTATAAAATAAGCAGTTCTCTCTTATGCCGCAATTTTATAGTATAAAGTCAATTTGATGTGTTACGATTTTATTGGGGACCGCAGCACGGTGCCTATTCCCTGCATAGTTGCGATAACACTGGCAAATGTGCTATACTACATCTTGAGCACAGAAACATGACGAATGCGAATAGGGAGTGTTTGGGATGTGTGGACGGTATCAGTTCACTGCAGAGCAGGTCGCTGAAATTCAGCGAATTGCCGAAGCGATCAACAAGAAGTACAATGCCGGCGCGTGGAGACCGGGAGAGATATCCCCGTCTATGTCCGCGCCTGTCCTATTGGACAGCGCAGGCGGCATCCAGCCAGAACTTCTGACCTGGGGCTACCGGGGACCGAAAGGGCTCATCATCAATGCCCGGGCGGAGACAGCGGCAGAGAGGCCGATGTTTCGGGAGAGCGTCGCGCAAAAACGTTGTGTCATCCCCTCCAGCGGCTTTTTTGAGTGGGACCGGCAGAAGCGGAAGTACCTTTTCACTCTGCCGGGTGAAGGTGCCCTGTACATGGCGGGCCTATACGATGTCCGCGCCGGCAAGCCCAGCTATGTGATCCTGACCACCGAGGCCAACGCCTCCATGCGGGAGGTCCACCACCGGATGCCGCTGGTGCTGACGAAGGAACAGGTCGCTCCCTGGCTGGCAGAGCCGGAGGCGGCCGGGGAATTTCTGCGGATGACACCACCCCAGTTGGAAAAGGCCCCGGCGGACGCGCAGATCAGCTTTTGGTGATTTTCAAGAAATAGCGGCGTTTCAGGAGGTGAAGAGCGGTGCCCGCAAAGGAGAAGACTTATATCGCCATTGACTTGAAGAGCTTTTACGCCTCGGTGGAGTGCGTGGAGCGACACCTGGACCCCCTGACCACCAACTTGGTAGTGGCGGACCTGAGCCGCACGGAGAAGACCATCTGCCTGGCCGTCACCCCATCCCTGAAAGCCTACGGCATCCCAGGCCGGGCCCGACTGTTCGAGGTGGTGGAGAAGGTCCGGGAGGTCAACGCCCTGCGGCAGCGGAAGGCCCCGGGCCGGACCTTTTCCGGTTCCTCCTGGGACGATACGGTGCTGAGATCTCACCCGGAGCTGTCGGTGGACTATGTTGTGGCCCCGCCCCGGATGGCGCTGTACATGGAGCGCAGCACCCAGATCTACAACATCTACCTGAAATACATCGCCCCGGAGGATATCCACAGTTACTCCATCGACGAGGTGATGATGGACGTGACGAGTTACCTGGAGATGTACCAACTCACCGCCCGGGAGCTGGCCATGAAGATGATCCTGGATGTCCTCCGCGAGACGGGCATCACCGCCACGGCGGGCATCGGCACCAACCTGTACCTGGCCAAGGTGGCCATGGATATCCGCGCCAAGCACATCCCGGCGGACCGAAACGGCGTCCGCATCGCGGAGCTGGACGAGATGAGCTACCGGCAGAGCCTGTGGGACCACCGCCCCCTCACCGACTTCTGGCGGGTGGGCCGGGGCTACGCGAAGAAGCTGGAAGCCAACGGGCTCTACACCATGGGGGATGTCGCCCGCTGCTCCATCGGGAAGCCCACGGACTACTACAACGAGGACCTGCTGTACAAGCTGTTCGGCATCAACGCGGAGCTGCTGGTGGACCACGCCTGGGGGTGGGAGCCTTGCCCCATGGCGGCCATCAAGGCGTACCAGCCGGAGGCCAGCAGCATCGGCTCCGGGCAGGTGCTCCAGAGCCCCTATCCCAACGACAAGGCCCGGCTGGTGGTCCGGGAGATGGTGGAGGGGCTGGTGCTGGACCTGGTGGACAAGGGCCTGGTCACTGACCAGATCGTCATGACCGTGGGCTACGATATCGAGAACCTGAAAGGTGCGGGGCAGAGCTACCAGGGCGAAGTAAAGACGGACCGCTATGGGCGTTCTGTCCCCAAAAGTGCCCATGGCACGGCCAATCTGGAGCGGTACTCCTCCTCCACCAAGGAGATCATGCGGGCGGCGCTGGAGCTCTTTGACCGCATCGTGGACAGGCAGCTGTTGGTGCGGAGGTTCTACATCACGGCCACCCATGTGCTGCCGGAGGCGGACGCGCCGAAAACAGATGAGGTGGAGCAGCTGGACCTCTTTACCGACTATGCCGCGGTCCGGGCGAAACAGGAGCGGGAGACCGCCGCGCTGGAGCGCGAGAAGAAGATGCAGAAGGCTATGCTGGCCATCCAGAAGAAGTACGGCAAGAATGCCATTCTCAAGGGCAACAGTCTGGAGGAGGGCGCCACGGCCCGGGAACGGAACGGTATGATCGGGGGACATAAAGCATGAGCGGCCCATATGATGACATCATCCACCTGCCCCACCACGTTTCGGACAAGCATCCGCAAATGCCCATGGCGGACCGGGCAGCTCAGTTCATGCCTTTCCGGGCTCTCACCGGCTATGAGGACGCCTTGACGGAGACCGCCCGACTGACAGAGGACCAGGCGGAGCTGGACGAGGATGCATTGGGCGGACTGGATGCCAGATTGCGGATCGTGGCGGAGCATCTGGCGGACAGGCCGGAGATCACCGTCACCTGGTTCCGGCCTGACGGGAAGAAGGCGGGCGGGGCTTACGTCTCTGTCACCAGTTGGGTGAAGAAGATCGACACCTACGAGCGGGTGCTGGCCATGGGAGACGGTTTGAAAATACCCATCGACAAGATTTTAGACATCGACGGCGAGATCTTCGCCATGTATCTCTGAGGGGGGAGTAGACAATGAAATTCGTGGCATCCTTCAGCGGCGGCAAGGACAGCGTCCTTGCGCTCCACGAAATGGCAGCGGCAGGCCACGAGTCTGTGGCGTTGCTTGTCATGTACCAGCCGGAGGCCGGGCGGAGCTGGGTCCACGGCATCGGACCGCAGCTGTTGGCCGCCATATCGGACGCACTGGAGATCCCTCTGCTCTGCTGTGAGGCGGACACTGAGAACTACAACGAGCGCATGGAATGGGGCCTTTGCCAAGCCAGACAGATGGGCGCGGAGGCGTGTGTGTTCGGTGATATCGACACGGCTCTGCATCGGCAGTGGGATGAGGCTCGGTGCGCCGCGGCAGGCCTCAAAGCCGTGCTGCCCCTGTGGGGCCGGGACCGGCTGGAGCTGGTGCGGAGGACCCTGGACCTGGACTATCGCTGCCTCATCAAGTGCGTCCGGATCGGCGTCCTGCCGGAGAGCTGGCTGGGCGAGGAGCTGTGTCAAGCCCACGTGGAGCAGATGCTGGCCATGGGGGTGGACGCCTGCGGAGAGAACGGCGAGTATCACACCGTGGTAGTGGATGGGCCGCTCTTTCACCACCCGGTACTTACGATAAATCGGGGACCGGTCCGCCTGGAGTATGTCGTGGCTGCGGACCTGACGCTTGCCGGAAACGAATCACCCTGACAGGACCCGTGAGCCCGCAGTATGGATATCTTTGAAGGAGGACAGCATATGATCCTGCACGAAAACGAATTGACCGCGCAGCAATACTGCGACCTTTGGACCGCTGTGGGATTCCCGGCTCCCACTCCGGAACAGGCGGAACGGGCCCTGGCCAACACGCTCTACGCCGTCTCTGTGGAGATCGACGGCGGCATCGTCGGCATGGGGCGGCTGGTGGGCGACGGCGCGGTGGTGGTATACCTGCAGGAGGTGTTCGTCCATCCCTCCTATCAAGGGCAGGGCGTTGGCTCCGCCGTAGTGCGGGCGCTTCTGGACTACATCAAACGCACCAAGCCCAGCCAGGGCACCGTTATGGTGGGCCTCCTGGCCGCCAAGGGACGAGAATCCTTCTACCACCGGTTTGGCTTTCACAGCCGTCCCAATGAGACGGAGGGATGCGGCTTTCTGATGAAGCTGTGAGCCTGATTTTCCTGCTTCATACTCTGTTTCCCTCTCTGTCCTAAACTTCTAAAGTAGGCGGTTCAGTGGAGGAGAAGGCAGCAGAAATCTTCGACACGCTGAAAGCACGCCTCAAAGAGGCGGACCGCCAGCTGAAGCAGTCCCGCCGTGCGCTCCACGAGGCGGACCGAGCGGCAAGTGAGCTCCGCGACCGCCTGCAGGCATCTGAGCGGGAGAGGGAGCGTGACCGTGCGGAGCTGGCCTAGCTCCGGGAGGCGCTATACCTCATGGAGCAGCGTTCCCCCGATGAGGAGGAGATCCCCGACGCACAAATTGAATTGCCCTGGCGGAGCAAGCGCCGTGTGGTGGTATTTGGCGGACATGACAGCTGGCTGAAGGCGATCCGCCCGCTCCTTCCAAACGTCCGCTTTTTCGGTCACGAGCTGCCGGACCTTGGTGCTATCCGAAGTGCCGATGCCGTCTGGCTCCAGGCGAACTCCATGCCGCACAAGCACTACTACCGCATCATTGAGGAAGTCCGAAAGGGGGATATCCCCATCCGGTATTTCCGGTATGCCAGCGCACGAAAATGTGC
>CANQCS010000195.1 GCA_947589745.1 uncultured Oscillospiraceae bacterium
ATCTATCTGCTGAGACCATTCGCAGCATCACCGCCAGGCGCTGGATCGTTGGTTGTTTTAATTAGGGATTAGTATTACACCATTTTTGCAGGGTCCACCACCCGGTCGAACTCCTCTGCAGAGAGGAACCCGCATTGGAGGACGGCCTCCTTCAAAGTCAGCCCCTCCCGGTGGGCCAGGTGGGCCGCCTTGGCCGCGTTCTCGTAGCCGATGGACGGCGTCAGACACGTCACCAGCATCAGGGAGCGGTCCAGGTACTCCTTCATCTTGTCCCGGTTAGGGCGGAGCCCCACCAGGCAGTTTTTGACGAAGGATTCCATCACGTCCGCCAGCAGACGGGCGGACTGCAAAAAGTTGTACGCGATCACCGGCAGGAACACGTTCAGCTCAAAGTTCCCCTGGCTGGCCGCGAAGCCTACGGCGTCGTCGTTGCCCATGACCTGCACCGCCACCATGGTGACGGCCTCGCACTGGGTGGGGTTCACCTTGCCGGGCATGATGGAGCTGCCCGGCTCGTTTTCCGGGATGGAGATCTCCCCCAGGCCGCAGCGGGGGCCGCTGGCCAGCCAGCGCACGTCGTTGGCTATCTTCATCAGGTCCGCCGCCAGGGCTTTCAGCGCCCCGTGGGCGAAGACCGCCGCGTCCCGGCTGGTGAGGGCGTGGAACTTGTTGGGCGCGGTGCGGAAGTCATGGCCCGTGAGCTGGGAGACGAGCGCCGCGCTCTTCTCGGCGAAGCCCGCCGGGCAGTTGAGCCCGGTGCCCACGGCGGTGCCGCCCAAAGCCAGCTCCCGCAGGGGCTCCAGGGCGGAGCGGATGTACTGCTCCGACGCCTCGGCCATGGCCCGCCAGCCGCTGATCTCCTGGGAGAAGCGGATGGGCACCGCGTCCTGGAGGTGGGTGCGGCCAATTTTCAACACGTCCTGATTCTCGTTCTCCAACTGGCGGAGGGTGTCCGCCAGCAGAACCAGGGCGGGGAGGACCCGCTCCTCCAGGGCGCAGACGGCGGCGATGTGGAGGGCGGTGGGGAAGGTGTCGTTGGAGCTCTGGGACATGTTGACGTGGTCGTTGGGGTGGATAGGGAGGGAGGGGTCCAACATAGCGCAGCGCTGGGCGACGACCTCGTTAACGTTCATGTTGGACTGCGTCCCGCTGCCGGTCTGCCACACTTTCAGAGGAAATTCTTCCGGCCACTGGCCGGAGAGAATTTCATCGCAGGCCGTGGAGATAAGCTCACAGCGGCGGCTGTCCAGCTTCCCGCAGGACAGATTCGCCTGGGCGGCGGCCTTTTTTAGCACCGCAAAGGCGCGGATAATTTCTGTTGGCATCGTCTCGATGCCAATGGCGAAGTTTTGATAGCTCCGTTGGGTCTGGGCCCCCCACAGGTGGGCGGCAGGCACCAATACGACGCCCATGGCGTCGTGGGATTCTCTATATTCTATCGACATAAGCAGTCTCCTTCCTAGGTGGTAGGGGCCTCCGGCCCCTGGGGTGGTCATGGTAGGGACCTCCGGTCCCTGCTGACCCTGGGTTACTTTTTGTGCGGACAAAAAGTAACCAAAAAGCCGCCAGCCCGTAGGGCTGGACCTCTAACTAATTTTTGTTAAGGGCACATTGTTGGTGAGAAGTACCCAGAGAAAGCATTCATCGGGACTGCGGTGTTGTTCTTTTCCGTAGTCCAACTGCTGGTTGCTCCGTTCCACTACGCAATTATCAATGTTTCTTGTCGGGCCGTATACGAAACATTTTTCTTTTGCGGAGTGGAACGGAGCAGAACGCAGTCCGTTCTGAACCGTATACGGAAATGTATCAATTGCGGAGTGGAACGGAGCAACCGGCAGTTGGAATAAGGAAAACAAAGGAGGGCACCCCCGCTGAAAGCTTTCCCTGGGTCCTAGTTCTACTGACCAACTACCCTTAACGTCCCTCCAAACGGGCAGGGATACTTAAGGGGGCGTGAGCCCCCTTAAGCGCACTTTTGGTGACTTTTCCTGCGCGGGAAAAGTCACCCAGGGGGCGCCCCACTGGGGGGGCGAATCAAGCCCGGTGGGGGCGGAGCCCCCACGCACCTATCTCCCAGGTTTCTTATTCAATGTCTTCATCCTCTGCAACAGATGAAAGATAGATGTTGGGAACAACATACCTACGGCCAAGGATACGGCCAGTACCAAAGTATAAAACCCCTGTGCCGCGGCAGCGGCATTGTCCTGGGCCATGAAGTAACTCATGGTCTTATATAGCGACCCGCCGGGTATCAGCGGCACGGCGGCCGTGACGATAAACAGCGTCGCCGGGCAGCGCACTATCCGCGCCAGCGTCTCCCCGTACACCGTCACCGCCACGGCGGCGACAAAGTACCGGGGGGCGTCCAGCGCAGGCGACACCGCACCCATGGCAAGATATACCCCCCAGGAGAGAAGGCCGCCCAGGCTGGCCAGCAGCAGCTTCTCCCGCCGGACATGGAACAGCAGCGCAAAGCCCAGGGAGCCCAGGAAGGCGGTGACCAGCTGCATCACGATCTCTGTGTAGTCCATTTCGCCGCCTCCTTAGAATAGTGCGCCCGCCAGGGCAAAGCCAAAGGCGATGACCATGGCTTGCAGCAGCGCCTCGATGAAGCGCATCATGCCCGAAATCGTGTTGCCGCTGAACATGTCCCGCAGGGAGTTGGTCATGGCGATGCCCGGGATCAGCAGCATGATGTTGCCGATGCTGATCATGTCCACGCTGTCCCCCAGGCCCACCGTCACCGCCAGCCCCGCCAGCAGGCCGCCCAGCAGCGAGCACAGCAGCGCCGACAGAAAGGCGTTGGCGTCCGCCGCCCGGATGAAGCGGTCCAGGAACTTCAGCCCCACCCCGATGATGCCCGAGGCCACCGCGTCCATGGCGCTGCCCCCGAAGAACAGGGCGAAGGATGACGAGATCAGGGCGTAGGTCAGCACCTGGATGGGGAAGGAGTACTGGGGCGTGGCCCGGATGGCCTCTAACGCACGGGCCATCTCCGGCGCGGTCAGGTGCTCCGCGCACACCCTGCGGCTCAGGGTGTTCAGCAGCTCCAGCCGGTGCAGGTCGTACTGCATCCCCGTCACCCGCCGGGTCTGAGTCACCGCCCCGAACCGCTGGGCGTAGATCGTGACCACGATGCTGGACGTGATGGTGAACACGTCCGCCCGCTCCGCCCCGAAGGACAGGCAGATGCGGCGGATGCTGTCCTCCACCCGGCTGACCTCGCCGCCGCACTGGAGCATGTACTGGCCCAGCTCCAGGGCCTGATAGAGAAATTCGTTGGCCCGCCCGATCTCCTCGAAGCGCTCCAGGGAGGTGTTCTCCGCGGGCTGTGGTACTGCGTTCTGCATGGGTAGTGTCGTCTCCTGAATGTCGTTATGAGAGGTTGGCCCGGAGGAAGCTCCAGGCGTTCTGGAACAGGATGCCGTCGGCAATGTCGTGAGGGATGCCGTGGGCGGTGAGGTAGCCGTAGATGCCCAGGGCCTTCTCCACCGAGTCGAAGTCCGGGTGCATCCCCGTGCCGTCGTAGTCCGAGCCAAGGGCCAGGCAGCGCTCCGCCCCCAGCTCCAGGAACCGGCACACGTGGCGGTACAGGTCGTCCATGCTCCCCCGGCCGTCGTCGGAGAGGAAGTCGTTGGCGTAGTTGAGGCCGATGAGCCCGCCCCAGCGGACCATCTCCCGGACGAACTCCTCCGTCAGGTTCCGCGGGTGGGCGCAGACCGAGCGGACGTTGGAGTGGGAGGCCACGAAGGGCTTCTTCGCCACGGCCAGCAGGTCCTCAAACCCCCGGTCGTTCAGGTGGGACACGTCCACCAGCACGCCCACCCGCTCCATCTCCGCCACGGCCTCCCGGCCGAAGGCGGTGAGGCCGCCGGGGGCGCCGATGCCGGAGGCGATCTCGTTGGCCCCGTTCCAGGTGAGGGTCACCATCCGCACGCCAACGTCGTGGATGGCCTCCACCCGCTCCAGGCGGCCCGCCAGCACCGCGCCGCCCTCCACGGTCAGCATCCCGGCGAACCTTCCAGCGGCAAAGGCCGCCTCCGCCTCCGCCGTGTCCCGGCAGGGGGCGATACGGTCCCCGTACCGCTCCATCTGCCGGTGGAAGCTGGCCGCGTGGCGGTCGAAGAAGTCGATGGCGTCCTGTCCCCGGAACTGGTCAGGGATGAAGATGGCGAAGCACTGGAGCCATCTTATGCCCGCGGGCATTTTGCTGAGGGAGAGCTGGAAGCCCGGCTGGTCCAGGGTGCCCCGGCTGGGGTCGTAGCGGTCGCAGTGCCAGCTGTTGCGGGTGAGAGTGTCGCAGTGGAGATCAATGAGTCCGCTGGGTCTCATAGAAATGATTTCCTCCTTCAAAAGGTTTGTGGACATCATAACACACAGAGCGCACATTTGTAAATGGGGGATTTGCACCCCGGACTGGGCGCAGGGGCTTCCAGCCCCTGGGGGGTCTGGTAGGGACCTGGCGGTCCCTGCTGACCCTGGGTTACTTTTTGTGCAAACAAAAAGTAACCAAAAAATTGCT
>CANQCS010000196.1 GCA_947589745.1 uncultured Oscillospiraceae bacterium
ACCGGCACCTGCGCCATGCATCAGCGCCAGCTGACCGAGGCCATCAAGCGCGCCCGTCAGATCGCCCTGCTGCCCTACGTGACCGAGTAAAACAGAACGCCCAGGTCCAAACAGCCGCCTGCCGACAGCAGGCGGCTTTCTTAATTTTCGCGCCCGCCGCGATGGACCTCTGCGAGGCTTTTCTGACCGTTGCAATCGCCTGTTTTCCCCCAGTCTTTTCCAGTCCGAGACCGGTGCCGAGAGCGCCGTCATCAGTGAAAAAGATTTACATAACCGGTCCCGTAACTGTAACCGATTTGTTCCTTGACGGAGGGGGTACCCGGTGCTACGATAGGGTCAGACTGAAAGAAAGAGAACTGGTCCTGCCGCTATGCGTACCAAGATCGTGCTGCTTTTTGCCGCCTGCCTGCTGGTCCTTCTGGTGGGTGCGGGCGTTTGCAATATTTCTCCCGATGCTCCGCCGGAGCTGCCGGACGATGAGGCGGGGGAGCTCTCAGAAGATCCTCCCGAGCCCTCTTCTCCAGAGGATGGCGGTGAGGTCCCCCCTGTTGCCATGGCCAGCGGCCAGCCGGACACCACCCCGAAGGACGGGAGCGCAGAGGACGGCGGTGCGGTAATCGAAGACGCGGAACAGGATGCTGCGGACAGCGCCGAGGCCCCCGCCCCCTCCCCGGAACCGGAGTTCCCGCCGTACACTTTCGGCGTACCCCTGGAGGAGGGCGAACCGGCGGAGGACGACAGCGTCTTTGACAACGCCGCTTTCCTGGGGGACTCCCGCACCGAGGGCTTCCAGATCTGGGGCGGCATCCACACCGGGAATTACTTCTGGAAACGCGGCATCAGCGTGTTCGGCGTGGACAGCGAGAAGTACACTTTCGATGTGGACGGCGAGACGCTGACCATGTTGGGGGTCCTGGGAAAGAAGCAGTTCACCAGCGTCTACATCATGATCGGCATCAACGAGCTGGGCTACTCCCCGGAGGAATACGAGGAGGGACTGGGGGCCTTCCTGGACCAGGTGATCCAGCTCCAGCCAGACGCGGTGATCTACCTGCAGACCCTCCCCCCGCTGAACGACCAGCTGGCCATAGAGCATCTGAGCGACCACGACCGCAACGAGCGAGTGGACGCCTTCAACGAGGTCATCGTCCGGGTGGCGGAGGCGAAGCGGGTGGTGCTGCTGGACACCGCCTCGATCTACCGGGGCGAGGACGGACAGCTCCCCTATGACATGAGCGCCGACGGCTGCCACTTCAAGGGGAACTACTACCCCATGTGGGGGGACTATCTGCGCTGCCACGTCATGGACCCGGCGCGCTATTTCTACTGGCGGGAACAGGCCGCTCCCGCCCCTGACGCTGTGGAGGTGACCGAGGCATGAGGCGGATGATCGGTTGCGCCCTGGCGCTGCTGGTGCTGCTCACCGGCTGCGGCGGAGAGGCGGCCTATACGGCGGACGACCTCCGGGCGCTGCTGGACGCGGGCCTGTTCGCGGGCGACATGGAGGCGGTGGACAGCGCCGTGGCGCCTCTGGTGCTGGGCGTTGACGCGGGCACCGTCACGGACTGCGTCTGCTACATGGCCACCAACACGGCGGCCAGCGCCGACGAGGCCGCGGTCCTGACCCTGACGGACGAGGCCGCCGCCCAGGCGGCGGAGGAGGCCCTGCGGCAGCACTTGGCGTCCCGGCTGGAGGATTCCCGGCGGTACACCCCGGCGGCGGTACCCCGGCTGGAGGCGGCAGTCCTCCGGCGGAGCGGAAACACCGTGCTTTTGGCGGTGGGAGACCCGGAGCGCCTGGAGGCCGTGGTGGACGGCCTGCACTGATAAGAGAATGAGAAAAGGCGCCCGGCCGCAGCCGGGCGCCTCTTTTCGGCTATTTCTGGCGGGAGACTTCCTCCCGGACCAAAGCCCGCTTGGGCTGATAGGTCACCTCGTTGACGGCGTACACCGTGATGAAGGCGGCCGGGTCCAGCTTCTGCACGTAGTCCATCAGCTTGGCGTACTCGGCCTTGTCCACGATGACCACGATCTCCCGGCGGATCTCCCCGCTGAGAGCCCCGGCAGCCTCGTAGATGGTGGCCCCGCTGTGGAGGTCGTAGAGGATGAACTGCCGGATCTCCTCCATTTTGGACGAGAGGATGCAGACCCGGCGCTTGAGGTTGATGCCGAACACGAAGTGGTCCACGATGACGCCGTTGAGATAGGTGCCGATGACGCTGAGGACCACGGTCTTCTTGTCATAGACCAGGGCGGAGGACAGCGCCGCGCAGATGCCCACTGCGGAGATGGCCTGCCCCAGGTCCATGCGCAGGAATTTGTTCAGCAGCTTGGCGACGGTGTCCAGGCCGCCGGAGGATGCGTTGCAGACGAACAGCATCGCCAACCCCGCGCTGACCACGAACACATAGCACAGCACGTCCAGCAGCTGGTCCCCGGTGAAAGACTGCCGGTCGGGGAAGAGCTCCTCGAACACCCACATGGCGGCGGGCAGCAGGAGGGACCCATACACGGTCTTGGCCCCGAAATCCCGCCCCATCAGGAGAAAGCTGACGACCAGCAGCACCACGTTGAAGATCAGGGTGATCACCGAGATGGGCAGGGGGATGAAGTGGCTGATGACCATGGCGAGGCCGGAGATGCTCCCCACGGTGACGTGGCTGGGCACCATCAGGAAGTACACCGCCGCCGCGGCGATGACGGTCCCCACGGTGATGAGGGCGTATTCTTTGATCCGTCGTTTGTCCATAGCGCCAGGTACCTCCTGTATTTTCTGTCTGTCCCTATATCCTCGCGGGAATATCGGATAGAAAAGAGAAGCCGGCACCGCGTTCGTGCCGGCTCTCCTTTATTCCCTGATCACTTGCCCAGGAAGAAGCGCTTGATCCTGCGGCCGAAGGAATCGGCGGGGATCACCCGTGCGGACTGACGGTCCATCCACTCGGAGCTGGCCATCAGCTCAGCGCTGGCGGTATCATTGAGCGCCACCAGCAGAAGGTCGGGGGAGATGAATTTCCTGCGGATCGTAAAAGTAGTCATGGTCGGTTACCTCCTTAGAAATATACAGGCAAAAACAGCCGGCATTCGTTGTCGCGGCCCTTTTGTGTTGTCGATGTCAGTATACCGCAAAATCGTCCGTTGTAAAGGGTAGCGCAGTGCAAATTTTTGTGATATACTTGTGCTGCAAGTACAAAACTCTTTTTCAACCGGACAGGAGGTCCTTCTATGTCTATCGCGCTGAAAACGCTGTGTACCGAGAACAGCAACCAGTTTCGCCTGACGCTGCGGGCGGGCCGCAACGGGTTTCGCAACGCCGTCACCTGGGTGTACGTGCTGGAGGACGGCCACATCATCCCCTACTTTCACGGCTCCGAGCTGGCGGTGACCACCGGCATCCCGGCGGCGTCGGACCCGGGCTGGCTGCTGGAGATGGTGGGCCATCTGGTGGAACGGGGAGCGGCGGGGCTGGTCATCAACACGGGAAAATTTGTCCTGGAGCTCCCCCAGGAGCTTCTGGATTACTGCGACGAGCGGGACTTCCCGCTGCTGACCATGCCCTGGGAGATCCACGTGACGGAGATGATCCAGGACTTCTGCACCCGCATCATCCAGGAGCGCAACGACAACGAGCTCTTCATCAAGGCGATCCTGGACACCATCTACAAGCGGGGCGACGAGGAGGAGTGCCGCCAGATCCTCAGCCGCTACTACGACGTGGCGGGCACCTTCACGGTGATCCTCATCCGCACCGGGCCCATCGACGGGGAGTTCAAGGAGCCGGAGGGCCTGGCCTACGCCTTCATCAACCGGCTCCGCCGGTTCAAGACCATCCGTGGGATCACCCGCTCCAAATTCGGCGTGGTGGGGCTGGAGGACTGTGAGCTGCTGATGGTGAACAACATGGAGAGCGCCATGCTCCAGGAGCTGCTGGACATCATCCTGGAGTCCTACCGCGAGGAGGCCGCCGCCCACAGCCTTTTCATCGGCGTAGGCATCCAGGTCACCGGGGTGAAGGATATCGGCAAGAGCTACCAGCGGGCCCGCACGGCCATGCAGATGGCGGTGTACCGCAACGTGCCCTACGTCCACTTTGAGGACATGGGGTTCTTCAAGATCCTGTTCTCGGTCAAAGACGAGGATGTTCTTCACGCCTACGCGGACGAGATCCTCTCCCCCCTGGAGCGGGGCGAAGGAAAGCACCAGGACTACATCGAGCTGCTCCAGGCGTACATCAAGCACGACCGCAGCCTGGAGCGGACGGCGGCGGAGCTATATCTGCACCGCAACACGGTGAACTACCGCCTCCAGAAGATGAAGGCCCTGCTGGGCTGCCAGCTGAAGACGGTAGAGGATCTGTTCCCCTACCAAGTCGCCCTAGCCATCCGAGACATGGAGCGGAACGTTACTTTTCCCTCGCGGGAAAAGTAACCAAAAGCGCGTTTAAGAAAACCGAAGGTTTTCTTAAAAATCTTTC
>CANQCS010000197.1 GCA_947589745.1 uncultured Oscillospiraceae bacterium
CGCTCACGCCCCGTTCCGGACAGCTCGCTTAATATAGCACGCCACCTCAGCTTTGTCAACTCCTTTTTTCAAAATTTCCCAACTTTTTCTCCCTCCCCCGGTCTTCGCCGTTTTTACCCCGCTTTGGCAGCACAAATTGCCTACTTTCCGGCAGGAATGCGGTTTACAATTCGGATTTTTCGCGCTATACTGTACCATAGTAAACGACTGACCGCATCCGATCCCCCAATATTGCTCTGAAGGAGGTATCCCCTTGCGCTTCATCAAGATGAACGGGGCCGGCAATGACTTCCTCATTCTTAATAATATAGAGGAACGCCTGGACCACCGGCTCTTTCCCGCCATTGCCCGCACCCTCTGCCACCGCCGTCTCTCCATCGGCGCCGACGGCCTCATGGTCATCGAGCGCCCCTCCGTCCCGGACGCCGACTACCGGATGCTCTTCTACAACTCCGACGGCTCCGAGGGCGAGATGTGCGGCAACGGCGCCCGCTGCATCTGCCGCTACGGCTTCGAGAAGGGCCTGGCCGGGGACGTGCAGCGGGTGGAGACCCTCTCCGGCCTGGTCACCGGACGCCGCATCGACCGCCGGAACTATCGCATCCGCCTCACCGACCCCAGCGTCATCCGCCTGGACTACCCGGTGCAGGCCAAGGGCGTGCCCTGCCAGGGCTCCTATGTGGAGCTGGGCGACCCCGGCCTGCCCCACGCGGTGATCCCCTGCCCCGGCTTGGCCGGCAAGACTATGGACGACCTGCGGGAGCTGGGCAAGGCCCTCCGCTGGCACCCGGCCTACCCCAAGGGAGCCAACGTCAACTTCTATGACATCACCGGCCCGGACCAGGTGGTGGAGCTGACCTATGAGCGGGGCGTGGAGGACTTCACCCTGGCCTGCGGCACCGGCACCGGCTCCACGGTGCTGGCCCTGACCCTGCTGGGCAAGGTCAGCGGGCGGAACGTGGAGGTCTCGGTTCCCGGCGGCACCCTCACCGTCACAGTGGACCGGGAGGGCGCGGAGGTCAAGGCCCTCTGGCTCACCGGCCCCACCAACATCGTCTGCGAGGGCACGGTGCTGGACGAGGACCTGTTGTTGCCCTATTAACGGTTCTGTTTCGTTGTTCTGTGTGTTCGCCCCGCGGGGCTTCGCAAAACCATTATTCAGGAGGTATGAAATCATGAGCAGTCAACTCAACAAGAAATCCGTCGCAAAAAACTACGCCTTCATCGCCGTCATGCTGGGGGCCATGGTGCTGGGCGCCATCGTGGGCTGGATCTTCCCGGTCACGGACACCGGCAACGGTGCCAGCGTCCTCAAGCCCCTGGGCACCGTGTTCATCAACATGATGTTCTGCATCGTGGTGCCCCTGGTGTTCGCGTCCATCGCCGGCGCGGTGGCCAACATGCAGAGCCGCAAGCGGGCCGGCAAGATCATGGGCGTGACCATCGGCACCTTTGTGGTGACCGGCGCCATCGCCGCGGTCATCATGTTCGCCCTGGTCCAGGTGTTCCCGCCGGTGCTCACCGCCTGGACGGAGCTGCCCAGTGAGGAGATGGGCGAGTACGCCACCTTCTCCCAGATGATCGTCAACTTCTTCACCGCCGAGGACTTTGTGGGCCTGCTGAGCCGCCGGGCCATGCTGCCCCTCATCGTGTTCTCCATTCTCTTTGGCTTCGCGGTGAACCTCAGCGGCGACAGCGGTAAGATCGTGGCGCGGTTCCTGGACAGCCTCACCAGCGTCATGCTGAAGTTCGTCCAGATCGTCACCTACTACGCCCCCATCGCCTTCTTCGCCATCTTCGCGGACCTGGTCGCCACCTACCGCTCCCAGGTGGTGGTCACCTACGGCCGGGCCCTGCTCCTCTACTATCCCCTCTGCTTCATCTATATCTTCACGGCGTGGCCCCTCTTTGCCCGCTTCGGCGGCGGCAAGGGCGCGGTGAAGACCATGTTCCAGCACATCACCAAGCCCGCCGTGGTGTCCCTGGGCACCTGCTCCTCCGTGGCCACCATCCCCACCAACATGGAGGAGGCCGCCGCCACGGGCATCTCCAAGGATGTGTCCGACATGGTCCTGCCCCTGGGCGCCACCATGCACATGGACGGCTCCTGCTTCTCCTGCGTGCTGAAGATCGCCTTTGTGCTGGGCGTCTTCGGCCAGCCCTTCGGGTTTGATATGCTGATCCCGGTGGTCCTGGTGGCGGTGCTGTCCTCGGTGGGCATGAGCGGCGTCCCCGGCGGCGGCTACATCGGCGAGTACATCATCTGCTCCATCTTCTTCCCCACCCAGATGGAGATTGCGTTCCCGATTCTTGTTGCCATCGGCAACCTCGTTGATCCTCCGGCGACCATGATTAACTCCGCCGGGGACTATGTCGTCTCGTACATTGTTTCCCGGTTTGTGGACGGCAAGGACTGGCTCCAGAAAGCCATGAAGAAATAAGCTGACAGCCGCGCTGCAAAGCGCGGCTGTTCCTTTTTGCCGGGGCCCCCGGCAGGGGGGGAAGGGGCCTCCGGCCCCTACCGCGCTTGGTAGGGACCTTCGGTCCCTGCGCACCCTGGGTTACTTTTTGTGCAAACAAAAAGTAACCAAAAAATTGCTTAAGGGGGCTTTCGCCCCCTTAAGAATCCCTCCGGGAGGACGGTTAAGGGCAGATGGGTGGTGGGTAGGACCCAGAGAAGGCATTCATCGGTACTGCTGTGTTGGTTTTTGTCGTATTCTTACTGCCGGTTGCTCCGTTCCACTACGCAATTGGTGGATGGTTCTTGTCGCCGTATACGAAAATGTTTCTTTTGATGAACTGCTATTTTTCGCACAAGCGTACATATTCTGTAAATTGAATCGTAATGCCAAGACTCCGGGCAAATTCAGCGATATCGCTCTCATCCTCGTCGGTCGTCCAAACATCCGTTATTATGCTGTCAATTTTACGGAAACCCGCCAGCACTGTGTCCTCATAGAGATTGTTGAAAATAGACGGATACTCTTCCCATAGAGCCTGCTGCGCATGCTCCGGCAGGGCGGCCAGGGTCTCTTTTGTCACAAAGCCGTTCAGGCTGACGAGGATACCACCGGACTTTAAGACCCGATAACATTCCCGCAGCGCTGCACTTTGATCGCCGATGCAGTTGATGATCCCGCCGTGGTCGGCGATCACGTCCACCGTGCAATTTTCAAATGGGATATCGCAGAAATCCAATGCCGCATAGTACAAAAAGGGAGAGTCCAACTCCCGGTCCAGAAGGTGCTTCCACTCCTCCACGACGGTGCGGGACAAGTCGCTGAGGATAATCTGTGCAGACGGGTCGGCCTGGAGGATGAACGGCATATATCCGCCGCCCGGTCCTGAGCCAATGTCGAGAATCACACCGCCATGCTCCGCGATTTTCCGGCCAATTCTTAAATTGTTTGGCCGGCTCCGTTCACCGATCACATTTCTGCCATATTTGCTGTCCGCCCAGCCGCCTGGCCGGCCCCAGGCGTCGCGCCAGTTTCGCGCGATCCAGCCCTCTGTCCGCATATCCCGCTCCCACTGTATGATCTCCGGGGCTGTTGCAGCCGGCACAAAACAGGCAATGCCCTCCTTCTCCTGAAAGGGGCGGCTTGCGATACGAGCCAGAAGTCCGTTGCCCTCCAAAAGCTCATTCACAGAAACGCCGTATAGCCTGGACAGTTCAAGCAGCAGTTCCACGTCCGGAAGCGCCGCCGCTGTCTCCCATTTGCTGACCGCCTGGGCGCTGACGCCCAGCTTCGCTGCCAGCTCCGCCTGAGAAAGTCCCAATCTACGCCGGAAATCTGCAACACGCTTTCCAAAATGCTGTCTATTGATCATGCCATTCGCCCCTCTCCTCTCGTGTGATTATCATATCATGTCAGCGCAGGAAAAGGAAGCGACACGTATTCCATCATATAAGGAAGAAACTCAACCACAGGTTGTCACATATCCAAAGGGGAATCTCTGATCGAGCCGTATATAAAAATGTATCAATTGCGTAGTGGAACGGAGCAACCAGCAGTCGGACAAGCACAAAACGACCAGCGCACCCAATATGTCCGTGCCCCAGCGCTTTGATCCCCTTGGGGACATACTCACTGTAGCCGCAACGCCTCATACACGGGAGCAAGAACAGTTTAGACAGGACAGGCCAAAGGGCGAGCGCAAAACTAAAAGAATAATGAGGAAAGATTCTCAAGAAAACCTTGGTTTTCTTGAGTGCCCTTTTGGGTACTTTTCCGGCACGGGAAAAGTACCCAGGGGGAGGCAGGGACCGGAGGTCCCTACCAGGACCCGTCTGGGGGCGGAGCCCCCAGACGCCAGTGCCGCTTTTTGCCCCAATAAAAAGGCCCGCCGCGGACCCGCGGCGAGCTTTTTATTTTAATATGGTTATCCCTTTAGCTAAGCAAGTGCAGAGTCCGGATTTTTGGACAGTAAAAGCTGTAGAATAGAGCCA
>CANQCS010000198.1 GCA_947589745.1 uncultured Oscillospiraceae bacterium
AAGGAAGCCGTTGACGTCCTCACTGACCTGGGTGTCTTCCGTGGGACCAGCTCCAGCGCTAACACGTTCGAGCCCACCAAGACCATCACCCGCGCCGAAGTAGCTGCCATCCTCTACCGCATCAACACCGGTGATGTCGATGACAGCGAGGCCGACCTCTACAAGGAGTATGTCGGCAACTACTTCACCGACCACATCGCCAAGTGGGCAGAGCCCTATGTCGGCTACTGCGCCAACGCCGAGATCTACAAGGGTGTCGGCAACAAGACCTTTGCTCCCGACCGCCAGATCACCGGTTACGAAGTCCTCGCCACCATGCTCCGCGCTCTTGGCTACGACAAGAACGGTGAGTTCACCGGCAAGCAGTGGAGCATCCAGACCGCTGCCAAGGCGAAGGAACTGGGCATCACCGACGGCATCACCTCTACCGTCCTCGCCCAGCCCGCCCAGCGCCAGCTGGTCGCCAAGCTCCTCCTCCGCACCATGCTCTGCGACACCGTCACCTACAATGCCATCAAGCGTGACTACGACAAGAGCGGCGTCACCCTCGCCTATGACATCTTCAAGATGCAGAAGGTCGAGAAGCCCGTCCTCGCCAACAAGGATGCCAACCTGGAGGGCACTTCCTGCCTGGCTGACACCGTCA
This sequence comes from uncultured Oscillospiraceae bacterium, assembly GCA_947589745.1. Classification (GTDB taxonomy): domain Bacteria; phylum Bacillota; class Clostridia; order Oscillospirales; family Oscillospiraceae; genus Pelethomonas. The sequence continues at coordinate 647 of CANQCS010000198.1, forward strand.
CCAAGATCGGCGACTACACCGTCAACGTGGCTTCCTCCCTCGACGACATCGGCATGGTCAAGCGCGTCTACATCAAGCCTGACCTCGCCACCAGCGTCGACTACGACTACGAGGCCCTCGGCGATGCCCTCTATGAGATCCCCGGGCAGAACAACAAGACCGAGAGCTATGACGGCGAGACCGCTGCCGCCCTGGCCAAGACCATCAACGCTAAGGTCGCCGCCGATACCGAGTATTACCGCAACTACGATCCTTACAAGGATGCCGGTACCGCTGCCAAGACCAACGTCCGTATGGAGTACGTGATCGAACTGGAGGACATGACCGAGTATGAGGCCAAGTACCTGTTCGTCACCAACGGCACCAAGGACAACAGCAAGCTGGAGCTGAAGAACGCTGACGGCACCTACACGGCCTGCGACTTCACCGCTGCCAGCACCGAGTATGCCAATCCTGTCACCGGCTGGGACCGCGTCACCGACCGCGACTGGCGCTACACCAAGTCCATCACCATGGGCACCGTGCTGAGCGCTACCGATGACAGCAACATCAAGACCATCTTCACCAAGGCTGACCGTCACAACAACTGGGTCGTCGGCGAGGTCTATGTCTACACCACTGCCGGCAACCGTGATGTGTCCGACTACATCTCCTACGAGACCTTCCTGTCCACCTACTTCACCAAGGCTGTCGATCCCGCCGCCGCCTCCATCGACGGTTCCTGCGGCAACCGCCTCATCGTCATCGACAACGACAAGGACGGCCTCATCGACTATGTCCTCGTCACCGAGTACTGCGTCGATATCGTCAAGGCCGCTGACAGCAACGGTGTGCCCACCGCGCTCTACGGCCCCAATGATGGCCTCACCGGCCACCAGACCGTTACCAAGCCCTACGGCTACTGGTCCTTCAACAACGTCACCTCCAGCACCAAGTTCGTCAACGAGGGCGACGCCCTGAAGGCCAACGACGTGGTCACCTACGCTGTCATCGACGGCAAGGCCCGCGTCAAGCTGGCTACCAGCGTCACCACCCTCATCGACTCCGTCAACCGCGTGAATGCTACCTGCACCGCCGGCAGCAACACCTATGAGGAGTCCGACGTCCATGAGCACTCCGCCACTCTCGCCAGCGGCGTGGCCAACATGGGCAGCGGCGTCAGCTACACCCTGTATCTGGACCGCGGCGGCTATCTGGCTGCTTACACCGAGTCCACCGAGAACGGCAAGCTGGTCCTCCTGGTCGACGGCTGGAGCAACCTCACCGCCACCAAGGCTGAGTACTATGTCAAGGCTTGGTCCAACGGCGCCATGGAGACCGTCGCCGTCGCCAGCAATCCCACCCTGTTCGTGAGATCCGCTGCCAACGACTGGAACGGCTGGGGCCGGATCAAGACCGTCACCGGCCTGAACCAGAATGTGGATGCCACCGGCGCTGAGTCCGACAACATCCACACCATGCTGGCTTACCTGCGTGATGGCAATCTGATCCCCGTTGACCGCCTGTATCAGTACAGCAAGGATCAGGCCATCATCTCCACCGGCAAGACCATCCCCGGCGATACGTACACCTCCTATGCCACTGACACTGTCACCGGCACCGTGTACAACACCGGCGTGTACTCCCCTACCGCCTATGATCAGCCCGCCTCCTCCACCGTCGCCGTCCGCGCCCTGTCCAACACCCAGTACTATGTGGTGTACCGCGGCGTGACCACCGGCAACTTCGTGGTCCGCGAGTATGTGGGCTACAACAACCTGCCTCTGGCTGTCCGCACCAGCACCGCCATTGAGAACGTGTACGCTGCCGGCAACCGCGCCACCGCCCCCGGCAACACCACCTACTACACCGCTGAGGCTGTGGTCATCGAGATGTCCAACGGCTTCGAGCGCGACACCGAGCAGGTGTTCATCGCCCAGTTCGGCGAGGTCATCAACGGCATCACCATGGACAATGTCGAAGTCATCCGCGGCAACGGCACCAAGGAGACCGTGAAGATCGACCTGGTCAACTCCACTCTGACCGGCTATGCCAACGCTGGCAGTGTCAACTCCGGCTATCTGCCCGGTGCCGGCCTGTACTACATGGATGAGTCTGACGCCGTGGCCGGCACCTATGTGGTCCGTCCCATGACCGCCCTGGAGATCGCCAACAGCGGCCGCTATGTGGTCGGTTATGTGAACAAGACTGCCACTGTCGACTACGACTACGCCACCATCGACCAGTACGTCAACGTTGGCGGTGCGATCACCTCCAACGGCAATGAGATCGCTGTCCGCGCCGCCTCCGGCAGCAAGTACTATGGCCTGAGCTACGCCACCAGCCTCACCACCGGCCTCAGATACGCCACCCTGACTGAGACCACCCGCGACGCTGCCCTGACCCAGAATCCCGATCCCAACGCGTCCAAGGTCGACGCCTGCGGCAGCAAGTACAACGAGCTGGCCATCGACGGCTATCAGCGCAACGAGGTCCTCGTGGCCTACAATCCCATCAACACCGGCTCTCTGAACGACATCCTCTACGTGGTGTCCTTCGCTGAGTACACCGGCACTGCCCATGCCCACAACTACGCGCAGGATGTGTGGTTCGCCTGCCTGCCCGCCGGCACCTCCTACAGCGCCGCCGTCCAGGCTGTCCTGAAGGATGCCAGCGACGCCCTGGCCGCCAACACCAAGACCGACCTGGAGGCCGCCCTGGCTAAGGTCAATGCCGCCCTGGCTGCCACTCCCGCCCCCACCGCCGCTGAGAAGGCCGCCCTCGAGGCTGCCAAGGCCCAGCTGGAGGCCGCCATCAAGGCCCTGCCCGCCGCCAAGCGCACCCTGACCTACACCGACAGCAGCAATGGCCTGGTCACCAACGCCTACGTCGTCCTGACCAAGGCTGACGGCACCACCGACAAGACCATCGACCTGACCACCGAGGCCACTCCCGACATCGGCGAGGGCATCTGCGCCGTGACCATCAAGACCAGCAAGGAAGCTGACGTCAAGGTCGTCATCAACGGTGTGGAGCAGACGCTCACGATTAAGGACATGACCGACGTCATGGGCGAGGACCTTGGCTGGATGTATGCCGCTGAGATTCCCGCTGGCACCGACGCCGTCACCGTCACCGTCGCCGCCAAGGGCGCCAGCCAGAGCACCTTCGACGACGACATGGCCGCTGCCGACGACGTCATCAACGACACCGCCAGCACCGTCGACGATCTGACCGACCTGCTGGACAAGCTGAACAACTACGACCAGACCGGCCTGACCGACGAGGAGAAGGCCGAGCTGCAGGACAAGATCGACGACGTCACCGAGGCCATTTCCAAGAAGGCCCAGGGCGGCGCTCCCGACGATACCTACACGGACGGTACCAACTTCTACTTCGCCAAGAACAACCAGTGGTATGGTCCCTACACCCTGGCCGAGGTTGGCCCCGCCATTGAGAACCTGATCAACGGCAACACCGCCGATCTCAAGACCTGCGAGGACCCTACCCCCGCTGAGGCTGCCGCTGTCGTGCAGAATGCCTCTGCCGATGCCGACACCTCTACCGATGCCGACACCTCCACCGATACCGAGACCGAGAGCAGCACCAAGATCACGGTCAAGTACAAGGAGACCAAGACCGGCACCGATGGCAGCACCATCCTGGTTTACGGTACCTATCTGACCGTGGCCGGCACCGAGATCGACCTGAAGGTTGATTTCGAGGTCAAGTTCGCCAGCCAGAAGGA
>CANQCS010000199.1 GCA_947589745.1 uncultured Oscillospiraceae bacterium
GGCCGCAACATCCGCACCATCGAGACCCTCACCGGCGTGGACCTCATCATCGACGACACGCCGGAGGCCATCACCGTCTCCTGCTTCGAGCCCGTCCGCCGCGAGATCGCCCGGGTGGCCCTGGAGAAGCTCATTGCCGACGGCCGCATCCATCCCACCCACATCGAGGAGATGGTGGAGAAGGCCCGCCGGGAGGTGGAGGCCATCATCAAGAGCGAGGGCGAGCGCGCCGCTTTCGAGACCGGCGTCCGGGGCCTGCACCCGGAGGTCGTCAAGATGCTGGGCCGCCTCCACTACCGCACCAGCTACGGCCAGAACGTGCTCCAGCACTCCATCGAGGTCAGCCACATCGCGGGCCTCATGGCCAGCGAGCTGGGACTGGACGTCCACGCCGCCAAGCGGGCGGGCCTGCTCCACGATATCGGCAAGGCTCTGGACCACGAGTACGAGGGCACCCATGTGACCCTGGGCGTGGAGTTTTGCCGGAAGTTCAAGGAGCGGGAGGACATCCTCAACGCCATCCAGGCCCACCACGGCGACGTGGAGTGCAAGAGCCTCATCGCCTGCCTGGTCCAGGCGGCGGACGCGGTCAGCGCCGCCCGTCCCGGCGCCCGGCGGGAGAACCTGGAGAACTATATCAAGCGCCTGGAGAAGCTGGAGGAGATCACCGGTACCTATCCCGGCGTGGAGAAGTCCTACGCCATCCAGGCCGGCCGCGAGGTCCGGGTCATGGTCCGCCCCGAGCAGGTCAGCGAGGACCAGATGGTCATTCTGGCCAGGGACCTGGCCAAGCGGATCGAGAGCGAGCTGGAGTACCCCGGCCAGATCAAGGTCCACGTCATCCGCGAGACCAAGGTGGTCGAATACGCAAAATAACACCGGATCGGGTCCGGGCTGTGACGTGCCCGGGACCTCCGTTGGAACAAAAGAGACCGGCGCATGGAGCGGCTTGCTCCGTGCGCCGGTCCTCTTTTCTCTGCGCTCCGACCCGGCAGGAACGCCGGTGGATACCGGCTCATACACTGGAAAGGACCATCCCATACTTTTTCTTGAAAGAAAAAGTATCAAAAAGAACTTTACTATCGCTCTCAAAGCGTTGCGATACTCACATTTCCACACGGTAACGCTAGATTATTCTGGAAGAACAGTACAATTTTCGCGGGAGGCGCAGGCTTCCCCTGGAAGGAGAAGGCCTCTCATGGAGGATATGATGACGCTGGACCGTCTGCCGGTGGGCTGCCGGGCCACGGTGGCCTCGCTCCCGGATCCCGGCGGCCAGAGCCGCCGGCTGGTGGAGCTGGGCTTCGTGCCCGGCGGGACCGTGGCCGCCGTACAGGAGAGCCCCTGGGGGGACCCGGTGGCCTACGCCGTGTGCGGCGCGGTCATCGCCCTGCGGCGCTGCGACGCCCGCCGGATCGCCGTGCGGCAGATAGTCTGACAGGATATCCATATAGACGCCACCCCGGCCAAACGCCGGGGTGGTTTTGCCTGTCCCGGAAAATAATTTCAGAGACGCCTTTATTTGTTCACATTTACTCCTTATACTGGAGGATAGAAGCATATAGGAAGTGAGGTCCTCCCCCATGCGCGATTTTTTCAATAGGATCGGCAGCGCCATTGCCCGGTTCATGTACGGACGCAACGGCAGCGACCAGCTGAACATGGCCCTGCTGGTGGTCTATCTGTTCGTCTGGGTGCTGGAGCTCTTCTTCTCCCGGGTCAGGCTGGTGATGGGCCTGCTGAACCTGGTGTCCCTCGTGCTGATCGTGGTGGTCTTTTTCCGCCTGTTCTCCAAGAACCTGCCCAAGCGCCGTGCGGAGAACGAGCGGTTCCTGGCCTGGTGGTATCCGATGAAGAACCGCGTCTCCGGCGCCGCCGCCCGGAGGAAGGACAAGGAGCACAAATACTTCACCTGCAAGCAGTGCGGCGCCATCTGCCGCGTCCCGGCGGGCAAGGGAAAAATTGAGATCACCTGCCCCAAGTGCGGCGGCAAGATCGTCGGAAAAAGCTGATCTGTCAGCAAGAACATCAACGCGGGATCTGACGTGCGTCAGGTCCCGCTTTTTGCCTCCTCCGCCAGGGCCCGGAGGGCCGCGTCGAACTCCGGCAGCTCCTTCTTCACTCGCATGAACTTTCCCTCCCGGTCCAGGAACACATGGGAGGACTGCCCGGTGAGCACCAGCGTCCCGTCCTCCTTCCGCATCTCATAACCCACTACCAACTTGGGACAGCGGTACTCCCGGACAGACACGGTGACCTCCACCCGGTCGTTGAAGGTGGTGGGCGACTTATAGGTGCACTCCAGCCCGATGACGGGGGAGACCACCCCCAGCGCCTCCAGCCGGTCGTAGCTCCAGCCCAGCTGGTCCAGGAAGTCGATGCGGGCCTCCTCCATCCAGTGGATATAGTTGGCGTGGTGGGTCACGCCCATCTTGTCGGTCTCGTAGTAGTTAACCCGGTGGCGGTAAGGGACCATGACGGCTGCCTCGCTTTCCTTGATTTCCCCTATCATAGCACAAACCGCCGCCCGGCGCAACTACTCCAGCAGCGCCTCCAGGTCCTCCGGCGCCAGCCCCGGCTGGAGCGCCAAGTCCAGCCCGAAGCCCAGCAGCTTGGCCAGGTCCCGGATCTTGGCGTCGATGGAGTCCGGCGTCACGAACATCCCCCGGCCCCGCGGGACCTCTCCGCCGCCCTCCCCGGTCCGGCCCAGCACATCCCTTGCCACCGTCTCGCAGTCCGCCACCGTGGGCACCCCTACGGAGAGCACCGGCACCCCCAGCGTGTCCGCGTTCAGGGCCATCCGGTGGTTGCCCACGCCGCTGCCGGGGATGAGGCCGGTGTCGGAGATCTGGACGGTATTGCACAGCCGGTCCAGCTCCCGGGCGGCCAGGGCGTCCACCAGGATCACCGCCGCGGGCCGCACGTGCTCCGCCGCGCCCCGGACCCACTCGGCCACCTCCATCCCCGTGGTGCCCAGCACACCGGCCCCCAGGGCCGCCACCGGGCGAAAGTCCGGCAGGACCTCCCCCAGGTGCCGGGTGATCAGCAGATGGTCCAGAGTCCTGGGCCCCAGGGCGTCCGGGGTCATGGCCCGGTTGCCCAGCCCCGCCACCAGGACGGTGCCCTCCTCCGGCAGCATGGGCTCCAGTAGCGCCGCTGTTGCCCGGACCGCCCGCTGGAAGGTCTCCGGCTCCCGCCGCCAGAGGGCGGCGATATCCAGGGTGTGGTAGGTCCCCTCCGGCTTGCCCAGGGCCCGGGCGCCCTCCCGGTCCAAAATCTCCACGGAGGTCAGCGGGAAGCCCTCCAGCCGCCGCTCCCGGGCCTTCACGCCGGGCAGCTCCGTGGTCTCCCCGGCGGTCTCCCGCCAGAGGGCGTGGGCCTCCAGTGCCAGATCGGTGCGTATCGTCCGCATGTATTGTGATACCCCCTCTTTTGTGCCACAAAATATGGTAGTATCCCCTATTTTGCCGTGGGGGCCAGGAAAATATGTAAAAAAAGAAAAGAAAATTCAAAAAATTCCTTGCAATTTCCGAAAAAGCATGTTATAGTATATTTCTGCGTGGGGCATGAACGTCCCCATAGTTCCCATTGGAGGAGGTGTTTGGTTTGCCGAATATCAAGTCCGCTAAGAAGCGCGTGCTGGTGGCTGAGGTCCGCAACGCCCGTAACAAGTCCGAGAGGTCCGCGATGAAGACTGCTGTGAAGAAGTTTGAAGCAGCTGCCGCCGATGGCAATCGCACCGAGGCCGAGGGCGCTTACAAGGTCGCGGTGAAGGCCGTGGACAAGGCTGCCGCCAAGGGCATTCTGCACAAGAACAATGCCGCTCACAAGAAGAGCGCCATGACCTTGAAGCTGAATCAGGTCGGCTGATATCCCACACCAGTACAACAGAAACGCTGTCTCTTTTCAGACAGCGTTTTTTGTTTTTTTGCGAAAGTGACTTTTCCCGTGCCGGAAAAGTCACCAAAAGGGCATTTAAGAAAACCAGGAATGGTTTTCTTAAAAATCTTTCCTTCATTTTTTTGTTTAGGTTTGCGCTCCCCCTTTGGCTGGTTTTTCCTAAACCGCGCCGGGTCCCGTGTACGTGGGCGAAGCGGCTGTTTCAGTATGTCCCCAAGGAGATCCTGCTGCGGCGCAAGTTTCGCCGCTTGAGGCGGCGAAACCGGACATTGGCTGCGCTGGTCGTTTTCCGTAGTCCGACTGCGTCCTGCTCCGTTCCACTACGCACAGGACAGATTTCCGTCTACGGACTCGACAAGCACCGCGCCATCAATTGCGTAGTGG
>CANQCS010000200.1 GCA_947589745.1 uncultured Oscillospiraceae bacterium
GGGATCGGAGGATACAGTGCAGTCAAAACTTCTTCCTGCAAACGCTCCTTGATGTACTGTAGTCCCTGCTGAACATCAGCGCCACAAAACTGTACACCCGGGAAATCAGGGGCCGAAAAGAGCATCGTGCCGTCTTCCTGGGGCGTCATAATAACAGGATAGGAAAACTCCTGTACAGGGCTCTGAGCTGCCGCGTACAAGTCCTCCATCAAGGCCATGCTGTCCCTCTTGTGGTCATTCAGAACATGGGCATAGGTATCCATAGTGAAGGCCACAGAATAGTGACCCAGGATCGTGGACAGCGTTTTCATGTCCATTCCCTGCTCTACAGCCCGCGAAGCAAAGGTATGTCTCAGTGCGTGAAAGGTAAAGTGTCGCAGGCCGGCCAAGTTCAAGATCTGTCCGTAGTAGTCCTTGAAGGTGCGAGGCTCCACATATCCACCCAATGTGTTGGTGACGATCATCCCGCTGCTGTGGTAATTTCCTTGAGCAGCAATTTCGTCGTCCTGTTGGACAGCCCTCCAGATTCTCAAATCCTGTACGACGGCGGGGAGCAGGGGGATCGAGCGGATAGAGTTTTGAGATTTGGGACTTTGGATGACGATCTCAGTGGAGTTTTCCCCTGGGTTGACAGGACGAGTTATTTTATTCAGACGATTCAGAGTTCGGCGGATGTGAAGTATGCCTGCCTGAGCATCCAGGTCTTCCCACCGAAGACCCAGTAGTTCGCCGATGCGCAGACCGGTAAACAACGTAAGACGGATAAAAACGCCATATCGGTGTTGATAGCTGGCGCGAAACAAACGGGTCTGTTCGTCCCTGGTGAGGATCTCGATTTGGGGCTTGTTGCCGCGAGGCAGATTGATGGATGAAGCCGGATTACTGGGAATATACCCTTCGGACACGGCATAGGAGAGGGCTTTATGCAGAAACAGGTTGATGTTCACAATGGTTTTAGGTGCCAAATGTTCTGTTTCGGCTTTATAGTTATAGAATTGTTGTAAAAGCCTGGGGGACAGATCCCGCAATTGGGTATTGCCCAATACAGGTTTCAGATGGACACGGATGTAGCTCTCATAGCTGATGTAGGTGGATTGCTTTAGTGATGGCTTCATGTACACCTCCAGACACAGGTCCAGCCATTCCCCCAGGGATATTGACTGAAAGTTGCGCGGTGATGTGTCACGGATAAAGGATAGCTCATGGAGAAGTTTGACGGCTTCCTCCTGAGTCGCAGCGTACCGTGAAATACGTTTGGGTTCTCCTGTAGCAAAATCAATACCGATGGTCACTCGAACTTCCCAGCGGCCATCGGGTCTAAGACGGATATTTCCTTCTTGATTGGCTCTGGTCCGGGCCATAGATCATTACCTTCCTTTCCAAAGTTGTAGGGAGATATAAAGTGTTGCAATAACCAGATGAGTTTTAACAAAACGCATTACATGAAATCCCAAAAAGTTTTATGTTTGATCAATTGAAATGGGGAGCCTATAGAAGCTTGACAGGGAACGATTTACCTTTTTCATGGGAACAGAACCTCCTTTAGTGTATAATAGTTTTTTTAAGGGCGTTTTTTCCCTTACTGTGTTGTTAACAACTTTTTATTTTAAAAATGAGAAGAGCGGAGAGAAAATGACTCTCCGCTCTTCCTGTTTCAATTTTAGCCGCACAGTAACATTTAGATCCCGGTTTCGATGAGAATCCACACGGACTTACGCTCTCCTTTGCAAGATGTCTGGCGAGATTTGATTTCAAATGGTACAAAATTTTCTTTGAATATATCGTTAAGCACCTTTTTGCCAGGAAGATGCTGCTCATTATAATTGTATTCGCGTTTTCCGGGCGAAGCGGGTAATGAACTGATGAACTCAGAGCATTCTTTCCGAAAAATCTCTTGCTCAGACTTGAACATATCGCGGTTCACCTTTTCCTTTAGATAGGATATAAAATCGGAAATAATTTTGTCGTAGTTTAGCCAGTTATGAATGTCATATTTTTTTCCTATCCACGACAATTGCCGTTCAAGATAGAATTTTATACGTTGGTCACGGTGTTCAGTGAGAGCGTCCTCATAGTTTCTATAATTATACGCCGAAAATAGAAAAGCAAGCAAATTGATTTCATATTCTTCAAAAATATTTACATAAGATGGCATTTGTTTTGGCCATTCTCTATGTTTTAAAGCATTATAAAGTTGTTGAGTTGGGGAAACGAAATTAGTATCCAGGTTTTCAACTATTTTACGGAATCGTTTCTCGGGCCCAATAACTGAAACCTCAATCATTCCATCCCAATCGGCAGTTGGACTTAGGCGAGGGACATACTTGGTCCGATTTCGGTTTTCAAACTCGATACATTTTAGAAGATTTCCATAGCTACTGGCGCGAAACTGATTGATTATATCCCACGAAAATGATTTGATATAGAGCGTGATTTTTTCATTATCCCTAACTCGTCTTCTGCCTAACATCTGTAGAAATTCGGTTTTTTCAGTATGCCCAATCACAATATTTTTTAACTTTGGATCAGATATACTAACTCCACAATCCATAACGGTAGTGGCTATTAAAACCTTTGACTTGAATTTTCTTTGCGTGACAATACTCTCAAATTCATGATAGCCATCGCAATTTTCTTTGCTACGGGTGTCACTGGTTAATAGTGCAGTGGTGATTCCCTTCGATGCCAAGTGCGTACTCAATTGCGCTCCATCTGATTTCTCGTTAACAAAAACCAGCCAAGCATCTTCGGAAGATTTGATCTCATCGATGAGATCAGAATATTCATTAAAATATACGGTGTTAATATACTCGTAGTTTGGGGGGAATTCATATTTGAAATCAAAACATGGTTTGGGTGACATTAAGGTTTTTTGGATAAAATCACCAATCCCACCTAAAGGATTGATTTTTCGATATTGCTCCTGATATTCTGATTTTGGATTGAATTTTAATTTAAGGGAATTGTGAGGTGTTTCTGATACATATGATAAACTACGGCTAGGCTTTGATAATTTCTCTTTTATTTCGTCCCATTCCAGAAGTTTATCCAGAGAATCTCGCATCAGAGATGACAAATCAGAGCGAACGCCCGGCTTCTTAGCCTCTAAAAATAGGATTAACGGTTCAGGTGTTGCGGTCAGGAAAATGGAAATTCCTTCATAGAAATTCCGCTTCAGCCAAGAATACGTGTTCCTGTTGAACAAGGAATCCGAGAGAAAATAGTGGGCCTCGTCGAAAATGTAGTATAGGATATCCGGCGGAGAGAGTTGCACCGTCCTGGGCACATGATGAAAATAAATAAGTTTCTGGGTTTCCTCCTTCGATTTATCTTTTAATTCCGGATTTGATAAAGTGATATCGGCACCATCCCCAATTGCTTCACAGTACTGATATGTAACGATATGGATTTTCTCAATCTCATCTTCTGAAAAAGAAAAATCGAACCCAAAAACATTTTTCAAAACTTTTTCGGCATCACCTTGTAATTGTTCGCATAGGATTTTTCGATTACAGAAATATACGATGTGCTTGCCTTGGCCCAAAGCGTAGGGTAATAAAGTGTGTAAAATAAAATAACTCTTTCCGCTTCCGGTCGGTGAGGTGATAAGGATCTCGTCTCGCGGCTTCCAATTACGGTAAGCGTCACCAATAAGTTCAGAAATATACTTCATCACCATGCGCTCCTCTCCGATGTGACTATTTGAAAGTGGTACGGTCGCGTGATTTGATGCCGGTAACTGCTAAAAAAATATCAGCCCATAAGTATGCTACCACAAGTTTTTCAGGAAGTCAAGTGGGATGCAAGGAAGCATCGAGGTTTGTTGTTTGTATGGGATGGGGAAGCTTCCTAACACCCCTGTCAGTGGTGTCACTGCGACATAATCCGTTGAGGGGGTGCTGTTAACGGTGTCAGTCTGTCTGACTAGCCGACGCGATTATAATCGCCGTCAGATGATCGGAGCACTGCGGTGTGATGGAGTAGTGCCGGGAAAACGTTGTCATTTCGTGGTGAGTCACCAGTAAAATGTAACTATTTGACGCCAAATGTGGGCATCCGCTGTCAGATGATTGGAGCACTGCGGTGTGATGGAGTAGTGCCGGGAAAAAGTTGCTATTTCGTGGTGAGTCACCAGTAAAATGTAACTTTTTGACGCCAAATGTGGGCATCCGCCGTCAGATGATTGGAGCACTGCGGTGTGATGGAGTAGTGCCGGGAAAAAGTTGCTATTTCGTGGTGAGTCACCAGTAA
>CANQCS010000201.1 GCA_947589745.1 uncultured Oscillospiraceae bacterium
CACCGCCGCGCCGCGTCAACTGTGCGAATCTGTCGAGGGGCTGCCGGATATCTGATACTTTTTCTTGAAAGAAAAAGAATGGTGTAGAAACGGGTACACACTGATTTTTATTATTGTATACCAAAAGCGCCGCCGATGCAAGAGGTTCTCCGCAAGAGTACACACCACTTCTTTTTTCTTGAATCCGGCGGAGAAATGTGGTATCATCCCTATGACCTGCCCCAAGGAAACGTGATAGGAGAGGTGCGCTATGAAGAAACCGCTGATCGGCATCGTCCCCCTGGTGGACGAGCAGAAGGAGAGCCTGTGGATGCTCCCCGGCTATATGGACGGGGTCAGCCAGGGCGGCGGGGTGCCGGTGATGCTGCCGCTGACCGACGATTCGGCCTCCCTGGCCCGGCTGACGGATGTCTGTGACGGGCTGCTGTTCACCGGCGGCCACGACGTGTCCCCCTCCCTCTACGGGGAGGAAGCCCTGCCGGTGTGCCAGGTGTGCTGCCCGGAGCGGGACCGGATGGAGAAGGTCCTGCTGGAGCTGGCCCTGGCCTCGGACAAGGCGGTGCTGGGCATCTGCCGGGGCATCCAGTTCCTCAACGCCGCCCTGGGCGGGACGCTGTACCAGGACCTGCCCACCCAGCGGCCCTCCCCGGTGGAGCACCACATGACGCCGCCCTATGACCAGTTCGGGCACTCGGTGTCCCTCCCCGCCGGTTCGCCCCTGGAGCGGCTGCTGGGACTGCGGGAGCTGCCGGTGAACAGCTACCACCACCAGGCGGTCAAGGCGCTGGCCCCCGGCCTTGCGGCCATGGGGACCGCGGCGGACGGCATCGTGGAGGCGGTGTATATGCCCGGCAAGCGCTTTGTCTGGGCGGTCCAGTGGCACCCGGAATTTTTATGGCGGGTTGATGAGAACAGCCGGAAGCTGTTCGCCACCTTCGTCCGGGCGGCCGGGGACCGGTAAAGCCCCGGCCCGCGCAGAAAAAGGAGAACACCATATGCCTGACACAGGAAAAATGACAGCCAACTACCACTCCCACACCTGGCGCTGCATGCACGCCGACGGGACGGAGCGGATGTATATTGAGCGCGCCATTGAGAGCGGTTTCCGGGTCTGGGGCTTTTCCGACCACACCCCTCAGCCGTACCCGCCCGGGCGCGTGTCCCGGATCCGCATGACCATGGGGCAGCTGGAGGACTATGTGACCACCGTCCTGGACCTGAAGCGGGAGTACCGGCGCGACATTGAGATCCACCTGGGATTGGAAGTGGAATATTTCCCTGCCTATTTCGGGGAACTGCTGCGGGAGGTGGAGGGATATCCCATCGAGTATTTCCTGCTGGGACAGCATTTCATCGACACGGAATTCGGCGGCACCTACTCGGGCCGCGCCACCGGCGACCCGGAGGTGCTGCGGGCCTACTGCCGCATCGTCTCGGAGGCCCTGGAGACCGGCCGCTTCGCCGCCTTCGCCCACCCGGACCTGATCTATTTCACCGGGGACCCCGGCGTCTATGAGGCGGAGATACGCGCTCTCTGCCGGAAGGCAAAAGCCTGCCGTGTGCCCCTGGAGCTCAATTTTCTGGGCCTCTGCGAGGGGCGGAACTACCCCTCCCCCGCCTTCTGGCGCATCGCGGCGGAGGAAGGGAACCAGGTCATTTGGGGCCTCGACGCCCACGACGTGTCCCACATCGGGGACAGGAACACTCTGGAGGCCGCCGCCGCTCTCACCGAACGCCTCGGCCTGGAGCGCACGGAGCGCATCGACCTGACCAGACTTTCCGGCGGGACACGGCAGGAACAGGCGCCGCCCGCCCCGCACATTCTTTGACAGCAAGTGCCGCTCCCCTCACGGGGAGCGGCACGTTTGCACATAGAATTATAACAGGAAGTTCAGCCGCCTGGGGACGTTCCTGATCTCCACCTGCTCCGCGCCGGGGCCGTACTCCCCGTCCAGCGTCCAGGGGAACGCCTCCGGGGTCCGGACCGTCACCGAGGACACGTGGCGGAAGATGATCGCGCTGCCGGGGTCCTGGAGCACCAGGCTGAGGACCAGGTTCTGGAACTCGGCGGCGTTGGTGGGGTTGGGGATGAGCAGCAGCTCAAAGCGGCCGTCGTCCATCACCACCTGCTCCTTGGGCAGCTTCATGATCCCGCCCACGCTGGTGGCGTTGGTCACCGCGCCGAACAGGAACTCCCCGTCAAAGACCTCCTCGTCGGTGATGACGGTGGCCCGGTAGGGCCGCAGGGACCCCAGGTCCTTGGCACCCTCCAGGATATAGGCCAGATGCCCCCAGTCGTTCTTCACCGACTGGGGTGCGCTGTAGGACGCCTTGGTGAAGGCCCCGAAGGAGGCCACGTACACAAAGGGCCGGCCGTTGAAGGTCCCCACGTCCAGGCTCCGGCCCTGGCTGGCCAGGATCTGCTGCGCCGCCTGGACCGGGTCGGCGGGCAGGGCGAGGCTGGCGGCGAAGTCGTTGGTGCTGCCGCCGGGGATATAGCCGATGGGCGGCGGGCTGTCCAGGGACATGGCGCCCCGGACCACCTCGTTGAGGGTGCCGTCCCCGCCGCAGCAGACGATGGCGTCAAATGCCCCGCCCTCCTGGGACACCATCTCCACCGCATGGCCGGGGCCCTGGGTGCGGCGGATGGAGAGCATCCAGCCCGCCTCGCCGAAGCTGGCCGCCGCCTCAAAGAGGGGGGCGGCGGAGCGGGTGCGGCCCGCCTTGGGGTTGACGATAAAAAGAAGTTTTTTAGACATAGTGCTCCTCGCTGTGACAGAAAAATTAAGATTTGGTTAAAATCAGATAGCGGCAGTATAGCACAGAAGAAAAACAATTGCAATCCCGGAAAAAAGCGTGTATGATAGAGGAAGAATTTGGTTCCTCGAAAGGAGACCACATCTATGAGAAAGGACAACCACTATTTTGCATGGGGACTCACCGCGTTCCTGTCGGTCTGCGCGATCCTGCTCTTCTATGACATCGTGTTCCGAAGCAGCAAGGTGCTGGACTACGTGGGCGTGCTCATGGGCATCCTGGCGCCCATCCTCTACGGCTTCGCCATGGCCTACCTGCTGGCGCCGGTGGTGAACTGGTTTGAGAACACGTTCTTCGGCCGCCTCAAGGGGAAGCTCCTCAAGTGGCGGCGGACGGTGTCGATCCTGCTGACATGGCTGGTGGTGATCGCGTTGCTGTACGCCTTGATGCGCGTGCTGCTGCCCGCATTGACCGACAGCGTCATGCGCCTGTGGAACAACTCCGAAAATTACTACCGGACTATCGTGGGCTGGGTCCAGGGTCTGCTGGAGAACAACCCGGAGATCGCCCAGAAGGCGACGGAGCTCTTCAACCGGTACTACCAGGACGCCCTGGTCTGGATCACCAACAACCTGGTGCCCCAGATGCAGGTGGCAGTCCAGGCCGTCACCGGCGGGTTCCTCAGTCTGATGACCGTTTTGAAGAACCTGCTCCTGGGCGTGATGATCTCCCTGTACCTGCTGGGGTCCAAGGAGGGCTTTGCCGCCGCCGGGTGCAAGCTGTGCTACACCTTCTTCAAGGAGGACCGGGCGTCCCTGCTGATCCGCGGCGTGAAGGCGGTGGACCGCATCTTCAGCGGCTTTGTCCGTGGCAAGCTGCTGGACTCCCTCATCATCGGCATCCTGTGCTTCATCTTCTCCAGCCTCTTCAAGTTCCCCTACGCGCCGCTGGTCAGCGTGGTGGTGGGCGTCACCAACATCATCCCCTTCTTCGGCCCCTTCCTGGGCGCCATCCCCAGCGCGTTCCTGATCCTGCTGGACGATCCCCTGAAGTGCCTCTACTTTATTATTTTCGTCCTGGTGCTCCAGCAGTTCGACGGCAACATCCTGGGGCCCAAGATTCTGGGGAACAGCACGGGCCTCAACAGCTTCTGGGTCATCGTGGCCATCCTGGTGGGCGGCGGCCTGTGGGGCGTGCTGGGCATGTTCGTAGGTGTGCCCATCTTTGCGTGCCTCTATACGGGGTTGAAGACTTACTCCGACTACCGTCTGAGTAAGAAAGGGCTGCCCACTGACAGCGAGAGCTACGCGAGCCATAAGCCGGTGTGGAAAGAGGATAACAAATAATACTGGGGGCGTGGGGGCTCCGCCCCCACCCAGGGCTGATAGGCACCCTGGGGGTGCCTACCCTCCCCTGGTGACTTTTCCCTCGCAGGAAAAGTCACCAAAAGTGCGCTCAAGAAAACCGAGGTTTTCTTGAGAATCTTT
>CANQCS010000202.1 GCA_947589745.1 uncultured Oscillospiraceae bacterium
CGTGCTCAAGAAAACCAGGAATGGTTTTCTTGAGAATCTTTCCTTATTTTTTGTTTATGTTTGCGCTCCCCCTTTGGCTGGTTTGGTCTAAACCGGGCCGGGGTCCGTGTATGGGGCGAAGCGGCTGTTTGAGTATGTCCCCAAGGAGATCCTGCTGCGGCGCAAGTTTCGCCGCTTGGGGCGGCGAAACCGGACATTGGCTTCGTTGGTCGTTTTTGTTGTCCGACTGCGTTCTGCTCCGTTCCACTACGCACAGGACAGATTTCCGTATACGGCCCGACAAGAACCGCGCCATCAATTGCGTAGTGGAACGGAGCAACCAGCAGTAAGGCTAAGGAAAAACAACACGGCAGTACCGATGAATGCTTTCTCTGGCTCCTACCCACTACCTATATGCCCTTAACCGTCATCCCCAGGGATTCTTAAGGGGCCCAGCCCCTTAAGCAATTTTTTGGTTACTTTTTGTTTGCACAAAAAGTAACCCAGGGTGCGCAGGGACCGGAGGTCCCTACCAGGACCACCCCAGGGGCCGGAGGCCCCTTAGATGTTCCTCGGGGACATCTAGTCCCCTCGGAACATTCGACAGTTGCGCCTGCGGCGCACCTGTCACGGGGCCGGAGGCCCCTGCGCCTAATTTAAGATAAAAATTGTTTTTTTACCAATGAAAAATAAGCTTTTTTATGGTTGTGCAGCAGCCCTGCTGCTGCTCGGCATATTCTGCGTATTTGTGTATACGCCCATTCGTTTTACCGGCTACCTCTGCTTCTGCGCCGCAGGCGCAGTTGTGATCTTCGCCCTTTTGACCGGGTGGTCAAAAACCCGCCCCTGGGCCCGGTGGGCCCGCCGGGTGCTGCTGGTCCTGCTGGCCGCGGGACTGGCCTTCTTCGCGGCCATGGAGATCTGGGTGGTGTCCTGGGCCAGGACCGACGAGACGGCGGACGTCTCCGCCGTCGTGGTGCTGGGCGCCGGGGTCAACGGGACCCAGCCCTCTCTCAGCCTGTCCGTGCGGCTGAACGCCGCCCTGGACTATGTGTCGGACCGGCCCGGTATCCCCATCGTGGTCTCCGGGGCCCGGGGGCCCGGAGAGGACATCACCGAGGCCCAGTGCATGGCCAACTGGCTGACCGGCCACGGCGTGGCGGCGGAGCGAATCTGGCTGGAGGAACAGGCCACTGACACGGAGGAGAATATCGCCTACTCCAAGGCCCTGCTGGCGGAGCGCGGCGTGGACCTGACGGACAATATCGCCGTGGTCACCAGCGACTACCACCTGTGCCGCGCCGCGCGGCTGTGGGGAACGCCGGGCATGGTGCCGGTGGCGGCCTATATGCCGGCGCGGTATTTCCCGCTGACGGTGAATTACTATGTGCGAGAAGCTTTCGCCATGGCGGCGGAGCTGTTATTTTAACGAAGGAGGATACGAATATGACCATTACCTGGCTGGGACATTCCTGCTTTATCCTGGAGAGCGGCGGGTTCCGGGCGCTGCTGGACCCGTTTCAGGGCATCCCCGGTCTGCCCAATGTGTCGGGGGAGGCGGACGCCGTGTATTGCAGCCACGGCCACGGGGACCACGCCTACACCGATGAAATTACGCTGACTTCCGGCAAGACGGATCCTTTTACCGTTGAGGAGATCGCCACCTTCCACGACGACGCGGGCGGCGCCAAGCGCGGGAAAAACACGGTCCGCCGCTTCACCGCGGAGGGCCTCACGGTGGTCCACCTGGGCGACCTGGGGCACCTGCTCACGGCGGAGCAGGCAGCGGCCATCGCCCCCTGCGACGTACTGCTGATTCCCGTGGGCGGTTTTTTCACCATCGACGCCCCTGCCGCCAAACAGGTGGCGGACGCCCTAGGGGCGAAGGTGGTCATCCCTATGCACTATCGGAAGGGCGGCGTGGGCTACGACGTTATTGCCCCGGTGGAAAAATTTACTGCCCTGTATCCGGCGGAGCTGGTACGGCGGTATCCGTCCAACACGCTGACCGTCACAAAGGATATGCCACGGCAGGTGGCGGTGCTGGCACTGCCCCAGTAGGGGGACCGGGGGCCTATGGCCCCCGGAAGGTCGTGGGGGCTCCGCCCCCACACCCGGGGTTACTTTTCCCTTGCAGGAAAAGTAACCAAAAGTGCACTCAAGAAAACCAGGAATGGTTTTCTTGAGAATCTTTCCTTATTTTTTTGTTTAGTTTTGCGCTCCACCTTTGGTTGGTTTTGTCTAAACCGCGCCGGGTCCCGTGTATAGGGTCGAAGCGGCTGTTTGAGTATGTTCCCAAGGAGAGTGAAGCGCTGGTGCACGGACACATTGGGTGCGTTGGTCGTTTTGTGCTTGTCCGACTGCGTCCTGCTCCGTTCCACTACGCAATTGACAAATGTTTCGTCACGCACCCGAACAGAACCACGCCATCAATTGCGTAGTGGAACGGAGCAACCAGCAGTAAGAATACGGAAAAACCAACACCGCAGTACCGATGAGTGCTTTCTCTGGGTCCTACCCAACACCCATCTGCCCTTAACGTCCTCCCCAGGGATTCTTAAGGGGCCCCAGCCCCTTAAGCAATTTTTTGGGTACTTTTTGTTTGCACAAAAAGTACCCCAGGGTCAGCAGGGACCGGAGGTCCCTACCAAGACCACCCCAGGGGGCGGAGCCCCCTGCACCCCGCCCCCAACGAGAACCACTGCTATGATTAGAATTAGGAGATTATTCTATGAGCTACATCGAAGTCACTTATCCTTCGGATAAAAAAGAATTCTATGCCCTGCTCAGGGAGCAGATAAAGCTCTATACGGCCGGCGAGACCAACCGGACGGCTGTGCTGGCCAACGCCTCGTCGGTGATCGCCCAGGCTTTCCCCGACGCCAACTGGGTGGGCTTCTACCTGGTGGACGGAAATGAATTGGTGGTGGGGCCCTTCCAGGGCCGCCCCGCCGTCAGCCGCATTGGCTTCGGCAAGGGCGTATGCGGCACCGCCTGGAAGGAAAGAAAGAGCCAGGTGGTGGCGGAGGTGTCCTGCTTTGTGGGCCATATCGCCTGCGACTGCAACACCCACTCGGAGATCGTCATCCCCCTCTGGCGGGACGGCGAGATATGGGGTGTGCTGGACATGGACAGCGTCCTACCCGGCCACTTCACCGACGCTGACCGGGAGGGCCTGGAGGCGGCGGTGGAGCTGCTGAACTGACGCTGAGGCCGGGGCGCTGACGCCCCGGCCCTTTGTTCGCTTTTCTGGACTTTCCTCGCGTTTTCTACTTGACAGAAGCGGCCCCGAGCGAGTATTATTGAATAGGATTATCGTCGGTGGATAATAAGGGGTATCCGCCGATTATTTCCGTGTCCGGCGCTACGTCACCGCCGGGCGTGCACAAACCCCCATACGATATGATGAAACGCGAATAAGGAGGAAAACCATTTCATGGAATTTAGCATCGTCCACCTGGTCATCGCGGCCGTGGCCGCGTTCCTGGTGGCTGCTGTGGTTTTCTTCTTTCTCGGCATCACCTACCGGAAAAAGGTTTCCGAAAAAGAGATCTCCAGCGCGGAGGAGGAAGCGCGCCGCATTATCAACGAGGCCATCAAGAGCTCCGAAAGTAAAAAGCGCGAAGCCCTGCTGGAGGCGAAGGAAGAGATCTTACGCTCCCGCAGCGAATACGAGAAGGAAGAGAAGAGCCGCCGGGCCGACCTGCAGAAGCAGGAGCGCCGGCTGCAGCAGAAGGAAGAGAATCTGGACCGCAAGACCGAGAACATTGAACGCAAGGAGGAGGCGTTGGCCCAGAAGCACGCCGCCGCCGACCGTACCCAGGAAGAGATCGAGATCATCAAGCGCAGTCAGACCGAGATGCTGGAGCGCATCTCCGGCTTCACCGTGGAGGAGGCCAAGCAGTACCTGATCTCCCAGGTGGAGAGCGAGGTCACCCACGAGACTGCCATGAAGATCAAGGAGATTGAGGCCCGCGCCAAGGAGGAGGCCGACCAGCACGCCAAGGAGGTCATCACCATGGCCATCCAGCGCTGCGCCGCCGACCACGCCTCCGAGATCACCGTCAGTGTGGTTCCCCTGCCCAATGACGAGATGAAGGGCCGTATCATCGGCCGCGAAGGCCGCAACATCCGCACCATCGAGACCCTCACCGGCGTGGACCTCATCATCGACGACACGCCGGAGGCCATCACCGT
>CANQCS010000203.1 GCA_947589745.1 uncultured Oscillospiraceae bacterium
GCATTGTTTTTCACTTTGGAACTTCTTCATGTATGTGCCCAGCGGCATCCCTTTTCTCCTCGCCATGTCCCGTTTCTCCTTTTTTCGGTCTCATGGCTCTATTCTACATCTTTTACTGTCCAAAAATACGGACTCTGCGCTTGCTTAGTTAAAGGGATAACCATAACAAAAAAATAAGGAAAGATTCTCAAGAAAACCATTCCTGGTTTTCTTGAGTGCACTTTTGGTTACTTTTCCTGCAAGGGAAAAGTAACCCAGGGGGCCGCCCCACCGGGGGGCGAATCAGACCCGGTAGGGGGCGGAGCCCCCACCCCCCTTGGTCTATCGACCAACACGAAAGAGGAGGAGAGGCGGAGGCACAGCCTCCGCCTCTCAGAATTTTATATGCCGTGTTTCACACGGTCCTTTTCTTCTGCGGTCTTGGCGTCGTTCCACCGGTCCATGGTACCTACCAGGTACCCTGTGATCCGGCGGATCCGCTCAAAGCCCACACGGCCGTCGCCCTCGTGCCGCCCGCACCCAGGGCACTCGTCGTCGATGATGCCCGTGTACCCGCAGCAGGGGTCCCGGTCCACCGGGTGGTTCACGCTGCCGTAGCCGATGCCGGCCTCCTTCATGCAGCGGATCACCTTTTCAAAGGCCTCCAGGTTCTTCAGCGGGTCGCCGTCCATCTCCACATAGCTGATGTGGCCCGCGTTGGTCAGCGCGTGATACGGCGCCTCCAGCCGGATCTTGTCAAACGCGCTGATGGGATAGTACACCGGGATGTGGAAGCTGTTGGTGTAGTAGTCCCGGTCCGTCACGCCGGGGATGATGCCGAACTTCTTCTTGTCGATCCGCACGAACCGGCCGCTGAGGCCCTCCGCCGGGGTGGCCAGCAGGGAGAAGTTCAGACCCGTCTTCTGGCTCTCCGCGTCCATGCGGGCCCGCATCCGGGCGATGATCTCCAGGCCCAGCCGCTGGCTCCGCTCGCTCTGGCCGTGGTGCTCGCCTGTGAGGGCCACCAGGGTCTCCGCCAGGCCGATGAAGCCCACCGACAGGGTTCCGTGCTTCAGCACCTCCCGGACCTCGTCGGTCCAGTTCAGCTTCTCGCTGTCCAGCCACACGCCCTGGCCCATCAGGAACGGGAAGTTGTACACGTGCTTCCGGCACTGGATCTCAAAGCGCTCCAGCAGCTGGTCGATGCACAGGTCCATCTTCCGGTCCAGGTCGTCGAAAAACACGTCCAGGTCGCCCTTGGCCTTGATGGCGATGCGGGGCAGGTTGATGGAGGTGAAGCTCAGGTTGCCCCGCTGGTTGCACTGCTGGCGGCTGGGGTCGTACACGTTGCTGATGACCCGGGTGCGGCAGCCCATGTAGGCGATCTCCGTCTCCGGCCGCTTGGGGTCGTAGTATTGCAGATTGAACGGCGCGTCCAGGAAAGCGAAGTTGGGGAACAGCCGCTTGGCCGAGCACCGGATCGCCAGCTTGAACAGGTCGTAGTTGGGCTCACCGGGGTTGTAGTTGACGCCCTCCTTCACCCGGAAGATCTGGATGGGGAAGATGGGGGTCTCGCCGTTGCCCAGGCCCGCCTCGGTGGTCAGCATCACGTTCCGCATGACCATGCGGCCCTCGGGGCTGGTGTCCATGCCGTAGTTGATGGAGGAGAAGGGCGTCTGGGCCCCGGCCCGGCTGTGCATGGTGTTCAGGTTGTGGATGAACGCCTCCATGGCCTGGTAGGTGGCCCGGTCCGTCTCCTTCTCAGCGTAGTGGACGGCCATCCTCTGGGCCTTCTTCATCCGCTCCTCGTCGCCGTACTGTTCCACCAGATAGGGCAGCTCCGCGTCCAGGTAGGGCTGGTAGGTCTCCAGCCGGGGATAGAGGCCCGTCTCGTCCTCGATCTTCTTGCGGAGGGCCTTCAGCTCCTCCTCGGGGTCGTCCATGTCGTGCCACAGCATCAGGGCCTTGGCCAGGTTCCGGGTGTAGTAGCGCTTGAAGGTCTTGGTGACGCCGTCGGCCATGCCGTAGTCGAAGTTGACGATGGCCTGTCCGCCGTGCTGGTCGTTCTGGTTGGACTGGATGGCGATGCAGGCCAGGGCGGCGTAGGAGGAGATGTCGTTGGGCTCCCGCAGGTATCCGTGGCCCGTGGAGAAGCCGCCCTTGAACAGCTTCTTGATATCGATTTGGCAGCAGGTGGTGGTCAGGGTGTAGAAGTCCAGGTCGTGGATGTGGATATCGCCCTCCTGGTGGGCCTTGGCGTGCTCGGGCTTCAGCACGAACATCTGGTAGAACTGCTTGGCGCCCTCGCTGCCGTACTTCAGCATGGAGCCCATGGCGGTGTCGCCGTTGATGTTGGCGTTCTCCCGCTTCACGTCGGAGTCCACCGCGTCGGAGAAGGTGATATCCTCGTACACCTTCATCAGCCGGGTGTTCATCTCCCGGACCCGGCTGCGCTCGTTGCGGTAGAGGATGTAGGCCTTGGCGGTCTGGACGTAGCCGTTGTCCATCAGCACCCGCTCCACAATATCCTGGATGTGCTCCACCTCGGGGGCGGTGGCGCCCTCCACCTCCAGGATGGACACCACCTCGTCCGCCAGGGCCTCGGCGGCCTCGGTCTGGCCGGGCTTGTAGGTGGCCTCGAAAGCCTTGGCGATGGCCCCGGCGATTTTCTCCTTGTCAAAGGTTACCAGGCGCCCGTCTCTCTTTTTCAATTTTTCAATAGACATTCTTCTGTTCTCCTATGTAAAATCGGTATTTTCGTTCACTCTTCCGCTATATCGGATGGCCACGAGGGGAAACACAAGATATTGTGTCATGCCGCAATATGCGAACGTATATATAGTAGCGCCCGGACTCCCACATGTCAAGTGATAAATGCCACTTTCCGAAAAAATTTGCCCCCGGGCATTGAGGGGGAGAAAGAGCAGAGGCCCCCGCGCCGGAGCGCGGGGGCCTCTCACCGGGACTCAGCAGCAGCTGTCACCGCAGCCGCAGCCATTGTTGCCGCAGCTGTTGCCACAGCCGCAACCGCAGTTGTTACCGCAGCCACTGCCGTTGCCGCAGCAGCAGAAGAGGATGATGATGAGGATGATGATCCAGCAGCACCCGCCGCCAAAACCGTTGTTGTTCCACATAGTCGATGACCTCCTGTGAGATGTGAGGCGCTTTCCCGCGTCTCAGTTCATCATATGCGGAAGGGCGGAGGAGGTGCCGGACCGGAAGGAAAAAGCGGAGGTTACTGTCTATCCGCCGGATTCCGACAGGCGCTTAGCGCTCTGTGATCCGGTAGCTGAGAGTCAGCAGGCTGTCGGCGAAGTGGACGTCCTCGAAGCGGACGTTGGGCACGGAGCTGGTCAGCTCCACGTTGGTGAAGTTCCAGAAGCCCCGGATGCCCAGGTCGATGAGGCGGTCGGCGGTGCGCTGGGCCACGGCCTGGGGCACGGTCAGCACAGCCACATCGGGGCGGTGGGCAGCCACGAACCGCTCCAGCTCCGACATGTCCAGCACAGGGACTCCAGCCAGCTCCCGGCCCACCAGGTCGGGGGAGACATCAAAAGCGGCCTCCAGAAGGAAGCCAGCGTCAGGAAAGCGGAAATTATGGATCAGCGCCCGTCCCAGGTTGCCCGCGCCCACCACGATGACCCGGTGGCTCTCGTCCACACCCAGAATATGGCCGATCTCGGCCCGGAGCTCCTCCACGTTGTAGCCGTAGCCCTGCTGGCCGAATTCGCCGAAGCAGCTGAGGTCCTGGCGGATCTGAGAGGCGGTAATGCCCATCTTCTCGCCCAGGATGCTGGAGGAGATGCGGACGGTGCCCTTCAGGTGCAGGTCCTGGAGATAGCGGTAGTAGCGGGGGAGCCGCCGTATGACGGCGTCCGACACGTTCTGTTTCTTCATGGCAGGAATGTTGGCCTCCAAAGTACAAAATCAAATTCATTTTATCTTACTACAATGCCGGTGGAATGTCAATCCAAGTTGTCAAATTTTTTAACAATCTTTTTCACAGCCGGGGAAGAAAAATTTTTGAAAACAGCGAAAAAAATTCTTTACAAAGCGGAAAATTTCTGCTATACTACTCTGGCACTGAAAAGTGAACATCCGCGCCCGTAGCTCAGATGGATAGAGCGTTAGACTCCGACTCTAAAGGCCGCTGGTTCGAGTCCAGTCGGGCGTACCA
>CANQCS010000204.1 GCA_947589745.1 uncultured Oscillospiraceae bacterium
GCCAGCGAGGAGGCCATTGCGGCCTCAAAAAAATTAAGGAAAAAATCGAACAGCTGAAGTTTTCCACGAAGGGACATGTCCGGCTCATGTTCCAGGACGAGGCAGGTTTCGGACGGATCAACAAGCCGAAATACTGCTGGTGTGAGAAGGGGACACGGCCAACTGTCCCCTGCCACCATATCCGGGAGTACCGGTACGCATATGGAGCAGTGGAGCCGGTGACTGGGGAGTCATTTTTTCTGGTCCTGCCATACTGCAATACAGCGTGTATGAACATCTTTCTCCAGGAACTTTCAAAACGGTATCCTGATGACACGATCCTCCTGTGCTGCGACGGCGCTGCCTGGCATAAGTCCGACGCCCTTCGGTTGCCTGACAACATCAAGTTGTTCTTTCTTCCCCCATATACCCCGGAGATGAACCCTATGGAACAGATCTGGAAAGAGCTGCGCCGGATCGGCTTCCGAAATGAGGTGTTCGCCACGCTGGAGAAAGTTGTGGACCGTCTTTGTGAGTCTATCTGCCGTCTCTCCGCTCATACCATTCGCAGCATCACTGCTCGCTCTTGAATTTCATCTTGTTTTTATTGAAGATTAGTATAAAGACTTGCCACTACAGTTTCGGATATGCCGGCGCCGCGCCACTACAGTTACGGGCGAGCTGCGATTCCAGGCCTGCATAGAGAAGGGCGTCATGCCTGGATGCCAGGGTTCTCGGCAAGCTCCGAAAGCATAGACGCTATGGCCGCCCGCCGGATGCTAGGGGCTGTGCCAAGGCGTGTAAGTCCATACTGATAAGAGCGCAGTCGGAGCGGTATAGCGGAGACTGCATAGTGGAGCCGTAGTGAGTCATGTACACAACGGTTGCGGTATAGCAGCGGCGGAACGATACTGCCGTTTTGGATGAGCTGCGGTTTCGGGTAAGCGTAAAGAAGAGCGCAGGGCCTGAACGCCAGAGTTTCCTGGCAAATTCCGAAAGCGTCGATGCCTGTGACGCCCGCCAGGTGCCAGGGGCTTCGCCAAGGCGTGTAAGTCCCTACAGACAAAAGCGCACGGCCGGAGCGAAATAGCGAAGGCCGCGCATAGTGGAGCCGTGGTGAATCGCGTACACCGCAGTTCCGGCATAGCAGCGGCAGAACGATACTACGGTTTCGGATAATCTGCGGTTTCGGATAAGTATCAAGAAGGGCGTCATCTCTTCATCGCAGGCATTTGAGATAGCCTGCAGCAAGATGATAATAGGGCTGGCCTCTATGACGCTGGGGCACGCCGTCAGCATTTGAGATACTTAGCATGCAGTAGCTGTTCAGCCTGTTCGTACATCTGCCGTGCGGTAAAACAGCAAAAGCCGGAACGTCGGGGACGCCCGCCAAGTGCCAGGGGCTGCGCTCAAGTACAAAAGGCTTATTGTAAGAGCGCAGCCGGAGCGTGTGGGTTGGAGCGGAGGCTGCACAGCGATGCCGTTCGAAGTCAGATCCACTACGGTTCCGTGACAGCAGCGGCAGAGCGACCCTACGGTTTCGGATAAGCAGCGATTTCGGGTAAGCGTAAAGAAGGGCGCAGAGCTTGAATGCCAAGGTTCCTCGGCAAGTTCCGTAAATGTAGATGCTTGGGTCGCCCGTCAGGATGCCAAGGGCTGCGCCCAGGCGTGTAAGTCCCTACAGGACAAAAGCGCACGGCCGGAGCGGTATAGCGAAGGCTGTGCAGAGTGGAGCCGTGGTGAATCATGTACACAACAGTTTCGGACCGGCAGCGGCGGAATGACCCTATGATTTCGGGTGAGCCTCGGTTCCGGGTAAGCACAGAAAAGGGCGACGGGATGTTTGAGTAGACAGCAGAGCAGATGTCAGTGCAGCGTCTGTGTCCGTAAATATCAGGGAGCACCTATCGTTTGAGTAGAGGTGTGAGTCTGTTTGTGAGTTAGTTTGTGAGCAAGAATATTCGCTGTTTTTCGCTATGGATAAAAAAGAGAGCATAGAGAGAGATATTTCCGTAAACGTAGGCTCTTGGGATAGCCTGCAACAAGAGGTTTATTGAGCAAGCATCTTGGGCACGGGGCACGCTGTAAAAGTCTGAGATGCTCCGCACGCTCACCGTGCGGTAAGGACGTAAAAGGCAGAATGTCCGCGTCTTCGCCGGGATGATTGGGAGATAGTCAAGACCTGCGGTTTCGGATATGTAAGAGAGATAGAACGCCAGGGTCGCCCGCCAAGTGTCAGGGGCTTCGCCCAAGTATAAAAGGCTCAATGAAAAGGCGGAACTTGACGATGCTCAAAGCAGCGTCAAATTCCGCGGGACGGCGCCGTCAAGCCTCACCACTACAGTTCCGCATACGCAGGCGCCGCACCACTACCGTTTCGACCGAGCTGCGATTCCTGGTCTGCGCAGAGAAGGGCGCAGGCCCCAAACGCCAGGGTTCCTCGGCAAGCTCCGAAAGCGTGGATGCCAGAGTCGCCCGCCAGATGCCAGGGGCTTCGCCCAAGTGTGAAAGGCTCAATGTAAGAGCGCAGCCGGAGCGTATGGGTGGAGCGGAGGCTGCACAGCGATGCTGTTCGAAGTCAGATCCACTACGGTTCCGCGACAGCAGCGGCAGAGCGACCCTACGGTTTCGGGTAAGCAGCTATTCCGGGTAAGCGTAAAGAAGGGCGCAGGGCCTGAATGCCAAGGTTCCTCGGCAAGTTCTGAACGCCAGAGTTTCCCGGCAAGTTCCGAAAGCATAGATACCTGGGCCGCCCGCCAGGATGCTAGGGGCTGTGCCCAGGCGTGTAAGTCCCTACAGATAAAAGCGCAGTCGGAGCGGTATAGCGGAGACTGCATAGTGGAGCCGCAGTGAGTCAAGTACTCTACAGTTTCGGCATAGCAGCGGCGGAACGACACAACGGTTTTGGACGAGCCGCGGTTTCGGGTAAGAACAAAGAAGGGCGCAGGGATAGTAGAGTAGACAGCGGAGCAAAGATCGAATCGGGTGGTGAGTCTGTAAAATAATCGGTGAGCGTATGTCGTTTGAGTAAAAGTGAGAGTCAGTTTGTGGGTCAAAATATTCGCCGTTTTTCGCCACGGATAAAAAGAGGATGTAGAGAGACTCATACCCTTGAACGTAGGCTCTTGGGATAGCCTGCAACAAGAGGATTATCGCGCTGGCATCTTGGGCACATGGCACGCCGCAAAAGTCTGAGATGCCCCGCACGCCCACCGTGCGGTAAGGACGTAAAAGTCTTAACGCCTGTGGCTTCGCTCAGATGGGAGGGAAGAAGGTGAAGACCTTCGGTTTCGGATATGTAAGAGAGATAGAACGCTGGGGTCGCCCGCCAGATGCCAGTGGCTACGCCAAAGTACAAAAGACTCATTGAAAAGATGCAGCCGGAGCGTGTGGGTTGGAGCGGAGGCTGCACAGCGATGCCGTTCGAAGTCAGATTCACTACCGTTCTGTGACAGCAGCGGCAGAGCGACCCTACCGTTTCGGGTAAGCTGCGATTCCGGGTCTGCGCAGAGAAGGGCGCAGGGCCCGAACGCCAGGGTTCTTCGGCAAGCTCCGAAAACGCAGATGCCTGGGTCGCCCGCCAGGATGCCTGTGGCTTCGCCCAAGCGTGAAAGGCTCAATGTAAGAGCGCAGTCGGAGCGGCATAGCGGAGACTGCAGAGTGGAGCCGAGGTGAGTCAAGCACACTACAGTTTCGACTCAGCAACGGCGGAACGGCACTACCGTTTCGGATGAGCCGCGGTTCCGGGTAAGGTTAAAGAAGGGCGCAGGGGTGGTAGAGCAGACAGCAGAGCAGATGGCAGAGCAATGTCCGGGACCGGGAAAATAGGGGGCTAAATACCGTGGGAGAAGAGTTGTGAGCTGGTCCGTGAGCCGGTCTGTGAGCCCCTCCCAATTGCCAGAAAATTGGAAATTCTTTGGATTTGCCAAAATCGCCGTCATTTTGCACAAAAAGGGGGTTCCGTGGTACGCTCCGTGGTACGTTCCGTGGTACGCTCCGTGGTACGCTCCGTGGTACGCTCCGTGGTACGCTTTCCAGTTTCTTCCAGCTTATTTTTACCAATTTTCACCCGTTTTTACCCCCTCTTCGTCATTTTGTACAAAAGAGTCCCAATCTTCGCGTTTTTCGTATAAAGCATACATCCCTCCACTCCACCGTTTGCTCTGAATTTCAGC
>CANQCS010000205.1 GCA_947589745.1 uncultured Oscillospiraceae bacterium
TCCATGGCTCTATTCTACAGCTTTTACTGTCCAAAAATACGGACTCTGCACTTGCTTAGCTAAAGGGATAACCATATTCCTAAATTGAACTGCGCCTGAGCATTTCCCTGTTCAGCAGCCTTTTGGTACCAATAAACAGCCTTTTCGTAGTCCTGGGTTACTCCCTCACCGAAATCATAGCATATTCCTAAATAGCACTGCGCCCGAGCATTTCCTTGATCAGCAGCCCTTTGATACCAATATACAGCCTTTTCGTAGTCCTGGGTTACTCCCTCACCATTTTTATAGCATATTCCTAAATAGCACTGCGCCCGAGCATTTCCTCGATCAGCAGCCTTTTGATACCAATATACAGCTTTTTTATAGTCCTGGGCTACACCTTTACCGAACTCATAGCATATGCCTAAATTGCACTGCGCCTGAGTATTTCCCTGATTCGCCGCCTTTTGATACCAATATACAGCCTTATTGTAGTCCCGCGTTACACCTTCACCCTTATAATAGCACCATCCTAAATCGTTCTGTGCACAAGCGTCACCTTTTTCAGCGGCTTTCTGATACTGGCGCACTTCTTTATTGTCAGGAGTAACACCCTGACCACTATCGTTGCCTTTTTCTAAATTAGCATTTGCCTGTGCATTTCCTTTTGACGAATTTGGTGATTTAAAAAACAACTGAATCACAATGACGGCCAAAGCAATTGGAATAAGACCAACGAAAATTTCGCCGGTGAGCATGGTTACTATTCCCAGCAATAACAATAGGAATACAACAACCTCTACAACCTTATTATGTGCGGAATCAGTTACTTCTTGCTGTTTCTTAATAGTTTCTTGCATCTTTTTGACAGATGGATAATCAGGAAGATATCCGTAGTCCTGCTGGATCGTATCTAGTAACTTCTTTAGTCTTTTAATATTCTTCTTGGAAAAGTCATCTATCGGCTCGACCACGTACTTTTCTGCAAGTTCTTTGTCAGCAAACTCTAATTCAAATTGGGCCTTCTTATCCTGCAACTTTTTGAGAACAAATGATTTTGCATCGGGATGAAATTGGTTAGCCTTTATCAATTCTTCAATAGCATGTGTTAGTGATTCATATTCTGCGTCAGCATCCTTATATGTGCGGGAAATAAATTCCACATCATGCTCGACCTGACAGCGCTCGGCATATGTGCTGTAAGTCTTTTCTAAATAGGTCCGCTCTTGTACATCAATGGGGTCAAATGTCTTGTTGAACGTATCTATATAGGCATTGACACATCCCGCAGGATACTTATTCAAATCAAATAGCTGTTTCTGAATCTTCAACAACTCTTCATAAGGCTGTTTTTCAATCTGGACCAGCAGATTATTAGCACTCTGGATGTTCTTTTTAGCGTTATCTGCTTGCTCTAATGTGTGATACGTAGTGCCATCTACTGTGCGGTTCTTTTTATCTAACAAATCAAGTTGCTGGCTGAGGATTGCATCTAGTGTAGCAATAAATTTTTGTGTTTTGTCCTTAACTTTCTGATTATATTCGGCTCGCTCAATTAACTTATATTTCTTTATTCTATTCTGCAATGCATCCAAATCTGCTTTGGTGAAAGTTGATTTTCCTTTTATTTCCTTCGTATAAGAGGATATTTCGGATTCGGCTCTAATATTATATTCAATTACGAAAAAATGTTCAATATTCAAGAATTCGACTGCATCTAAAAAGAAGTCAAATTTATCATCATCTGATCCTTTGATGCAAAAAGGATTTATGCAGTATATTTTGTCCAAGAAAATATTGCGATCCTTTGAATTCCATCTTTCGTCCGACAGACCAGACAAGAAATTCTCTATCCTGAGCAAATACATCGGATCGACAATTGATATTTGAATATGTTGTTTCTGCTTCAGCGTATTTATGGCATCATTGATTAAATCCTCTCCCCATGAACAAATGAACCTGCTTGTAACGTTTATGATTTCACGCATTTGTTTTGATACATCATCAACTACATTTTGTAATTTGCCAACAGCTGCAAATTTCCCTGCATTATTACCGACCATCCGCAAGAAGTTGATTCCTGCACCCCACATTTCACTTTGAAATTTTGCATCAATTGCGTTTGATAAACCTCGTCCATTATAGACCATAGGTTCATAGCTTTCGTCATATTTGTATTGCTTATTTAGCCTGCTTTGCGTGGCATCAGCCGCATTCCTTAATTTTCTTTCAAGCTTTTGCCAATGGCTGTAGTCTCGTTCCGTCCATTTGACTACATAATATTCATATATACTATCAAAATCATTATCTACAGCATCGAACTCCTTCAAAAAGTTGTAATAGAACTCACACAATTGCCGCATAATTTTCCCAATATAGGCAAAATAAATATCTACACCCGTAATCTTTGGGAGGGCCTTCTGTTCATAATAAGAAAGCGACTCTTTGATTTTATCGGTAAAGAGTTTCCTGATTTTTGCTTCTAATACGATATCCTCGTCCCAAAATACATCCTCGCCATGTATTGTCACTTTTTTCGCATTTAAATTGATTCCTCTATTCCTTTTTTCTTTTTTCACGGCATTTATTGCGGCAAATGCTTCATACAAAGGGTCGAGATTGTTATTTATTTCCGCTTGAGTTAGCACAAATTTATTCAGTCCAGTGAATTCTTTTATTTTTCCCTCGACATAAGCCACCCTTTTTCTTTGCCTCTGCTCAGAAGCCATTCTTTCGTGGTGTTCCTTCTTTTTTCGCTGTTCTTCCGCATTTGCTTTTTCTCGTTTTTCAGTTTCAATTTTTCCACTGATATTGCCTAGCTTTTCTTCAAAATCATTTTTCATATTTCTGGCACTTCCTTTTTCCTTTTCTATTTACGATATCCGCAGTATCCCGGAATCCAGTTCACTTACCTTCACATCTCTCACTCGGATGAGGTGCTTTCCAAAATCTGTTGAGAGAGGTTCATCCCAATATCATTTTTCTATCTAGCATCAGCCAAAAGCATATCATAAACATTTACTCTGCAATCAGATTCAAATACTACAAATGTGCCGCAGAGAGAGATACTATCTTTGCGGCCAATTAGTTAGAAATTCCATTAGAATGGAGCTATTTACCGTACATATGATGTGCGGACTTTAGTGGGGGTAACATCGAAGCGGACTCTTTTTTTGCATGAGGGGCAATTAGTAAAACCGCTGGAACCCTTGGAATCAATATATCGAATAAGTTTTCCGCATGGGCAAATAATAGGTAGTCTCTCGCTCATAGGGATATCTCCTCAAAAAGTTTGGTACCACTATATCACTTGATAATTATTTTAGCAAGCATATTTTTAAAATTGCTATAATGCTTTGCCAAACTGATGAATCCTCCATAAGATGGATATGGTGATGAAAATGAATGACCTATCTATCAAATTTGGAAAACGTATCCGGCAGTTGCGGCAGTCACTAAGTATGAGTCAAGAGGAGCTCGCCTTTAAGGCGGGCATTAGTGCAGCTCATTTGGGGCAAATTGAACGTGCTGAAAAGAAACCTACTTTAGAGACAATTGGAAAATTGGCGGAAGCATTGAGTATCCCATTGAATCAGTTGTTCGCCCTGGATGAAAAGCCTATAGAAGTGAGTCAATCTGACAACCCCATTATTGCTAAGATTAATTTGTTTCTGACAAATATGACTATTGATGAGCAAAAAGACGCTCTACGAATCATCAGAATACTTCATCGGTACTCCAAGGGGAAATGAGCAGACTAGGCGCCATAGCGTGGGATTTACTCGATTTCTCCCTGGGTATAATTGCTCCGCGCTAACTATAGTATTTTATTCCAAATTCCACATTATTTTAGAGCTAATAAGTCAAATTGACTGTAATCTGTAGAAAATCAATCTATACCGCCGCATTTAGATCATGTGGAAGTCTCTACATAGGTTCGAGGCATCGACCCGATTTAATCTATTTTACCATATTGGACAGACAGATTCCGTCCGACTAAAAATAAAAATAGGGATATATCTTAGTGGTTTGAGAATTGGAAAAGTCTTACTTTTCAATGATATATCATTTTCTTGAAGCCCGGAGCCAATGCTCATGTACGGTAAGGAAGCAAGCAACCGAAAACAAGAGATAGACCGCCAGCACTACACTATTCCGAACC
>CANQCS010000206.1 GCA_947589745.1 uncultured Oscillospiraceae bacterium
CTCAAGGACTTCTTCCGCAGCTATAAGGATTTCTCGGACCGGCACATCGACGTCATCGAGCTGATGCTGGAGCGGCTGTATGAGCGGTGGGGCATGAAGGACCGGTCGGACTTCTCCGGCATGGCGCCCACCGACTTCCCCATCCTGTCGGACCTCTACGCCGTGATGGAGGATGTGTACCAACACTATGACCGGGAGAAATACCCGATCTACCCCAAGGAGCTGCTGCAGGAGGTCCTGCTGGGGCTCCACTCCATGTGCGTGGGCGCGGAGAGCAAGTTCTTCAACGGCCACACCAACATCACGTCCAGCCGCTTCCTGGTCTTCGGCGTGAAGGACCTCATCCAGAGCGGCAGCACCAGCGTGAAGAACGCCATGCTGTTCAACATCCTCTCCTACCTCAGCGACAAGCTTCTGACAGAGGGGAACGCCTTCGCGGCGGTGGATGAGCTCTATTTGTTCCTCACCAACCCCACAGCCATCGAGTACATCCGCAACTGCATGAAGCGAGTCCGGAAGCGCGACTCCGCCCTGCTGCTGGCCAGTCAGAATATCGAGGACTTCACCCAGCCGGGGATGGCGGAGATGACGAGGCCCCTGTTCGCCATCCCCACCCACCAGTTCCTGTTCAACGCCGGTTCCATCGACCGGCGCTTTTACATGGAAAATCTGCAGGTCGAGGAGTCCGAGTACGACCTGATCCGCCAGGCGGTCCGAGGCGAGTGCCTGTACAAGTGCGGCAATGAGCGGCATCTGCTGGAGGTCAAGGCCCCGCCCCACAAGGCCCGGCTCTTCGGGGAGGCGGGCGGACGGTGAACATTGTCGCTTATGGCGGCGGAGCCAATTCGACCGCCATGCTCATCGGCCTGTATCATCGCGGCATCCCTGTGGACCTCATCCTCTTCGCGGACACCGGCTGTGAGCAGCCCCACACCTACGCATTTCTGCCTCGGATGAACGGCTGGCTGACCAGCCATGGAATGCCGGAGATCACGCGGGTGGCGTATGTGGACTGCCACGGGGACCGGCTGACACTGGAGCAGGAGTGTCTCCGCTCCGGGACGCTGCCCTCCCTGGCCTACGGCTTCAAAAAATGCTCCCTCAAGCACAAGATCGAGCCCCAGGACAAGTTCTGCAACAACTATCCGTCCTGCCGGAAGGTATGGGCCAGGGGCGAGCGGGTGGTCAAGTTCATCGGCTACGACGCTGGAGAGGAGCGCCGGCGGACCAACGCCTATGCTTACGACATCCAGGACACCAAATATAAAAAGGAGTATCCGCTCATGGACTGGGGCTGGGGACGCGAGGAGTGCGTCGCCGCCATTGAACAGGAGGGCCTGCCGTTACCCGGCAAGTCCTCCTGTTTTTTCTGTCCCGCGATGAAAAAGCGGGAGATCCGGACGCTGTATCATCAACACCGGGACCTCTATGAGAGAGCCATCGCCATCGAGGACAACGCCAAGCCCAACCTGCTGTCTGTCAAGGGGCTGGGCAGGGACTGGTCCTGGCAGGACTTTGTGGAGGCGGATAAAGATCAGGTGGCGATGTGCGGACTGTTCCCGGAGACGGATATGCCCTGCGGATGCTTCGACGGAGAATAACAGGAGGTGAACGACACGGACACGATATCTTTTGATAAACGGACGCCGGACCCCCACGCGCCGGGGAAGCAGGTATACGCCGGCCAGCGAACGGCCCAGGAGGTCTTCGAGGAGCTCAAGTACCGTCTGGAGTCCACGGGATACCTGCCGGACGAATACATCCTGCTGGACCGTCACTGGGAGAACGGCCGGGAGATACCAAAAGACGCGGATATCTTCTGCACCGTGGACTACGGGGAGAGCGAGGGCGTCTACCTGGACGCCTACCTCAAGTGGTATGACGAGCGGCAGAAACAGAGCGTCACTCAAAGATTTTTCACTGGCAAGACCCTCGGGGAGAATGGCAACGATCTGGACTGGATGTATCTGGCCGCTTCCGCCGTCACCAAGGCGTTCCACGGGGACCATGCCAGCTGCGCCCGGGTAGAGAGGATCAGCGGTGTGGAGGAGGATACCGGCGGCAGGGTGCTCCACCTCAGCCAGCGGGAGGAGAAGGTCCTCATCGACGCGCTGGTGGAACAGCGGGAGAGGCAGGAGAACGCAATGAGCCAGACCGAGCAGCTCCTGCGGCGCATGACCGGCAGCATCACCGCCTACATGGACACCGTGGGGCAGCGGCCCCTGCGCGTCAGCATCTATGACCGCGCGGTGCTGGCCATCCGGGACGGGGAACTGTCCGCTTTCAAAGAGCTGTACCCAAGGGCAATGGAAAATCACGCGGATGACCTGCTCATTGAGGCGGCGGGACGTCCCGGTACGGTGGGCAGGCAGATGACGCTCCTGCTGCTGGAGTCCGGCAGGCAGTTCTTGGAACCGGTGTACCGCATGGCCTGTCAGAAGGCAGTTGACATCAACGATCCGCAGAAGGTCTCCTTCCTGCTGAAGGAGGCGGACAGCTACGTGCAGGATCTGTCTCCATCTTTCCACGGGGAGCTGGCCTCCTACGCCTTTACGGACCACCGCTTCATCGCCAGAAAGCTCATCCGGCAGTGCAATGCAGAGCAGACCGCCGCCGCGCCGCCGTACCTCCTGGAGCAGTTCGCCATGGATAAGGACTGGTGGACGCTGTCCATGCTGGTGGAGAAGGGGATCTCCGGCGGGGCCAGCGCGGCGAGGACGCTCCATATGCTGACCTATTCTCCGCAGGACCGGTGGATCGCGGAAAATCTTCTGCAGCAGCGGATGTGGGTGGATCCCGGTGACTACAGCGCCCTTCATGCCTGCATTCAAAACGATGCGGTGAAAGCGGCAAAGCTCCTGTTGGACGGCGGCATGGACTACGACGGATACCGGGAGTGGGCCGGCAGCACAGCTGGTCATGAGGAGACGGTAGCCGCCCTCGCGGAGCACTGGCAGGAATTGAAGGCCGGTCAGAAGCAGAGCGAGGCGCCGGTCGAAGCTCCGGACATGGGAGGGATGACATTTGGCTGACCTTGTGATCGTCAAGGCCGCAGCGACAGCCCTGTCGGATGAGCGAACGCGGAAGGCCCTGGGCTGGGCCGTCGTGATCGTTCTCACCCCGGTCATCCTCGGTATCGCCTTCCTGTGCTCTCTGGGAGCGGCGGTGGCGAACCAAAACGTATCCATGGTGGAGCTATGCTTCAGCGACAGCGCGATCCCGGATGACGCGCCGGAGGAATACCGTGCCTACATCGAGGACATGCGCGCCGCCTTCGAGCTGCTGGACGGTCACGTTGAGGAGGTCAACGGGGCGGTGGAGGAGGGAGACGGCCTGGACGCCGCCCGGGTCAAGGCCGTGTTCTACACCCTGCTGTTCGGTACGGATATCCCCAGCAGCCAGGCCAGCCGTGCGTTCGTGGACTGCTTTGTCACCTATGAGGAGCGGACCCGGACGGTGACGTCCACAGGTGAGGACGGCGCCGAGACGGAGACAGAGGAGACATACATGGCCGCCATACCGGTAGAGGATATGGCGGAGGTGTACGCTGCCCTCTCCCGGCTGCTGGGGATGGAGATCTCCGAGGAACAGAAAGCCAATGCGGACAGCGTCTACAACATCGTCCGATACGGCTACGCCGAGGGAGGCGCGGATGCCGGACTGCCGTACATCGGCGTCAATGGGTTCTGTTCCCCTGTGGGAGAGGGATGGAGAAACATCGTCATCTCCGAGTTCGGCAACCGCGTGGATCCCTTCACGGGAGAGCGCAAAGGCCACAGCGGGATGGACCTGGCGGTGCCTACCGGTACGCCCGTCCGGGCGGCGCTGGCGGGGACGGTCACGGTATCCACCTACAATGCCGGAGGCTACGGCTACTATGTCATGATCGATCACGGAGGCGGCCTCGCCACCCTCTACGGCCACTGTTCCAAGCTGCTGGCGTCGGTGGGAGATACCGTGGAGGTGGGAGACGTGATCGCGCTGTCTGGTTCCACCGGCCGGTCTACCGGACCGCATCTGCACTTCGAGGTGCGGATCAACGGGGAGCGGACTGATCCGAGGCTGTATCTGCCATAACGGCAGAAGAAAGGAAAGACACGATATGAGCAATAGCTATTT
>CANQCS010000207.1 GCA_947589745.1 uncultured Oscillospiraceae bacterium
AAGGACTGGTACACGGGGGTGATGTCGTCCAGGGTCATGCCGTAGGCGGCCAGGATATCCATGGTGTTGTAGTAGGTGCCGGAGCCCACGTCGCCCACGCAGACGCTCTTGCCGCGCATATCCTCAACGGACTTGATGTTGGGATCGCAGGTGACCAGCTGGACGGTCTCGGCGTACAGGGCGCCCAGGGCCACGAAGCTGGTGACCGCGCCGGTCTCGGCGTAGGTGTTGGTGCCGTTGTAGGCGTAGCCCAGCACGTCGGACTGGACGGTGGCCAGGTCATACAGGCCGGTGTCGATGCCGGTGATGTTGGCGGCGGAACCGCCGGTCTCGTTGACGGTGATGTTGATGCCGGTGTTCTGGCCCAGGAAGGTGGCCAGCACGCCACTGTAGGCGTAGTAGGTACCCTGAGAGCCGCCGGTGCCGATGGACAGGTTGGCGGTCACGTCGGAGGCGGTGCTGCCGGTATCGGCGGTATCGGTGCTGCCGCTGGTGTTGGCGCTGCTGTCATTGCTGCCGGTATTGGCGTCGCTGCCGCCGTTGTTGTCGGTGCTGCTGGGGGCGTTGCCGCTGTTATTGGCGGAGCCGCTGCTGCTGCCGCTGTTCCCGCCGCCGCAGGCAGCCAGGGACAGAACCATGGCAAGGGTCAGAACGAGTGCAAGAAACTTCTTCATATGGATTCTCCTTTTTGTTGTTTGTTTCATAAGTGGCCCGGCCCTTCCTGTCCGGACCATGCGCTTATTATACAGGACGTTCCTTCATTTTGCAAGTTAAAATCTCAAACTTTTCATTTCTTCCGGCACAATAATTTCCGGGACAGCGGCGGATATTTCGTTGCATTCCACAAAAATCGCGGAAACCGTTGAAAAATTGAGGAATTTCCGGGGGCTGCAACCGCCTGCCACGGCGGGGACAGAACAGCGCCTTATCTGGTTTTGCAGAGACGATATAAAAAACTTGCGAAATCGGAAGATCGTCCATAAAAATGCAGGAGGACCGTCCGGCGGGCAGTCCTCCTGGAGAATTTATATAAGATGTATAATGCTTTCATTTGAGGCAGCCGCGAGCAGTTTCCGCTTTCTTTCAACGGAAAAGGATCGGACTGCCGGTGAGCTGTTTCCGCCGTCACCGTGCGGAGAACACGGGGGCAGAAGCGCGTTGAGAGCGAGGTTAAAGTTCTTTTTGGTTCTTTTTCTTTCAAGAAAAAGAACGATCCCAGTGGAAGCTGCGCTCCACGGCGCGGTGCCAGCCGAGGAGCTTTTCGTCCCGCTCCTCCGGGGAGATGGCGGGGGTGAAGGTCCGGTCCACGGCCCAGTTGCGGCGGATCTCGTCCTGGCCGGACCAGAAGCCCACGGCCAGCCCCGCCAGATAGGCGGCGCCCAGGGCGGTGGTCTCCACGCACACCGGACGGTCGATGCGGGCCTGGAGGATGTCCGCCTGGAGCTGCATCAGCAGGTTGTTGGCGCTGGCCCCGCCGTCCACCTTCAGGGAGGTGAGGCCGATGCCGGAGTCCGAGCGCATGGCCCGCAGCACGTCGCTGACCTGATAGGCGATGGACTCCAGGGTGGCCCGGATGATGTGATACTTGTTGACGCCCCGGGTCAGGCCCACGATGGCGCCCCGGGCGTACTGGTCCCAGTAGGGGGCCCCCAGGCCGGTGAAGGCCGGGACCACGTAGCAGCCGTTGGTGTCGCTGACTTTGCCGGCGCAGTATTCGCTGTCGGCGGCGGACTCGATGAGCCGCAGCTCGTCCCGCAGCCACTGGATGGCAGCCCCGGCCACGAAGATGGAGCCCTCCAGGGCGTAGTTCACCCGGCCGTCCAAGCCCCAGGCCACGGTGGTCACCAGACCGTTCTCTGAGAAGACCGGCTTCTCGCCGGTGTTCATCAGCAGGAAGCAGCCGGTGCCGTAGGTGTTCTTGGCCTGCCCCGGCTCGAAGCAGGCCTGTCCGAAGAGGGCGGCCTGCTGGTCCCCGGCGGCCCCGGCGATGGGGATGGGCCCGCCGAAGAAGGCCGGGTCCGTCTCGCCGTAGACGCAACTGCTGGGCATGGGCGCGGGCAGCATGGACCGGGGGATGCCCATGAGAGCCAGAATGTCCTCGTCCCACTGAAGGGTGTTGATGTTGAACAGCATGGTCCGGGAGGCGTTGGTGTAGTCGGTGACGTGGACCCGGCCGCCGGTGAGCTTCCAGATCAGCCAGGTCTCCACGGTGCCGAACAGCAGTTCGCCACGCTCCGCCCGCTCCCGGGTCCCCGGCACGTTGTCCAGGATCCACTTGATCTTGGGGCCGGAGAAGTAGGCGTCCGCCACCAGCCCGGTCTTTTGCCGGATGGCCTCGGCGTGGCCCGCCGCCTTGAGCCCGTCGCAGTAGGCGCTGGTCCGGCGGCACTGCCAGACGATGGCGTTGTACACCGGTTCACCAGTGGCCCTGTCCCAGACGATGGTGGTCTCCCGCTGGTTGGTGATGCCGATGGCGGCAATGTCGGCGGCGGACGCCCCCACCTTGCCCATGGCCTCCGCCGCCACGCCGAACTGGGTGGCCCAGATCTCCCTGGCGTCGTGCTCCACCCAGCCGGGCTTGGGGAAGATCTGGGTGAACTCCTTCTGGGCGCTGCTGCAAATGCGGCCCTGCTTGTCGAAGAGGATGCAGCGGTTGCTGGTGGTCCCGGCGTCAAACGCCATGATGTATTTGGCCATGGGGGTACCTCCTTATACTTCTTCTTTAATCAGAAGATGATAGCGTCGCCCGCGGGCCGGCCATGGGCCGGCTCAGAGCTGCGGCCGCCATAGGCGGCCCTGTTTTTTCTACTCTACCATAAAATGGCGAAAAAGGGAAGAGGGCGGAAACAGAAAAGCTGCGTCCCCTCAGAGGGAACGCAGCACGATAAATCCATTTGTTCAATTCACCGGGTTGGGCACGGTGTCCCGCAGCTCCGCCTGCTTGGCGTAGTTCCAGTCCTCCGGCGCGCCGATGCAGTAGCCGCCCATCTTCCGGACCTCCCGGAACTGGTGCAGGACGTAGCGCACATTGACGTGGTCGCCCTGGACATCCAGGATCAGTTTGTCGATGGCGCTCATCGGGATCTTCCGGGTGACTTGCCGGATATAAGCGTCCTCCTCCGCCTCAGACAGGCGTCCGTTCAGCACAACGATCTGCATAAGCCGTCCTCCTACTGATAGTTAGATCGTCGAAAAAGGCCGCGGCCTTTTCCGCCAAGGGGTTCCGCTGCGATATATTTTTGGTTGTACGCCGTTGACGCACAATTTTGACAAAAATGTGCGGAAAGTGCTCTTCTGGACGTACAAAACGCGGCAAAAACGAATCACATTTGATTTCGCCGCTGCCGCGGCGAAACGCTGCGAGGCGTTCTCGGCCAACTGATTTCATTATAGCGGAGGTTTGTCCAAAAAACAAGCAAGACAATCGTCCAAAATTCACCGGGCCGTTTCCGGCGGCTCTGGTGATTTTACCGATGGACCGTCCTTTCCCGGCATAGGGACAGAGCCTCCCCACATAGGGTGGGGGGAAGGAGGTATCACACCATGCTGACAACTGCTATGCTGCTGCTGCGAAGCAGCCTGTTCCTGTCCCTGCACCTGGCCGGAAACGCCGGTTCCTTCCCCAAGCCCCTCAGCGCCGAGGAGGAGCAGCGGTACCTGGAGCGCGCCGCCCAGGGGGACCTGGAAGCCCGAAATGTCCTGGTGGAGCGGAATATGCGCCTGGTGGCCCACATTATCAAAAAATACTATACGCAGAACGTGGACCAGGACGATCTTATTTCTATCGGCACCATCGGCCTCATCAAGGGCATCTCCAGCTACAAGCCGGAGAAGAACGTGCGCTTGGCCACCTATGCCGCGCGTTGTATCGAGAATGCTATTCTAACATAGCGGACTTTCGCGTCACCAGA
Organism: uncultured Oscillospiraceae bacterium; assembly: GCA_947589745.1. Classification (GTDB taxonomy): domain Bacteria; phylum Bacillota; class Clostridia; order Oscillospirales; family Oscillospiraceae; genus Pelethomonas. The sequence goes on from CANQCS010000207.1 coordinate 3,912, forward strand.
TTGGCGCTCAATGCGATTGACTGGGATGTTGTGAAGCAGTTAGGTAATGGTATGTTCCTAATGGCACACGCATATGATGGGACAAGGGTTTATGCGCCTCTGTATATTCATCAGTTCCGTTTCGCGCAGAACTCGAAGCAATTGACAGCAGGGATATTCCTGAAAGAAAATCTTGAGCTAG
>CANQCS010000208.1 GCA_947589745.1 uncultured Oscillospiraceae bacterium
TGCGAGGGAAAGAAGCTGGCGGAGATCGCCAAAGAGACGGGATTCCACCTCTCCCATGTGAGCAATCTGATCCGGAAGTACTTTCAGGAGGGGCTGTCATCCGTAGCGGAAAAGCATTATTCAGGGAACCGAAGGAATATGAGTTTGAAGGAAGAAACGGCTTTTCTGGAACCGTACCGAGAGGGAGCGGAAAAGGGACAAACGCTGGATGTAAAGGAAATCGAGGCCGCATACGAGGAACGGGTAGGACATCAGATCGGCAGCGGGCAGATTTACCGGGTGCTCGGGCGGCACGGCTGGCGGAAGGTGATGCCCAGGAGCCGGCATCCGAAGAAAGCCAGCGAGGAGGCCATTGCGGCCTCAAAAAAATTAAGGAAAAAATCGAACAGCTGAAGTTTTCCACGAAGGGACATATCCGGCTCATGTTCCAGGACGAGGCAGGGTTCGGAAGGATCAACAAGCCGAAATATTGCTGGTGTGAGAAGGGGACCCGGCCGACTGTCCCCTGCCATCATATCCGGGAGTACCGATACGCATATGGAGCGGTGGAGCCGGTGACTGGGGAGTCATTTTTTCTGGTCCTGCCATACTGCAATACGGTGTGTATGAACATCTTTCTCCAGGAGCTCTCAAAGCGGTATCCTGATGACACGATCCTCCTTTGCTGCGACGGCGCCGCCTGGCATAAGTCCGACGCCCTTCGGCTGCCTGATAACATCAAGCTGTTCTTCCTTCCCCCATATACCCCGGAGATGAACCCTGTCGAACAGATCTGGAAAGAGCTGCGCCGGATCGGCTTCCGAAATGAGGTGTTCGCCACGCTGGAGAAAGTCGTGGACCGTCTTTGTGAGTCTATCTGCCGTCTCTCTCCCCAGACCATTCGCAGCATCACTGCTCGTTCTTGGATTTTATCTTGTTTTTATTGAAGATTAGTATTAGAGAAAAAATCAGACTGTCAAATTCCTTCCTCTTCGGCGGTTGAGTCCGGATTTTGACAGTCTGATTGTGCATTTATGAGAAATATTTGAGGTCTGAGCCCTTATTTTGCCGCGTTGTTGACGATGGCGGAGAGCTCGTCCCAGTGGGCTTCCATATCACTTACCAGCTTGAACTGCGTCCTGGCCCGGTCCAGATTCTGGCCCGGGCGGCTGGTGCGGAAATAGACGTCCCCCTCCAGGTAGTCCGTGAGGAACCGGATGCCGCACTCCAGGGTCATCAGCTTGGCACCCCAGGGGAGATATTCGACTTCCTTCTCGGTCAGTGTATGTCCGCTCCCTTCCAGAAAAGCGGCGGTATAGGCGGCAAAAAGATCCAGGTCCAGGGATACCTTGCTCAGGTCCGTCTCATCCTCGGCGCAGTGGTTGGCGCCGAAACGAATGGAGTCCCCGAAATCATAGATCGACAGTCCCGGCATGACGGTGTCCAGGTCGATGATGCAGATTCCCTCGCCGGTCTTCTTATCCAGCAGTACGTTGTTGAGCTTGGTGTCGTTGTGGGTGACGCGCAGGGGGAGGATGCCGGCGCGCATGGCGTCCAGGGCCTTGGAGCAGTCGGGCTCCCGCCGGAGGGCAAAGGCAATCTCTTCGCCGCAGTCCCTTGCCCGGCCCAGCCGGTCCTCCGCCACAGCGGTTTTCAGCTTGGCCAGCCGGTCCTCGGTGTCGTGGAAACGGGGGATGGTCTCGTGGAGCGTGTCCGCGGGATAGCCGTCCAGCAGGCTCTGGAACCGGCCGAAGGCCCGGCCGGAGGCGGCAAACTGCTCCGCCGTGCTGGCTGACTGGAGGCAGTCCACATCGCTGATGAAGCGGAACACCCGCCAGGCGTCCCCCGCGCTGCCGGTGAAAAAGGCATTCCCGTTCCGATCCCGGACCACCTGGAGGGACTCCCGGGCCGGGTCGCCACCGGCGCGCCGTATCTTCTCCCGCAGATACTCGGTGACCCCCAGGATGTTCTCCATGACATGGTCCGGCCGCTTGAACGCCACCGGATTGATCCTCTGGAGGGTGAACAGCCGCCCGTCCACGGTGCGGATGCGGAAGGTGTCGTTAATGTGACCCTGTCCGGCGCGGACCACCTCCGCCACTGCCGCCCCGAAGTCGAAGGCGTCCAGCGCCTCGTGTAAAGTCTGCTCCGCGATCGTCAAATCAGATCATCCTCCCGTTGTGTTCTCTGTTTTCTTTCACAAAAAGTATCAGCCGTGGTATCCGTTGGGGTTCATGGACTGCCACTTCCAGCTGGAGGCGCACATCTCGTCGATCCCCAGCTTGGCCTGCCAGCCCATCTCCTCCAGGGCCTTCTTCGGCTCGGCGTAGCACTCGGCGATATCGCCGGGGCGGCGGGGGTCCACCACGTAGGGCAGCGCCTTGCCGCAGGCCTTTTCATAAGCGTGGAGCACCTCGAACACGCTGTAGCCGTTGCCGGTGCCCAGGTTGCAGATAAAGAGGCCGCAGTTGGTCTCCAGCTTTTTCAGCGCCGCCACATGGCCCTGGGCCAGATCCACCACGTGGATGTAGTCCCGCACGCCGGTGCCGTCCCGGGTGGGATAGTCGTTGCCGTAGACGTGGAGCTTCTCCAGCTTGCCCACCGCCACCTGGGCGATGTAGGGCACCAGGTTGTTGGGGATGCCGTTGGGGTCCTCGCCGATGAGGCCGCTCTCGTGGGCGCCGATGGGGTTGAAGTACCGCAGCAGGGCCACGTTCAGCGTGGGGTCCGCGGCGCAGCAGTCCATGAGGATCTTCTCCTGGAACAGCTTGCTGGTGCCGTAGGGGTTGGTGGTGCCGCCGGTGGGAAATTCCTCCCTGATGGGCACGCTGGCCGGGTCGCCGTACACCGTGGCCGAGGAGGAGAAGATGAAGTTCTTCACCCCGTGCTCCCGCATGGCCTTCAGCAGGACCAGGGTGGAGATCAGGTTGTTGGAGTAATACTCCAGGGGCTTGCGCACACTCTCGCCCACGGCCTTCAGCCCGGCGAAGTGGATCACGGAGTCGATATCCGGGTGGGCGGCGAAGATCGCCTCGGTCTGGGCCGGGTCACACAGCTCGGCGTTGATGAAAGGGATAGCCTTTCCGGTGATCTTCTCCACCCGGCGGATGGACTCCTCGCAGGAATTGGAGAGGTTGTCGGCCACGACGATGTCATAGCCGGCTTGGATCAGCTCTACACAGGTGTGGCTGCCGATGTAACCGGCACCGCCGCATACCAGAACAGACATGGGATGTTCCTCCTTCTTAGGGCCTATATGCATAGGTCCTTATGTTTGGGTCCATTATAGGAGCGCCTGGCGGGGAATTGACATGGATTTTTTCACCATGTTTAAGTATTTTTTCGCCGAATAGCCAGGAAAAAACGGTCCCGCACGTGACTTGGAAGATCAGTACCGCCCGAAGTCGCCGGAGCGGCCTTCGGTCACGTCGGAGCCGAAGGTGTAATCCTTGCCGGGAAGGATGGCGTTGAGCAGGATGCCCGCGATGGCGGCGATGGCCAGGGCGGTGAGGGTGATGGAGGTGCCGCCCACATGGAAGGTGAGCCCGCCGGTGAAGCCCAGGCCGCAGACCAGGATGACGGCGGCGATGATGAGGTTCCGGGAGTTGGTGAAGTCCACCCGGTTCTCCACCACGTTGCGGACGCCGATGGCGGAGATCATGCCGTAGAGGATGAAGCTGACGCCGCCGATGATGGCGGTGGGGATGGAGTTGACCACGGCGGCAAAGGCGGGACTGAAGGACAGCACCACCGCATAGACGGCGGCCAGGCGAATGACCTTGGGGTCGTAGACCCGGCTGAGGACCAGCACGCCGGTGTTCTCACCGTAGGTGGTGTTGGCGGGGCCGCCGAAGAGGCCGGAGAGGGACGTGGCGATGCCGTCGCCGATAAGGGTGCGGTGGAGGCCGGGGTCGTCGATGAAGTTCTCTCCCACGGTGGCGGAGATGGCGGACATATCGCCGATGTGCTCCATCATGGCGGCGATGGCGATGGGGGCCATGACCAGAATGGCGGTCAGGTCGAACTTGGCCAGCATGAAGGGCTGGAGGCCCACCACCTTGGAGGCGGCCACGGCGGAGAAGTCAATGAGGGGGACCACCGCGCC
>CANQCS010000209.1 GCA_947589745.1 uncultured Oscillospiraceae bacterium
CCAAGGAGATCCTGCTGCGGCGCAAGTTTCGCCGCTTGGGGCGGCGAAACCGAAACATTGGGTGCGCTGGTCGTTTTTACTTAGTCCTACTGCTGGTTGCTCCGTTCCACTACGCAATTGATACATTTCCGTATACGGATCGGGACGGACTGCGTCCTGCTCCGTTCCACTACGCAAAGGACAGATTTCCGTCTACGGCTCGATACGAAACATTCATCAATTGCGTAGTGGAACGGAGCAACTAGCAGTAAGAATAAGGAAAAAGAGAGGGCAGTCCCGATGAAAGCTTTCTCTGAGTTCTACTCAACAACAATCTGCCCTTAACAAAAAAATGTTAGAGGTCCAGCCCTACGGGCTGGCGCCTTTTTGGGTACTTTTTGTGCGCACAAAAAGTACCCCAGGGTGCGCGGCGTAGCTGCGAGAAGATAGAGAGGTGGTAGGGGGCGGAGCCCCCTACTTGACAGCACTGTGGGGCTGCGCCCCCAACCCCCCTATTAAATAAAGGAGACCCTTTATGGAAAACAAAAGATATTCCATCGCCATCGACGGCCCCAGCGGTGCCGGCAAGAGCACCATTGCCCGCGCAGCGGCAAAGGAATTAAACTTCGTCTATGTGGACACCGGCGCCATCTACCGGACAGTGGGCTGTCAGGCCCGCCGCCTGGGGGCGGACCCCTGCGATGCGGAGGCCGTGGCCGCCCTGCTGCCGGGGCTGGACATCACCATGGCCTACGGGGACGACGGCCTCCAGCGGATGTACTTAAACGGCGAGGACGTCACGGAAGAAATCCGGCTGCCGGAGGTGTCCATGTACGCCTCCCGGGTGTCCGCTGTCCCGGCGGTGCGGGCCTTCCTGCTGGAGATGCAGCGGGACATGGCCCGGAAACACAGCGTCATCATGGATGGCCGGGATATCGGCACCGTGGTGCTGCCCGACGCGGATCTGAAAATTTTCCTCACCGCCAGCCCGGAGGACCGGGCCCGCCGCCGGTATGAGGAGCTTGTGAAGCGGGGCACCCCCCAGGACTTCGATACCCTGCTGAAGGAAATTCGGGAGCGGGACTACAACGACTCCCACCGGGCCGCGGCCCCCCTGCGGCCCGCGGAGGACGCCGTGCTGCTGGACACCAGCGGCAACACCTTCCCGCAGAGCAGGGACCAAATTCTGACGATCATTCGGGAGCGGTTGGGACTATGAACAGATGGTTTATGACGACCCACGCCATTCTGCGGCCCATCGTGCGGCTGCTGTTCCCCACCAAGGTGGTGGGCCTGGAGAACATCCCCGAGGGCGGCGCCCTTATCTGCCCTAACCACTCCAGCGGCTGGGACCCCATCATCGTGGGGCTCAATCTGCCGCGGGACTGCAACCTGGCCGTCATGGCCAAGGACCAGCTGTTCCGCATCCCCGTGGTGGGCTGGTTCATCGGCAAGCTGGGAGCCTTCCCCGTGAAGCGGGGGGGCAACGACCTGACCGCCATGAAGACCGCCATCCGCAGCCTCCAGGAGGGCAAGCGCCTGCTGATCTTCCCCGAGGGCACCCGGGTAGAGCACCAGGGGGACACCGAGGTCAAGGCCGGGGCCGCCGTCATCGCCGCCCGCACCAAGTCGCCCATGATCCCCGTGTACTGCGGCCCTAAGCACAAGTTCCTGCGGAAGACTACCCTGGTGTTCGGGGAGCCTTTCCTGCCGGAGGTGGCGGGCCGGAGGCCCACGGCGGAGGAGAGCCAGGCCGCCGCGGAGGAGCTGCTCCGCCGCATCTACGCCCTGGCGGAGGTGGACGGATGGAAGTGATCGAGGCCAGGAGCGCCGGGTTCTGCTTCGGCGTGGCCCGGGCCGTCCACATGGCCGAGGAGCTGGCGCAGTCGGAGAAGCAGCCGAAGATGCTGGGCCACATCATCCACAACGACCACGAGATCGCCCGGCTGGCCGGGCTGGGACTGGTGACGATCGCCTCGCCGGAGGAGGCTGGGGAGGGGGACACGGTCCTGCTCCGGGCCCACGGCGAGGGCCGGGCGGTGTACGAGACCCTGGAGCGCCGGGGGGCCAAGGTGGTGGACGCCACCTGCCCCAAGGTGGCCCGGGTCCACCGGATCGTCCGGGAGGCCGAGGCGGAGGGCAGGACCCCGGTGATGATCGGCGACCCCGCCCACCCGGAGGTCCGGGGCGCCGGGGGCTGGTGCCAAAATCTTAAGGTGCTCTCCGGCCCGGAGGAGGCGGCAGCCTGGGTGGAAACCGTTGGAAATGCAGGGGAGTTGGCCCTGACGGTGGTCTGCCAGACCACGCTGCGCCGGGAGGTGCTGAAAAAAACTTTAGAAATTCTAAAAAAAGAGTGTACAAATCTAAAGTTATATGATACAATATGTGATGCTACGTATACGCGCCAGACAGAAGCGGCAAAATTGGCCGCCAAGGTGGACGCGATGGTGGTGGTAGGCGACTCCAAAAGCGCCAATACGAAGCATCTGACAGAGATATGCCGCACCTATTGCTCCCGTGTTTTCCAGATCGAGGACGCGGACGGGCTTCCCTTGGCGGCGTTGTCGGAGTGCGGCACAGTGGGACTCACGGCGGGCGCATCCACCCCAGCGAGCATCATAAAGGAGGTCAAAAAGACGATGAGCGAAGAAAAGATCCAGGGCGAGACCAGCGAAAATTTTGAAGAATTGGTAGAACAGTATACCAATACCATTCATACAGGAGCGAAGGTAACCGGCGTGGTCACCGCCATTACCCCGACCGAGGTCCACGTGGATCTGGGCTGCAAGCAGACCGGCTACATTCCTATTGATCAGCTGACGGACGATCCCACGCTCAAGCCCGAGGACGTGGTGAAGGTCGGTGACGAGCTGCAGCTGTTCGTGATCCGCGTCAACGACGTGGAGGGGTACGCGACCCTCTCCAAGAAGCGCATGGATTCCCAGAAGGTGTGGGACGACATTGAGGCGGCCTGCAATGACAAGACCGTGGTAGAGGGCTTCATCACCGAGGAGAACAAGGGCGGTGTTGTGGCCAACGTGAAGGGCCAGCGGGTGTTCATCCCCGCCTCCCAGTCCGGTCTGCCCCGTGACGCTTCCATGAGCAGTCTGGTGAAGACCAAGCAGAAGATCCGCATCACTGAGGTCAACAAGGCCCGCCGCCGCGTGGTGGGTTCCATCCGCGCCGTGCAGCAGGAGGCCCGCCGGGCCGCCGCCGCCGAGGTGTGGGCCAACATTGAGGTGGGCAAGCGCTACACCGGCACTGTCAAGAGCATGACCAGCTACGGCGTGTTCGTGGACATCGGCGGCGTGGACGGCATGGTACATATCACCGATCTGTCCTGGAGCCGCATCAAGCACCCCAGTGAGATCGTGGCCATTGGCGACACCCTGGAGGTGTACGTCATCTCCTTCGACCCGGAGAAGAAGAAGATCTCCCTGGGCGTGAAGGACCGGGGCACTGTGCCTTGGAACGTGTTCATGGAGACCTACAAGGTGGGCGACATCGCTCCCGTGCGCATTGTGAAGCTGATGACCTTCGGCGCCTTTGCCGAGGTCGTGCCCGGTGTGGACGGTCTGATCCACATTTCCCAGATCGCGGATCACCGCATCGAGAAGCCGGGTGACGTTCTGACCGAGGGCCAGATCGTCGAGGCAAAGATCACCGCCGTGGACGAGGAGAAGCAGAAGATTTCTCTCTCCATCCGGGCGATCCTGGCGCCGACTCCGGCGCCGGCGGAGTAAAACGCAAAAAGAGAGGCGGACGAAAGTCCGCCTCCTTTTTTTGCGTTTCAAAACCAAAGGGGAGATGATTCTAGGGGGCCTCCGGCCCCCGCCGGGCTTGATTCGCCCCCCCGGTGGGGCGCACCCCTGGCCTACTTTTCCCCCACGGGAAAAGTAGGCAAAAGCGTGCTCAAGAAAACCAGGAATGGTTTTCTTGA
>CANQCS010000210.1 GCA_947589745.1 uncultured Oscillospiraceae bacterium
GGATGGTGAGGCCGGGCTTCTTCTCGTTCTCGATGCTCACCTCGGTGGACCTGCCGGGCCGCAGGTAGACCTCATGGGGCGTGGGGTCCAGGATATAGCCCTCCGGGGCCTGGAGCTCGGTGATGATGTAGTAGCCCTCGGCCAGATGCTCACTGGGGATGGTGATCTTGCCGTCCGGGCCTACGGGGAAGTCCCCGATCTTCACCCCAGCCTTGGTCTTCACCTCAAAGATGGCGCCGGTCAGGGGCTTGCCGTTGATATCCACCTTGGAGATGGTGAGGGAGGGCTTGGGGTAGTTCTGGAACCGGACCACAGACAGCTTGTTGGGCTCCAGAGTGATGAGCTGGTGCTCCTCATTGAGGATGTAGCCGTCCGGGACGGACTGCTCCCAGATCTCATACACGCCGGGGTCCATATCCTCCAGAAGGATCTCGCCGTTGGCGTCCGTAGCCTCGGTGGTGACCGTGCTGTTGTCCGCCTTCTTGATGGTGAAGGTCACACCCGCCACCGGCTTTCCGGTGACAGCGTCGGTCTTGACGATCTTCAGGTCGGGCTTGGCCTGGTCTTCCACCACCAGGGTGCTGGTCCGGCCGGGGAACAGCTCCACATGGTACTCAGTGCTGTTGAGGATGTAGCCGTCCGGGGCGGTCTGCTCCTGGACGGAGTACACGCCGGGCTCCAGATCGTCGATGAAGATCCGGCCCTGGGCGTTCGTGGTGCGGTCCAGGTAGTGGCTCCCATCCCGGATCTCCGCGATGCGGAAGGTGGCGCCGGCCAGCGGCTTCCCATCCGAGCTGATCTTGAGGAGCTCCAGGCTGGGCCTGGGGGTGTTGGTAAAGACGAACTGGGCGTTTTGGTTGGGGTCCACCTTGATGATGCGGACGCTGTCGTCCATGAGGTAGCCCTCCGGGGCCTCCAGCTCCCGGACCTCATACGTGCCGGGGTCCAGGCGGCTCAGGTCGATCTCGCCGCTGTCGTCCGTGGTGAGCTCCTGCCGGTAGCTCCCGCCGACCAGCTGGAACTCGAACCGGACGCCGGGGATGGCCTTCATGGTGACACTGTCCACCTTCACCAGGTGGATGCCGGGCTTCCGGTCATTGAAGAAGACCAGCCGCTTGATGCCGTCCCCGGCCTGCAGCTCCACCTGCTGGGGCATACCGTTCAGCACGTGTTCATCGTCCGCGCTGACCTCCTGCACCACATAGGTGCCCGGCTGCAGGTCGGTGAGCAGGATCTCGCCCAGCTCGCCGGTCCGGTAGTCCCCCAGGAGCTGGCCGTCCTTCCAGATGCGGAAGGTGATGCCGGAGATGGCCTGGTTGTCCGAGCTGTCATATTTCTCAATGCGCAGGCCCGGCAGCTCCTTGTTGGTGAAGCTGACGGTGGAGCACTGGCCGGTGACCACGGTGACGGTCTGGACCGTCTCGGTGTCCGCCTTCCAGCCGGGGATGCCGGTGACCTCCCGGACCTCGTAAGCGCCGGGGGTCAGCTGGGAGAACTGCACGGCGCCGCTGGCCTCGGTGGTGCCGGTGTAGGTCCTGCCGCTCTCGATGTGCTTGATCTGCACCACAACGCCGGCCAGGGCCTCGCCGGTGTCGCTGTATTTCTCCACGCGCAGCTCGCCGAAGGGATCGTTGGCGAAGGTGACGGTGGCGGTGACGGTCTGGTCCGCCCGGACGGTGACGTTCTGGGCGTTGTTCCTGCTCAGAAGGTGGTAGGCGGGCGGGACCCGCTCATAGACGGTGTAATTGCCGGGGATCAGGTCCGGCAGGGAGATGGTGCCGCTGGCGTCCGTGGAGAAGAGGCCCACGGTGTCGCCGCCGGGACCCACCACCTCAAAGATGGCGCCGCTGAGGGGCGTCTCAGTCCCGGTCTCCACCTTCACGATCCGCAGGTCGCCGGACTGCGGCATGTCAGGCACGTCCGGTACATCCGGTACGTCTGGCTCATCCGGCTCGTCCGGTTCGTCCGGTTCGCTGGTATACTTGCTGACGCCGTCCACGTTCACCGGGCTGCGGGGATCGGTGTCCACCATATAGTTCTGCAGCTCGCCGTACTTGCCCTTCTCCGCACAGACGGCGTAGAAGATGGCGTACTCATGGACCTTGGCGCTGACCTTCAGTTGGACAGAGCCGGTCTGCCCCTCCACGGAATCCTTGGGATACAGGACTTTGAACTGGCCGTACCAGCTGTCGTCCCCTCTGGTGGAGACGTAGACGCCGGTGATGTCGCCGCCCTCCATCCCCACGATCCGGGTGCCTGCCGGCACCGAGCCGGGGTCCGCGAAGGAGATCTCGGCGTAGCCGTCCATCCAGGTCTCCGTGGTGATGGTGAAGAGCTGCTGGAGGTACTCCTTGCCGTCTACGGTGACCGGGTAGGCGGTATCCTTGTCGGCGGTCAGGGTGAGCTTGGGCTCCAGGATGCGGTCCCAATACATACCGGTCTGGTAGATCTCCTTGGTGGCCGCCAGGACCCGCTGGGCTGCGGCCTGATCCGCCGCCGGGTTGACCGTGAGGTCGTTGATGTCCCAGTGGGAGAGCAGATAGCACCAGAGGGCGGTCTTGGTGGCGTAGTACGCCTCGCCCACGCTGTTCAGGCCCAGGTCCTCCAGGCTCCGGTGGGGATACCCGCTGGCGACGATGCCCATCACCTTGGGGTACTTGGACTTCTCATCCGCCAGGTACTTGATACTGCTCCCGGCAGGGACGGTCTGGGGGACGCCGGCGGTGTTGGGGTTGACACAGTAGGCGGGCACCTGCCGGGACTCCCCGTTGCTGTCCACATATAGGTCTGTTCCCGCGCTCTGCCGTTGATGGACAGGTAGGACATCTTTTCACCGCTGTGGTAGATGTCCACCTCCCCCAGGGCCTCCTCCTCGCTGGAGGCAGCCAGGGCGGAAGCGCCAAGTCCCGGCACGACTCCCAACGACAGGAGCAGCGCCAGGAACAGGGCTGTCAGTTTCTTTCGCATCGCGTGTTTTTCCTCCTGATTTGATAGATTTTGATGGGCAAAAAAAAACAGCGGGCGTCTTTGTCTGACGTCCGCTTAGAGTGGGATGATATCTCATTGTCCATGGTCTTAACAGATCTTGTACTCCGTCCGTTGGAAGACGCCATCCTTGTACACGTCCCACACCTCCAGGGAGATGGTGCCAGCTGGGCAGGCGTTGAGGAACTGGGCGACGTCCTCCTCCCGCCAGGGCCAGAAGCCGCTGACGCTCTCCTCCCTGGGGATAGACAGCTGGACATGGACCCAGGGGGTCCCATCCGAGCGGAGGACCGCCGTGCCGTTCGCCCAGGTCTTGCTGTTGGCTCCCATGGCATTGTAGAGGGTGTACAGCATCCGCCGGGTCTCGTAGAGGTTCCGGACGAAGAGGTACTCCTTTCCCTCCACGGTGAAGTGCCGGGCCTCCGGCTCCGGGAGAGGAGGCTGGTCCAGCTGGGACCAGTCGCACACAGCCTTGGGCAGAGGCCCCAGGGGACCGGAGGCGAAGTAATTGGCGTTGTACCGGCTGAGGTCGGTGATGGTGTAGAGGCTCCCGTCATCGCAGGCGATGATGTCTCCTGCCTTGGGGATGTACTGACTGCCGTCTGATGGCAAGGTGACTGTCCCCGCCGCAGGGGGTGGGGTGGACGTGGCCTCGGCGTAGGAGTCCTCCGGGTAGATGCGGACGCTGTTGGAAGCCGCATCGTACTCAACGCCGAAGTCCACCGCTTTCCCGATGTCCCGGAGCTTCACGTAGTTATTCCCGTTGATGGCGTAGGCTTCCAGCGCCAGGGGCTGGCCGTTCAGGTAGAAACGCTGGGTGCTGGGACTGGCGGTGAGCGCCGCTGCGGCCACGGGTGCGCCCAGGGCCAGGCCGATGGCCAGACCGCCCAGGGTCAGGGCCAGGTCTTTCCGTCTGTTCAT
>CANQCS010000211.1 GCA_947589745.1 uncultured Oscillospiraceae bacterium
TCCACTTCTTCCTGCTTGAGTTCACGGCTGGAAAGGCCGATGTCGCAGGTGCCGTCCAGCACACCGCTGATGCCGGAACCGGAACCGGTGCCGGAGTAGTTGACGGTGATGTCCGGCTCCTTTGCCTTGAACGCCTCGGTCAGCGCCCCCATTACATCCGCCATAGAGGTGGACCCGTCGGTGTTGACCGTGCCGCCCTGCTGGTTTCCGGAACATCCGGCAAGCACGGAGATCGCCAAAGCTACCGTAAGCATGAGTGAAAATACTTTCTTCATTTCAAAATTCTCCTTTGCTTTTTCGTTTCCCTTTGGGGTACGGCCCTATATTAGCTCCGAAAAATCAAATCCGTTACCGTGCTTGTGTAAAATGGATGTAAAGTTCACAGGCACGAAATAAAATACTCCATCATACAAGGTATCATTACATTCCATTATTATCACCCGAAATGTAAAATTACATTGGGTGATGATTGATGGACGAGACGGAAAGAAAACTTGATTTTCACGCATTAGGTCTGGCAATCAAAGAGGCCAGAGAGAAGAAGCGCTGGACGCAGGCTTACCTTGGCGAGCTGGTGGGGCGAACCGACCGCACCATAATGAGCATTGAAAACAAAGGGCAATTTCCCAGCTTAAATGTATTTTACCAACTTGTTACCCTGCTGGAAACATCCGTAGATCAATACTTCTTTCCGGGTAACGGAAACAGGGACAGCCAGTGCCGCCAGCATATTGACAGGATGCTCGACAGCATGAACGAAAAAGAGCTGACCATCATTGAGGCCACCGCAGAGGGCATTGAAAAGGCAAGAGAAACGGAGGTTCAAAACTAAGAGCCTCCGTTTCTTTGCGCTCAGTTGAATTTTTCCAGGATCGCCAGCCGTTTCACTTCAATCTCGGCCTTGTCCTGCCCGGTTATGTTCCCATTCTCGTCGGCGGCCTGGTATTCCAGATAGCCCACATACTTTTCCAGCAGGATATCCTTCATGTTCTCCGGCGTTTTACACACCTTTGCGTCCTCCCAGTCCCCATAACACCTTTCCCATTCCATCACCGTATATCCGTGTGAGGTCATAACCACCTCATACATATCATCCTCGGAAAGATATTCCTTGAATACGTCTAAAACCTTCTCAAATGTCAGCATTTCCCGCACCTCCTATGCGTAGACCAGCTCAGCCAGAATGATCTCCTCCGCCTGCGCCTTGCAGTTGTTGACCAGTCCCACCCATTCCATTGGGGCTGCCGCTTTCAGTTCCTCGGTCACGCCAGCGGCCTTCATAAGCTGCGGCATGAGCATTTCCAGCCGTTCACTGGCTGTCCCTTCAGCGCCAGATCCGGGATGTAGTGATTGCCGGCTCTCGTATCTGTCAGCTTATCCATATTCTCGCCTCCTGCCTCAAACGGCGACCTGTGCCAGAGCGCCGGCTTTTTGGGGCTCCGGTTTTGGGAAAGTGCCGCTATAGACAAATATCCCTTTTGCCATATCTTCGGTACGGATGGCGGCCTTGTCTGCTTCGATCCGGGCCTTACGCCGCTCACTGTACTGCCGGTCATATTCCTGCTGCCTGCCGCTGGCCTTGCGCCTGAGATATGCCTGGTGCAGCTTGTCCCTTCGCTCCTCCCGCTTGCGGATAGCTTCCTGTTCCTCCGGGGTCAGGCTGGCCGCCTGCATGGTGGGCGGGACGTATTTCCCAACAAAGTTGAAGTATATCTCCACCTCCTGGGTGGTGTCCTGACTGCCTTTTCGGTCACGCTCATGGACAAGTATCTTTTCCACAAATTCGTTGAGCATGGTCGTAGTTATGTTACTAAACCCCTCGTACTTGTCAATGAGGGCGATGAACTTGTCGGCCAATTTTCGGCTTTTCTCATAGCTGCCCACGGCCTTTTCCAGTTTGGTGATCTCGCCGGCGAGGGCGTCCTGCTCCTTGGCGTACTGTGCGTCAAGGGCCATGTACCGGGCATCGGGCAGTCTTCCAAGAACGTTATCCTCGTAAATACGGCACATCAGCTTTTCCAGCTCACCGGCCCTGCGCTGGGCTGTGGCAAGAAGTTTCCGCTTGCGGGTGATGTCGGCGGTCTGCTGTTCGTCCTGCGCCTCCTGCACTGCCCTGATAAAACCCTCCCGGTCTGACCGGGAATATTCCGCGATGGCCCGTAGTGTGTCGGCCACAAGCGTCATGACCACCTCTGCGTTGATACGGTGCTGCGTGGGGCAGAGCGTCCCGACAGGGACTTTGCTGTACCGTGAGCAGGTGTACTGTGGAATACGTTTCCCGTTGTAGGTGCGATGGACATACATCTTGCCGCCGCAGTCAGCGCAGTACATCAGTCCGGTCAGAGGGTGGACGATGCCCCAGCCGTCCGGGTAACGCTTCACATTGCCCCGGATGCGCTGCACGTTGTCAAAAGTCTCCTGGTCAATGATGGCCTCATGGGTATTTTCAAAGACCGTCCACTCGCTTTCATCGACATAGTGGCTTTTCTTGTCCTTAAAATGCTTGCGGGTCTTGAAATTGAGCGTGTGGCCCAGATATTCCCGCTTTTTGAGGATATTGACGATAGAAGACGACGACCAGCCATAGGGGTCTTTTACAGCCTTGTTTTTGTTCACGCCCTCGCCATAGCGGGCCAGGTGGACGGAGGGATCTCCACCTTGTCGGCGGACAGCCGCTGGGCGATCTGATAGGGGCCGTAACCACCCATTGTCAGGGAAAAGATACGGCGGACAATGGCGGCGGCCTCATCATCCACCAGCCAGTGCTCCCGATCCTCGTCCCATAGGTAGCCGTAGATGACTGTGCCGGTAACGTGCTTCCCGCTCATGCCCTTGGCCTTGAACACGGACTTGATTTTTTTACTGGTATCCCGCGCATAATATTCGTTCATGATATTTCGGAACGGCGTAAAATCATCGTCGCCCCTGGCGCTGTCCACGCCGTCATTGATGGCGATGAGGCGGACGCCTTTTACCCGAAGGATCTCCATGATCTGGCCGACCTTGAGGTAGTCACGTCCGAGGCGGCTCATATCTTTGACGATGATCGCCTCCACGTGCCCGGCCTCTACCTGTTCCATCATGGCGGTGAAGCCGGGCCTGTCAAACCGGGTCCCTGAGATCCCGTCATCAGTGAAGTGGATGGGATTCGGGAAGTTTCCCCGCCGGGCGTAGTCCTCCAACATCAGCTTTTTGTTGGAGATGGAATTGCTCTCGCCCTGCAATTCGTCGTCACGGGAAAGCCTCTCGTACAGCGGTGTTATTTTGGTGCTTTTCATGTGGGCCTCCTTCTGCATGAAAAATGCTCTAAGATCCTTCACTTACCACGAGAAAACTTTCATAGTTTCGTAATAAGGAAGTCTCTTAGAGCGTACAACGCCCGCGGCCAGCTTGTATTTTTTGTACTGCCGGACGGCGAAGTGCTCCGGGTCCCGTTTTTCCAACTGCTCAAACATCAGGTCCACCGCATTTTTGAAGTTCTCATCATCCTCGCGGACCTCGGAGGCGTTGAGCATATCCAGCAGCGTGGTCATGTTCTTTTCTTCCTCCGGGGCCTCATACCAGATGTAGGCGATCAGGGCCTGATAGTACAGAGCCTCGGCCTTGGCCCAGAAATCTTCACTGCCTTTGCTGTCCTCGCCCTTGGTGTTTTCCATGATGCAGGTGACCAGCTTCAGGATGTCGTTTTCGCAGTAGATGTCGGGTAAGAGACTGACATTACTGCCAGTCCCTCCCCTAAGAACCGTACGTGACAGTTTCCCGTCATACGGCTCAAGCCTATCGAAAAGCATCACTATTTCTAATGACACTCGGCTCAAAGCAAGTAACTAGTGTTCTGTAAAAACTAAAACTTCACAACAGGGTAGAGATGCTTCAACTTGGACCTGGCGTCGTAGGTTGTGA
>CANQCS010000212.1 GCA_947589745.1 uncultured Oscillospiraceae bacterium
GAAACATCCGTGATTTTCTCGGCTGGATTTTCCAGAAGCCGGGTAGTGATAGACGAAGCGGCTTTACCAAACACATCCGAGAACACATCGTCCAACTTGATGTTGGAGACAGTAAGACAGTTCTGCGCCCGGTTTTTCTCGCCGGTGGTGACGTGGGTGAGCTTCCAACGGTAGCGCACCAGGTCCCGGAGCTGGCGAATGTCCGCCGGAGGGATAAAACTCCCAGCAACAAGGTCGTGCTTGAAGATATCAGCGATCCACTTGGCGTCCCGCTTGTCGGTTTTCTTGCCCCGAATTGCTTTCACATACTTGGGGTGAGCAAGAACGACATTGCAGGTGGGTTCCAGGATGTTATAGACAGGAATCCAATACTTCCCGGTGGACTCCATACACACATCTTTGCAGTTGTTTTCGGCCAGCCATGCGGCACACCGCCGCAAATCCCTCGTAAAGGTGGAGAACCGCTTGCTCTTGTAGGAGGTCACCCCCTGCTCATTCGTGGAAGCAATACAGGCAACGATAAAGGACTTGTGGACGTCCATCCCGCAGCAGATGCGGTAAACAATTTTGAGCATAACACATCCCCTCAAAACAGAATTTGAGGAGAACAGGCAGGGACTGGACGCTCACTGAAAGATTGAAGTAGTCCGTCTCTCCAAAGATAAGGTTACAGGGTACAAAGCCCTACTCATTGGTGCTTGAAAGAGTGTCCGGCACACATAAGTATTCAGTCCAGCGCAAGGCTGGGCCTACTCAACTCCACGTGTTCTATAGTGTGCCTGCTTCCTCAAGCCTATTCTAACAAATTACTGCTTGCTGCGTCAGAGACTACCGTTTCATCCCCTTTGGTGCCTTGCAGCGCAGCGGAAAGAAATGGTCATAGTCATGGAGGATATGCGGAAACAGGCGTTACAAGAGGGCCGGAAAGAGGGCCGAAAAGAGGGAATGATCGGCAGCGCAAAGCGAATGCTGGCCGCCGGGAAATATGCTCTGGAAGAGATCTCGAATATTTCCGGGCTTTCTCTTGATGAAGTGAAGAAGCTACAAGCGGAACAGACGATTTGAAAACACAGGTAAGGCCGGGGATCCAGATGGGTCCCCGGCCTTACTTGACTCAGAGGCTCTATTTGTCGGGCCTTGTGGCAGTGCGATAATGTTGATTTCTCTTGTTTTCCATGATACAATACAACATATTAGGTAACGTCTGCCTTGTTCCCAAGGATCGCCCCATCCCCGACCGACGCTGCCAATCGGGGGATTTTTGCTTATCAGTTACAAAATCCTGATCATCACAGGAGTGAGTCCTATGAAAAACAAGCAAAACTATCAGTGGCAGGAAATGACTCTGGGGACCTGCTATTATCCTGAGCACTGGGATAAGGCGCTCTGGGCCAGGGATTTGGATAGGATGAAGGAGATTGGGATCTCCACCATCCGTATCGGCGAGTTTGCCTGGAGCAAGATCGAGCCGGAGGAGGGCCGCTTCACCTTTGCCTTTTTCGATGAGTTCCTGGACCTCTGCGGCGAGAAGGGCATGAAGGTCATCTTCGGCACGCCCACCGCCACCCCGCCCGCGTGGCTGACGGAGAAGTATCCCGAAGTCCTCAACTGCAACTACGACGGCAGACCGTACTATCACGGCGGCAGGCGGCACTATAATTACAACTCCCCGATCTATCAGCACCTCTCCGCACGGATCGTGGAACAGGAGGCATCCCGTTACGCGCCCCACCCTGCCGTCGTGGGCTGGCAGATCGACAACGAGCTCAACTGCGAGATTGGTGAATTTTATTCCAAGGCGGACTCCGATGCGTTCCGCCTCTGG
Source organism: uncultured Oscillospiraceae bacterium (assembly GCA_947589745.1). GTDB lineage: Bacteria > Bacillota > Clostridia > Oscillospirales > Oscillospiraceae > Pelethomonas. Next base: position 1,826 of record CANQCS010000212.1, read on the forward strand.
GCACGGGATAAATATGGCACACTGGACGAGCTGAATGAGGCATGGGGCACCGCTTTCTGGAACCAGACCTACACCGCCTGGGACCAGATCTACGTTCCGCGCCCCGGCAACCCCGGCGGCGTGAACCCCCACATGCATCTGGACTATTACCGCTTCATCTCGGACAGTGCCTTCCGCTACTGCAAGATGCAGGCGGATATCATCCGCAAGTACAAAAAGCCCGGGGACTTTATCACGACCAACGGAAAATTCCGGAATCTGGACAACCACAGGATGGCCCGGGAGCAGCTGGACGTCTTCACCTACGACAACTATCCCAACTTTGCCCATGGGGTGGATGATACTGTCCGGCCGAACCTTCTGGACCGGCATTGGGCGAAGAATCTCACGGAGGTCCGGTCCGTCTGCCCCCATTTTGGCATTATGGAGCAGCAGGCGGGCGCCGGTTCCTGGGTGTCCAGGATGCTGGCCCCGTCGCCACGCCCCGGTCAGATGAGCCTTTGGGCCATGATGAGTGTGGCCCACGGCGCGGACTATATATCCTTCTTCCGCTGGCGCACCTGCGTCATGGGCACGGAGATCTATTGGCACGGGATACTGGATTACGATAACCGGGACAATCGCAGGGTAGCGGAGCTGAAAGACTTTTACCAGAAGCTGAAGTCCCTTGACCCCGTATGCGGCGCCAAATACACCGCCACCTTTGGCATGCTGAAGGACTATGACAACGACTGGGACACCAATGTAGACAGCTGGCACCGCCGTTTCCTGGAGCATAGTGAAGAAGAGATCTTTGTGGCATCTGAGGTGGACCATACTCCCTACAACATCATTGATATCCGGGATGACTCCTCTGTGGAGGAACTGGCCCCGTATCCGGTCCTGTTCTATCCGCACCCCACCCTCATCAACGAGGTCCGGGTGGCGGCGCTCCGCTCCTATGTGGAGCAGGGAGGCACCTTGGTTCTGGGCTGCCGCTCCGGCTACAAGGACATGACCGGCCGCTGCGTGATGATGCCGCAGCCGGGGCTGCTCCAGGCCCTTACCGGCTCCGATGTAATGGACTTTACCTTCACCAGCCCCGAAGAGGAGCCCACCTGGGCAGACTGGGATGGCCAAAAACTGGAGACTCCCATCTTCAACGATATCCTGACTCCGCTGGAGGGCACAAGGGTGCTGGCCTCCTACGCCAACAACTACTATGCCGGTGCCGCCGCGTTGACCGAGCGCCGGGTGGGCAAGGGTAGGGTGCTGCATTTGGGGAGTACATTCTCCCGGGAGAATGTGCGCCAACTGCTGGCCTACACCGGCGTGTTGGAGCCCTTTGCCGGTCTGGTGGACGCCCCCGAGACAGTGGAGGTCATCCAGCGGGAGAAGGACGGCAGGCGATTCCTCTTCCTGCTGAACTATCTGCCCCAGGCGGCTGAGATCACCCTAAAACAACCTGGCACCCTGCTCTACACCGGAGAGAGGGTGGAGGGCAGCTACACCATCCCCGCCTACGGCACTGCCGTTTTCGAGGTGCGAGTCTGAAAATGGACGTCTTTCCGCAACAAGTCATAGTTATTACACCCACTGGGGACGGTCAAACTCTCTAAGGTGCTGTGCTTGGAAACGGGCGCGGAGATTTCGCCACTTTCTTCAAAATTCCCTGGAATGATGAGCAGCGCGGTATGGGGCATGCCTTTTTGACCGGTGGTGCATCAAGCATAATCGAATACTGGCTGCGAGATGGCTGCCGAGAGTCAAAAGAGCAAGTTGTAGCAGTGATCATGACACTCGGCAATGCCGTTACCGGTGAATTACAGGAATGAGCGTTTGATATAACCCGATTGCGGTATTTTTCCTGATACGTCCCCGGCGCCGTGATAGAATCGACGCAGGGCGGCAAAGATTCAAAAAGATGTCTTCCAAACGCGTTCCGCCATATCCGCCGATGAGCTGACCGTGGGAAGGCTTCAATGAACACCTTCAGATAAAATACAAGAGAGCTGCCGGGCAGCTCTCTTGTATTTTACTTTAGGAT
>CANQCS010000213.1 GCA_947589745.1 uncultured Oscillospiraceae bacterium
TCAGCGGTAAATATGTGGAGTCCCACACCGGTGCGCTACCAGCAGACTACCCCTTAGACCCGATGGACCGGTTCTCTGTCGGCTACGAACATGTCCTGCAGATCGACCGGCATGAGCCTTGGACGGACAACGCCATTCTGCCGGTCCTGGAGCGTATCGGTCCCCGCTGGGTCACCCATGAACTGGCTTCAAGTAGCTGGGCCCAAAAGAAAGAGCGGATAGTCCTTCAGACGAAGTTCGGCCTGGCGTATCTGTGATCGTAATTCGCTCAAAATGTATCCTCCTAATATTTTGATGCTCTTTTGTCCTTAGAGACATGACAATACTTCCCGCACTGCCGTATCCTGGCGGTGCGGAATTTTCACTTTTTACCGGGGCCCTCTTTGTGGCCCTATAATGCCTCTAAAATCTCTTCTAACAAAGGACGTATCTCTGGGGATTATCCAAATGCAAAGATGCGGCCAAGGCGAATCACGAGGCCGTACCGAGATGCTTTTGCTTTGCAGGTGCAACTCCATTCGACATCTTCTTGTAATGTATTCCTAGTCTGACTGCCCGCCGAGCTAGCTCAAAAGTACGTCGATCCGTATGCGACTCTCAATGCATGCAGAACTCAGATGCGGATATCCATGACCTCCTGATCCTCTTGGGGTCGCATCTGCTCACGAATCAACTGCTGGCCTTCTGCCAGGAGTTTGAACTGGGGATCAAATATAGCTTCCATCAGCACATCCACGCCGCGCATGATATCGTCTCTGGCTTCGATCACCTGATCCTTCACAATATTACTGATGGACTGAAGGTCTTTCTCGTCTAACATTGATGTGAGCTCCTTTCCTCCGGCTTCTTTCTAGGCATGGGTCTCTCGACTCAACATACGTCCATAGCATTGATCCATTTTTACAAGGATAATGAGATAGCCGCGCTGAGACAGTAGGTAGAGCGGATACGGCAGTTCATGAGCGCATAGCGCTTCAATTCTTTCCATTGCGGCAAATAATCGCCTTCTCCAATTCTTCCGGACATCTTACAATGAGTGCCTTAATGATGTAAGGAAGATGGTCTTTGCGGTTTGGCGCCCGGCTATACGTTCCAAATTCCTGATAGTACTCCTCCGCATATTCTATCAGGTCGCTGACAAGAGCAGCTTTAGCAGCCTGCAGAGTATCACCATGGGAAACAATGTCTAAAGCGGTAAGCGACAGAGTAACGCTGTTATCGGCTTCAGTAAACTGGTTTGCCACAAGAGGTATATTGCCAACGATTTGCGCCATCGTTTCAACAGAGCACAGTACCATACTGTCTCTGATCCTCCTGATAAAGATCGGCTTCTCCCTGACAACGGAATCAATGACACTGCTCCAGTCCTTACGGGCATCACTAGACCTCATAGCAAACATAGTGATCACCTCTATTCCCAATATAGTACAAATCGTACAACTAGTCAATTGTGTACGATATAATATATGCTGTCAGAGCAAAGCAGTGAACATCCCACAGCTAAAGTCACATGCCACTTACACATTACAAACCCCGGAGGGATGGATTTCCCCGTCTACGCCCCCTGCATTCTGCACAGAAGTGTCTACCTCGATTTCCGCGTTTATCTTTGCTAGATCATCTCGTAGTACCTACTCACGGGCAACGATCTCCTCGATCTCCGCGTGCCACAAATCAAACTGGAGGCATCCTGCGATAGACAGGATGTCACACAGCCTTTAGGGCCTCAAAACATCATCAGCCATACTTGTTAGGTCGTATTCTACGGGACTGCTCGTTCTGGTCACACATTGCCTCGTTTATACTGGGTGTACTAAGTAAGTATGGAGGTATCAGATGAGTATTGACCTTGAGGTGATGGGCCAGCGCATCCGAAAAGCGCGGCGTATGCGACAGTTAACAGCGGAAGTCCTGGCCGAGCAGATCGGCATCGCGACGGAATCTCTGGGCCACATCGAATGTGGGAATCGGAGACCCAGTCTTGTTACGCTCTTTGAGATCTCGGAAAAGCTGGACGTATCCCTGGATTACCTTACCGGGCGGAGCGATGCGCCGGAAGTGATGGCGGTGCTGGAGCGCACCGGAGCCGGTAATTTGACGGATCGCCAGAAGGATGCTCTGAAAAAAATGGTGGACAGTATGATACCGTTTCTGAAGGAGTTCGTCTGATATTTTTCATTCTTCGACAGGATTCGATGGCTTTCTCGCTTCAGATCCCCTATACTGTACCCGCCTGATACAAAAATACTAACCAGGTATACAGGAGGTTGGATATGACTATCAGAGAGACCATTCAGAAGATCGAGAACGGCTGCTTCGGCCCGGAGCACTTATCCGCCGTTAAGGCGGCGTACCGCGCCGCGGTGGAACGCGGGGAGTTCAGCACCACCGAGAAGGACTATGAGGAAGGAAAGCAGACACTGGAAGGCAGACTCACTGAGCCGCAGCGGTCACTCCTTGCGGAGTCTGAGCGGAACTGTGAGGTGAATTGGACCTACGCAGTTAAGTACGGTTTCTCCGCAGGGATGTTCGCTGGGTTCCAGCGGTACTTCGCATCTTCGGAAAAAGCGAACTGCACGATGGAGCAATTGCTGGAGAAGAGCTTGTTCGAGGCACCGGGTATGGAGCGGCACAGGGAGTATCACGACCGAACCATCCGATGCCTGGAGATATCCGAGGAGCTGGAGAAGGCGTTGACAGAGGACCTCCGGGAACATCTGATATCTGTGGACTGTGCCTGGAGCGAACGGATACACTTTTCAGCCACCCATGAGTTCTACTTAGGCTTTCGCGTAGCCATGAACATCATCGAGACTGTGATGCCCGCCACAGCACAGCGTCTTATCCCAGACACCCTCATGCTGGAGTACCATCTTGGTATGATCGACAGCGTGGACCGGATGGAAGGACGTCGTAGGACCTAGCACCTAACTGATACCTGACTAAGACCTAATTGCTTCTTTCGTTCCCTCGCGTTTTAGTTAAACTCGAAAGATGAGGACCTGGGCTGTTCCAGGTCCTCATTATTCTTTCCGGCGCTGCTTTCCGAATCTCTTTCTCCGCGCAATATCCCGGAAAACTTTTTGTTGGCCTTGTACTCGCCGCACACCCTGCAGTAATGCCCGTGCTGTTTCATCTCTCGGTATCAACACTGATCCTTGCCGCTCTCCCTCTTGTGGGGATCGCCAGCAGCTTTCTTATGCGGATCTCCAACAGCTTCTCCAACGCCCGCAGGTGTTCCTCCGGGAAATTGATGGAAGGATGCCTTTTGAACGTAAAGCCGATCATTCGACGAAGCTGTTCCTTTTGCTTTGCGCCCATCACGGCGGCGCAAACCTCCTCAAAGGACAGCCGATAGGGATTTGTCCGGGTCTCTGCGTAGGACCGCAGCTTTTCAAAATCCCCGATCTCCTCCTGCCCTGCATAACACAGCAGAGACAGTCCGTTATCGAAGATGGGAGCCGGGGCTTTGATCTTGCCGGTATGGTTATCCCGCAGGAGTCCAAAGTTCCCGAAGTGCCGGTCCTCGTTATAGATCAGCGCGTCAAACACCAGCATACTGCGAAGCTGCTCCCCATATTCCGGACCAAGTGCATCATAGTATTCCAGGCACTTTTGGATCCCGCCGCTCTTTACCAGCCTTCCAATGGGAATGTAGGACGTGTCCACGTCGGTAAACAGCACACATTTGGATGCTGTGATCCCTTTCCAGTTCTCCAAATCGTAATGGACGGCGTTCAGACGCATAGTCTGAGCGATTTGAGAGGCATAGTATTCGCAGTATGGTTCCCGGCCCGTATTGGACGCGCCGCTGGTGCCGCCCTTATAAAGATAAATACC
>CANQCS010000214.1 GCA_947589745.1 uncultured Oscillospiraceae bacterium
CCCCCTCTTTCCTCTTGGGGGTATTATGACACGTTGTTCTATATTGTGCAACCTTTAGTTTTTACGAACCACTAGAATATACTGTCAATCGTAATTTTCAAACTGCCGGGGGTAATTATACTGACATTATCGAATATGTGAAGGCTCTATATATAAGTGAAAGTGGCGCACTTTGTATAGCTGGGCAAAAAAGGCCTCTCGCTGGCTCCACCAAAGACTCAACCACTCAATTTCACGCTTTAATCAAAGACCTTCTTGTAAACGATGGTATAATCCGCTTCCGCGATGCTTTTATGTATGCAGAAGATGCCGTCAGTGAACTAACAACTCAATATACAGACCTATTTAGCCTGCGATTTCAATATGTATTTATTGATGAGTATCAAGATTGCTCTGACTTTCAGAGAAATGCTTTAAATAAACTATTTGACCCAGCCAAGTGCATTGTATTCCACATTGGCGATCCGGATCAAGCTATATATAATTCCAATAGCAATGATAATATTGATTGGTGTCCAAGCGAAGATGCTCTTACTCTTTCCTCATCTCGTAGATACGGCCAGGAAATTGCAGATATTCTTACTCCGTTGCGGAAAGGCAAGGATACAATTACATCTTCTATTGGGGTGGCCGCACAAAAGCCAGTGTTGCTGATATACGATAACGCTTCAATAAAAAATGTACCGGCAAAATTCATTTCAATTCTTGAGGAAAAAGGTCTTCATGATCCTAACGGTATCTATAAAGCCATCGGCCACATAAAAAAAGAAGACTCTGCAGGAATTAAAATCGGATCATATTGGGACGCATTCGATGGAAGCAGTGGCTCGGCAAAGGAGTTTAGTTATTGGGGAACTATAGATGAAATATGTTGTGAACTCCAGGGTGGAAAGCTATACAGAGTTGAGGGCTTAGTTCGAAAATTGTTGTGTCGCTTACTCCATTATGCTGCGGCGAAAGATGCAAAGACCGGGAACGACTATACGATGTCGACCATCCGCACCGCAATTAATGAAAAGTATAACGACATATACAGGGCGTGCATAATTGAACTATCACAGCTTCCGTGCTATGATAGAGCGTCTGTTGATGCTTCTCTCCGAGATATGTTCAACGGCGTTTTTGTTGGTGAAACTCAAAATCCCGGGGATATTTTCAAATTCATACCAGGACATTTCATGGAGGAACCAAAAGAGATTATCCAAGAAAATAGCAATAATGAAAACATACTAATTGACCCGCTCCGAGGCCGCCAAATACAATTTGACACTGTTCACGGGGTAAAGGGAGAAACACATGATGCCACTCTTTATCTTGAGACAGATTACAGGAACTCTTCAGATATTATTAGGATGTTACATTATTATGGTGTTGGGAAGTCTAAACCATCATCTTTTCATGATTTTAGTCGTAAAATCGCATATGTTGGCATGAGTAGACCAAGTAAGCTTCTTTGTGTAGCTATTCGGAATACAACCTATGAGAGAGGAAAGGATGCCTTTCAAAATTGGGACAAAGTCTTCCTTTGCAGAAATGTGCAAGAAAGTGACTCTTAAAGCGGCATAAAATGCACCAATTTTCAAATAATCCATTACAATATAGCAGAATGCGTGACAATGGGATGGTACCTGCTCCAGTGCAGGCAAACCAATAGTGGTGCAAGCGCGACAAGGAGTTTCCGGGCCCAAATAACGTGAGATTTCGTTCTCCAACGTGAACACGGAACACAAAAAGTGCTTGAAAATTGGTTAAAAAATCCGATTTTCAAGCACTTTTTGTTATGCTTATTTTTCTTGACCCATTTACTGACCCATTAAGTGACCCATTAGCGGACGGACAGAGCCGGACGGACCGGACGATGCAGGCGAGGAAAGGCGGTCCCCACGGAATAAAATTTTGCCTATATTTTGTTCTCATCCGAAGGCTTTCTTTGTGGATACACTTTAGAAAGTCATTTCCATGAAACTTCCCATCTTCTCCGCAGCCTCCTGCTACATCTTGTCAGTGATGTGCGTGTAGGTGTCCAGCGTGAAGCCGGAGGAGTAATGGCCTAATATCCCGGAGAGCGTCTTGATGTCTACGCCGTTCTGCAAGGCTAAAGTTGCAAAAGTGTGCCGGAACCGATGGAGGTTCATATCCTCTGTGGGGAGGCCATTCCGCTCCAGGAAGTGTCGGTAAGAATTGCGGAACCCGGAGTAAGTACGGCGTTTCCACGTTCTGGTGCTGGGGAACAATGGAGCATCCGGGGCCACCAGTACTCCGCCGTTTTTCTGTTGAAGAAGGTATTCTCGCCATTTCAGCAGCTTCTCCTCCACTAAAGCGGGCATGAAGTTGGTGCGGACGGAAGCGGGGGTCTTGCACTCCCCCACATTCTCTGTGTAGTGATGGTCCTCGTTATAGACCCGCTGGACAGCCTGCTCGGTGCGAATCGGGTGAGCCGTAAAATCCACATGCCCCCAATTAAGGGCCAATACTTCCCACGGCGGCAGCATTTACTTTGCAGCGAACAGCACCAGCTGAAGGACATGGTTATCCATAGCAGCGCGGGACATTTTACGGCGGAGGCTGACGCGCTTGCCAAGATCCGCCCGGTTGAGAAGGGAAAGCGCCTGCTTGCGGAGGATGTTCAGGTTCAGCGGCGAGTTGTCCTTCCGCGCCCTGGAGCTGTCCTCCCCAAACGTCACGTCCAACTGCCAATGAAGCTGGCTCTCAATGCTCCAATGCTTTCGCACCGCGTCGGAGAACCGATGGATGTCGGTCAGAGAGGTCAGAAAATAACGGCATTCCTCTGTCAACTCGCCGGTCTTGAGGCTGGTCACAGTTGTCTTCACCATCCCTATGCCCTTGAGCCCCGCCCAGTCCTTTCGCTGCGCAAGCCAGTCGATTCCGGTTTCCAGGTAATATTCCCGTTGCTCTATCCGGCCGTGGTCCTTTTCAATGCGTTTCGCGCTGTGCTGCGGCGTCTCGCTTTCAAAATACAGTTTTACATCGGACAGCATGGCCGGCTGGTTGCCCTTCAGTCCCAGTACGTAATCCGCCTTTTTCTCCCTTATCTTCGCGGCGATCTGTTTCTGACAGCCCATGGCGTCCACCGTCACCGTGCTGCCCTCAATGTCCAGCAGATCGATCAGCTCCGGTATCGCTGTGATCTCGTTGCTTTTTTCCTCTGTCGCCAGCTGGCCCAGGGTGATCTGGTACTCTGCTACCCACGCGCTCACCACGTGGTAAGCGCTGTGTGCTTCATTCCCACTCCCGCGTATGGTTTTCCCGTCTATCGCCACGTTACTGCCCGTGACGTCCACGATCTCTTCCAGCACCTCTCCCAGTTCTTTTGGGTCCACCCGTTCAAACACCCGGCGGAATGTGTCGCTGTCCGGAATACCGTGGGGCAGTTCAAGGTACTGCTTCAACCAGTCATATTTCCCGTTTCCAGTGTCCTCCATGTGTTCAAAATCTGTCCCTCCTACAAAATAGGAAAGTGACTAGCGCCAAAATGTCGCAGGCCACCCTTGTGCTGCAAAAAGGAAACGTGTTTCTTTTTCTCCTTGGTTATGACGTGGTTTGCAAAATGCAATCCACGTCATGGGAGCCTATTGGAGCAGGCCAGTATCAACAATCTGCCGCCAGCCAGATTGCCTGACGTGGTGGCGCTTGGTGCCACCACGTCAGGCCCACGGTCAATCAACGAGTTAACATACTATGAACCCAAAGCATTGAGATACCGAAAAAAGTGGTACACTGGGCAAAA
>CANQCS010000215.1 GCA_947589745.1 uncultured Oscillospiraceae bacterium
TGGCCCGTTGGTCAAGCGGCTAAGACGGCGGCCTCTCACGCCGCAAACGTGGGTTCGATTCCCGCACGGGTCACCATTTCTCAAAAAGCACTTGACAAGGTGCTGTCCCCGCATTATAATGTGCGGTGTTAGTGAGAGAACACTGCAACAGTTGGTGTTGATTAGGGCGAGGGTCCACCCGTTCCCATCCCGAACACGGAAGTTAAGCTCGCTTCTGCTGACGATACTTGGCTGGAGACGGCCCGGGAAAATAGGTAACGCCAACACATGACGGTCTGGTCTGAACAGGCCAGGCCGTCGACACATTCCTCCATAGCTCAGTCGGTAGAGCACGCGGCTGTTAACCGCGGTGTCGTTGGTTCGAGTCCAACTGGGGGAGCCAAAAGCGGGCCGCCGCTTTGTAGCGGCGGCCCGGCTTTCTTCAGCGATTGCCGCTTGGGCCTTTAGCTCAGTTGGTTAGAGCGGCCGGCTCATAACCGGTTGGTCCCGGGTTCGAGTCCCTGAAGGCCCACCAACCCCCGGCGGGGTGTGGGCACACTCCGTCGGGTCCCTTTCGGGTCAGCAGGACGGATGAGCATACACGATATAGGGGTATAGCTCAGCTGGTAGAGCAGCGGTCTCCAAAACCGCGTGCCGAGGGTTCGAATCCTTCTGCCCCTGCCATTGTTGACAACAGCGGTTGCTGTTTGTATATAGCCCAGCGATGGGCATATGTGGCCCAGTAGCTCAGTTGGTTAGAGCGCTAGCCTGTCACGCTAGAGGTCGACGGTTCGAGCCCGTTCTGGGTCGCCACTTTAGTACGTCAGGAGCAATCCTTTTACATAGTGCGGCGTCAGCCGTTCATATGCTGCTGTAGCTCAGTAGGTAGAGCGCATCCTTGGTAAGGATGAGGTCGGCAGTTCGAATCTGCCCAGCAGCTCCAGAAAGTTCCGGAATCGAAAGGTTCCGGAACTTTTTCGTTACTTTTCCGGAGACTTAAAATAGTTCGCATTCCGAACTGAAAACATCTGAAAACATTTTCGCGTTCCGTTGGCCTATGTACCGAAAACCTGAGACATTTGGAGGAGAAGTTTCGCAATATCAGGCTTCTTTTCTACCATGCGTATGAGCTGTGCGACAGACTCATCTTCCGGAGATTTAGGGGGCTGGGGCTGGGAATTGGCAGAGAAGAAATCGCGGTCCACCATCTGTGCAAGGTTCTGCCGGTCGTAATCCATGATATGCGAGTAGATATCGGTCACCATATTGGACTGCGCGTGTCCGGTATCCCCCTGGACAGATTTAATGTCTCCGCCGCTGATCCGCAGCTTCAGGCTGGTGCTACTATGACGTAGGCTATGGAATACCACCGGTTTCAAATCGTTTTCTGCGATAAGGTCCCGCAGCTTCGATGCGATGAGCCGCTCCTCAAAGGGGCGGCCATTATCTTGGGCGACAACGATGTTGAAATCCTGGTATTCAGGCCCCAGGTCCCGCTTCATCCGCTCCTGATACCGCCGCATATCCATGAGGGCATAGGTGACGGTCTTGGGAAGATAGATATTGCGGACACTGCTGGTGGTTTTGGGCGTTTTGAGGACCAGCACGGTAGTGGATTCGGTCTGCTTCAGCGCAGGGAACGCGAAGAAGATGTCGCTGCGGCCGTGCCGCTTCAGATCCTCGATACACTTTTTAGAACACCGCCGCAGTTCCTTATTGACCGTAAGGTAGGCGGTCCCGCTCTGGATAGAGGCATCATCGTAGTGTACGCAGTCCCAGGTAAGGCCCAAGATCTCCCCGATCCGCATGGAGCAGCCGAGGGCCAAATACATGCAGAGCTTGAGGAATGGGTCTGTGCAGACCTGCAGGGCCCGTTGCGCCTCCTGGTCGCTCCAAACCTCACGGGGTTGCGACTGATGCCTGGGGAGCTCTACAGCCATTGCGGGATTCGCACCGGAAAGGTAGTCCCATCGGATCGCCTGGTTCAGCGCGCTCCTGATCAGTGCATGGACCTTCTCAACAACACTGATGGAAATAGTTTCATTCTCATGTTCCCGGCCCTTCATCTTCACAGCTGGCTGGGTCCGCAGTTTTTGATAGAAATGCTCCAACATGTGGGTCGTCAGCGCTTTGATGGGGACGTCGCCGATGTACGGGACAATGTAATCATCGATGCGGTGCTGATTGCAGGAGAGCGTTCCCTCTGACCAGTGGGACAGGCCATATAGGTCAACGTACTCTTTCATCAATTGTGCCACGGTGATTCTTTCCCGGTATAAGGCGTGGTCCCGGTCGGGGTCCAGAAGGTGAGCTGGTGGGGTAAGAGTGCCTCGTTTCTTTTCCAGCTGGATCTGGGCGATCCGCAGGTTGGCTTCCTCTTCACTGTCAAAATATTCGTTGATAGGCTTGGGATAATTTGGACACCGATAGGTGATCTTGTATTTCGTGCCGTGTTTTGTAGCTTTCATATCGTACTCCTAACATTCGGAAAATTTCATTCCTATACCAAAACGGCCTCCTTTCTGTGTGCAGGAGTACTCACTCGCATAATCAGTATAACATCTTCCGCGCAGAGAATCAAGACGGCGTTTCAATATGGTCTAGGTATTCCAAGAGAGCGGATCGAGGGATGCGAATGTTTTTCCCAATGCGGATACAACGGATCTGACCTGAACTCACCAGTTGATATGCGCTGTTTTTCCCAATATGGAGAATGGTGGCGAGCTCGGGGACAGACATAACTAAGGGTAGTCCATCGAAAAATGTTTTATCACATAGTTCCATATTGATTCCTCTACTATGTTTTATAGTTTTATATCAAAGTGAAAGCCCTATATCCCCGGCTCATTTCCTGCGCCCTCATTCCAGGCCGCGTATTGACAGGCTGCCGCTGTGCGGCATTTGAGTGGCGGGCGCGCAGGATGCGCACTGTCCGACACTCCTGTATAACTTCCGGGATAGGGTATGAGCCTTGGTGCAGGCTGTTTGACAAAGTGCGTCATGGAACAGCATTGTTTCCATGTAGTGATGGATCAAATTTCCACTCATTAAACAAACATGCAGAATGCGACGGATTTCTCCAGGCCAATGACAAAAAATTTTATCGAAAGAGAGGGGCGGCCATAGGTGACCACCCCCCTCATGTTTTATCTGTTGAAATTGCTGCCACAAACCACCGAGGTCCCTCGAACCAAAGATAGGTTTCCTTCCCATGTATTCGTACCGTATACCGATCACCAGTCCCGCCAGCAGTTTGACAAGCCGCCCGGCAGACATCCAGCACACGGTCGATTTTATATATTTTCCCATCGCTGAATTCGATCTCACGCGGCCACATTTTCCCGTTTTCGTCAAAACGGACGATGACCGGCACATATTTTCGCTCTTGTATCTTCATAGCTGATCACCCACCAAAGTACCCGACGGGATGCACTTAATGCTCCTCACGGGGATTGATTCGCCCCAGCAGAGGATTTGTCAGAATAGCGGCCTTTTGCACGGATCGATAGGCAAAACGGCAGCGTAGCTCAACCAAACTACAGTCAATGCGAATCAAGGCAAGAAAACAAGGGAAAAGAGTGCGGCAGCGATACGGCCAAAGACATGAAGCAACAGGCCAGAAAGGGAACGGACCGAAGATGCAGACTGGATATTGGTGAGGCGGTCAAGCCAGTTGAAAAAGCACTCGATAGGCTGGCGGAGAGAGCTGACAAAAGAAGAAGC
>CANQCS010000216.1 GCA_947589745.1 uncultured Oscillospiraceae bacterium
CCCGGGGATTCTTAAGGGGCCCAGCCCCTTAAGCAATTTTTTGGTTACTTTTTGTTTGCACAAAAAGTAACCCAGGGTGCCGGCAGGCACTTACATAATAAAAATAAGGTTGGTGAGGGGGCGGAGCCCCCTACACCCCCCAAGGAGGAATCAGCGTATGACCGCCGAACTCATCGCCGTCGGCACTGAACTGCTGTTGGGAAACATTACGAACACCGACGCACAGATCATCTCCGAAGGACTCAGCACGTTGGGCATCAACGTACACTACCACACCGTGGTGGGCGACAACCCCGCCCGGCTGGAGGCCGCGCTGGATATCGCCCGCAGCCGGGCGGATATCATCATCTCCACCGGCGGCTTGGGGCCCACCTACGACGACCTGACCAAGCAGACCATCTGCAAGACCTTCGGCCGGGAGCTGGAGCTCCACCAGGATATCCTGGACGACCTGAAGGAGTGGTTCCTGAAGCGGACCGGCAAGCCCATGACCGACAACAACATCCAGCAGGCCATGCTGCCTGTGAACTGCACCATCTTCGACAACCCCGTGGGCACCGCCCCCGGCTGCGCCTTCGAGGAGGGCGGCGTCCACGTGCTCATGCTCCCCGGCCCGCCCTTTGAGTGCCGGTACATGTTCGAGAACCGGGCCGTGCCCTACCTCAAAAAGCTGGTGGGCCACAGCGTCATCGTCAGCCACGAGATCCGCATCTTCGGCATGGGCGAGAGCGCCGTGGAGGACGTGCTCCACGAGCCCATGACCCGGCTCACCAACCCCACTCTGGCCCCCTACGCCAAGCCCAACGAGTGTATGCTCCGGGCCACCGCCAAGGCGGACACGGAGGCCCAGGCCGAGGCGATGCTGGCCCCCCTGGTGGAGCGGGTGAAGGCGACCCTGGGCGACGTGGTCTACGGTGTGGACGTGGCCAGCCTGGAGGAGGCTGTCTCCGGGCTGCTGCTGGAGCGGGGCCTGACCCTCTCCGCCGCCGAGAGCTGCACCGGCGGGCTCATTGCCAAGCGTATGACCGACCTGCCCGGCGCGTCTAAGGTGTTCCGGGGCGGCGTGGTCAGCTACGTGGAGGAGGTCAAGTCCGGCGTGCTGGGCGTGCCGGAGGACCTGCTGGCCCGGTACGGCGCGGTGTCCGAGCCGGTGGCCCGGGCCATGGCGGAGGGCTGCCGGAGGATCTGCGGCAGCGACCTGGCGGTGTCCGTCACCGGCGTGGCCGGCCCCGACACCGACGACCGGGGCAACGAGGTGGGCACCGTCTATATCGCCCTGACCTCCACCGAGGGCACCGTCTGCAAGAAGCTCTCCTGCGGGCGGGGCCTTGGCCGGGACAGCGTCCGCATGGCCGCCGCCAGCAACGCCTTCGACATGGTGCGCCGCCAGCTCCTGGGCCTGCCCCTGTAAAATTTCCCGCCATCAGCCGGAAAAGAGTTGACAAAAGCGGGAAATTGGATATAATAATAGCGTTATCATGGTGAACTGCGTGGAAAAGGACGAGTAATCCGGTGAAACCTGCACAGAGAGCCGCCCGAATCGGTGGAAGGGCGGAGAGGCGCGCCGGATGAATATCCCCTTGGAGCAGGCGGCTGAAAGGGCGCGGCCCTAGTAGGCCCGTCCGGGTCGTGACCGTTACCGCACGGAGCTTGCGTGGCCGGCTTCTGCCGGCCGGAAGAGTGGTACAACAGAGGTTTTTTCGCGCCTTTGTCTCTTTGCTTGGGACAAAGGCGCTCTTTCTCTTTTTGCGGAATCGCAGGATATTGCGGTGGGGCTTCCAGCCCCTCGATACCCTGGCTGCCTTTGCCACTGTCGTGGCAACCCTGGGTGACTTTTTGTGCGAACAAAAAGTCACCAAAAAGTCGCCAGCCCTACGGGCTGGACCCCCTTTTTATAAAGGCGCCTTGGGCGGTGGGAAGAACATGGGGAGCAACGGCTGTGACTGCTATTTTGACCGACTGCGTCCTGGCGCTCCGTGCTACTACGCGCGGGGGAGATGGCGGTCGTCGGCTGCTTCAAAGCAGCTCCGCCATCAGGCCCGCCCCTAGCCGAAAACCGGCGCGGAAGGATGCCTCCTGCTCCAATGCATGGAGCTCGGCTTCCTTGTCCAGCATTGTGTCCACGGCCTCGTGGCCCATAACATTCTCCATCTGTTCCCACAGCGCGTACAGCTCCCGCCGCAGCTCCATGCTCTCCGGCGATTTGAGCCTTACATTCGCCTCGTAGTGGTTGGTGTAGATGTCTTCAAGAATGGACATGGTAAATGCTCCTTTCTAAAATTAGCAAATTACTGATTCACGAATATAGAATATCAGCAATTTGCTGATTTGTCAAGGGGGTGTCCTAATGTTTTCAAAAGAATTGTTTGGTCAAAGATTGCGCATGGCCAGGCGGCAAAAAAAAGAGAACCAGGATGTGCTGGCTGAAATCCTCATGGTCACTAAGACCCAAATCAGCGACATGGAGCAAGGAAAGAAAACTACGACATTGGAGAAGCTTGCACTGATTTGTGAGCATTACGGCATCTCCGCCGACTATCTATTAGGTCTGACAGACGATCCCAACCGTTGAACCTCATCGGAACACGCCGTCACCACCCATCTCCCCCTCGCGTAGTAGCACGGAGCGACGGCAGGCAGTAAGAGAAAACAAGGCAGTACCGATGAAAGCCCCCTGGGGCCACCCCACCACCATCTGCCCTTTAATGCCCCTTAAAAACGGACGGGATACGCAAGGGGGCCCCTTCCCCCTTGCGCGCACTTTTGGTTACTTTTCCTGCGAGGGAAAAGTAACCAGGGGCGGCAGGCACCCCCAGGGTGCCTATCATCCCGCCGGGGGCGGAGCCCCCACCCGCCATCTATCGTTAACGAAAATGAGAACAATATTTCCAGGAGGAAAAACAAGCAATGGATTACAATAAGACCATCAACCTGCCGAAGACAAGCTTCCCCATGCGGGCGGGGCTCCCGAACCGGGAGCCCGGGATGCTGAAAAAGTGGGAGGACCAGGATCTCTACCACGAGCTCCTGAAAAAGAACGAGGGCAAGCCCCTGTTCTCCCTCCACGACGGCCCCCCGTTCTCCAACGGCGAGCTCCACATGGGCCACGCCCTGAACAAGTCCATCAAGGACTTCATGGTCCGCGCCGCCGCCATGCGGGGGCACTACACCCCCTACATCCCCGGCTGGGACAACCACGGGATGCCCATCGAGTCCGCCATCATCAAGAAGAACAAGCTGAACCGCAAGGCCATGTCCGTGCCTGAGTTCCGCACCGCCTGCCACGAGTTCGCCCAGAAGTATGTGAACATCCAGCGGGAGGGCTTTAAGCGCATGGGCGTCATCGGCGACTGGGAGCATCCCTATCTCACCATGAACCCCGGTTTTGAGGCCGAGGAGGTCAAGGTGTTCGGCAAGATGTACGAGAAGGGCTACATCTACAAGGGCCTCAAGCCCGTGTACTGGTGCCCCAACGACGAGACCGCCCTGGCCGAGGCGGAGATCGAGTACCAGGACGACCCGGTCACCACCGTCTACGTGAAGTTCCCCATCCACGACGACCTGGGCAAGCTGGGCGCCTACGACCACAGCAAGCTGTACTTCGTGATCTGGACCACCACCATCTGGACCCTGCCCGGCAACCTGGC
>CANQCS010000217.1 GCA_947589745.1 uncultured Oscillospiraceae bacterium
TTTGCTGTCTCCACCAGCGTGTACACGATGGCGCTGGACTCCGCGCCGCGCGGGGTATCGCTGAACAGCCAGTTCTTCCGCCCCGTCACAAAGGGCCGGATCGCGTTCTCCGCCAGGTTGTTGGAGATCGGGACATCCCCGTGCTTTATGAACTCGTTCAACTGCGGCTTCTGCTTCCTGGCGTAGACCACGGCTTCCTCCAGCTTGCTCCCCTCCTGGGGGTCCAGCTTCTCCACCCACGACCAATAAGCGTCAAGCAGCGGTTCCTCGAACGCCTGACGCGCAAGCTCCCTCTGGCAGGAGGGGTAGTCCGCGTACTTCCTCTCCATGGCAAACAGCTTATTGCAATATTCATATCCCACCGCCGCCTTCGACGTGTCGGTAGTCGCCCCTTTCGGCATGGCCTCCTTCCAGTATCTGCGCATGTGGGCCCAGCATCCGCAGTGGACGGCGCCCTCCACCTTGTTGTACCCGGCATACCCGTCCGTCACCAGGCACCCGATGAAGTCCTTCAGCAGCGCCGCCGGATGCTTGCCGCTCCTGTCCGGCTGGTACTCAAAGTACCGCACCGGCTTCGCACCCCTCTCTCCGCTGGCGTACACCCACATCCGCGACTCGGAGGTGGGCTTCTTCCCGGGCTCCTTCAGCACTTGCACCACCGTCTCGTCCGCGTGGATGACCTGGCTCTCCAGTAGCGCCTTCTTCATCTGCCGATACAGCGGCTTCAGCCACCTTTGCGCGCACTGGATCACCCAGTTGGCCAGCGTTCCTCGGCTCAGCTCGATCCCGTCCCTCGCCCAGATCTTCTCCTGCCTGGCCAGCGGAATGCCGTCCACATACTTCTGCGTCATCACATCCGCCACCGTGTTGGGCGACGCCAGGCTGTGCTTGAGGAGCCTCTCGGGCGTGACGGCGCGCATGACATTCGCGAAGCCCGTGTTCTTTTCGCAGTCCTCGCAGGCGTAGGTCTCTATGTAGACTTCGTTGATAAATAGCCGCTTCGGGATGACCTCCAGCTCCCGGAATGCCAGCTTTTTCCCGATGGCCTTCATCTTCCCGCCGCACCGGTCGCAAGTCCGCAGGTCCTCCGGGATCTTGATGATGACCTCCTTCACCGGCAGCCCCTGGATGAGCTCGTCCATCGTCCGCTTCCGCTTCCTGTTGTACGCGGTAACAAGACTCTCCTCCGTGGGCTCCGGCGCCTTTACATCCTGCTCCGCCTCTGCCTCGTTGAAGAGGCGAAGCTGCTCAGAGTCCGGCAGCACATATCTCTTCTTCTCACTGGACTGCCCGAATCTCGCCTGCTGGGCGTTCAAAAGGAGCTCGTTCATGCGCTCCAGCTTGCGTCGCAGGGCGGCATTTTCTGCCGTCACTTTTTCCAGCTGCGAAGCAAGGTCCTTCACCTGCTCGGTGAGATTTTTGATCGTCTCAAGAAGCTCGTTCCTCTCTGTGTCAGCCAAAAATCTCACCGCCTTTCTGCTACTTATTGTACCACAAAAGTGGTGATTTGTACAGCATTTTTCTTTAAAATAAGTCCTTTTTCGCAATCTTTTTGATGGCCCTCGGCTGCTCGACCTTCAACCCCTCCATCAGCCACCGGAACTCCCTGGCGTCCAGCTTCCTCAGCTCCGCTTCAGACCGCGGCCACTGGAAATTCCCGTTGCTCAGACGCTTGTACAGCAGGATGTACCCGTCTCCCGACCAATACAACGCCTTGATCCTGTCCGTGCGCCGGCCGCAGAACAGGAACAGGCTGTCCTCTCGAAGCTCCTGTCCATACTGCAGCTGGACGATGGCCGCCAGGCTGTCGATCCCCCGCCGCAGGTCTGTGTATCCCACGGCGATGTAGTAGTTCCGGACCCGACTCATGTCTAACATGACTGGATGGACCTCAATAAAGCCGCCAGGGCGTCTATGTCTACGTTCTCCGGCAGCTCAAGACTGGCGCCCCTGTACTGGATGCGCAGCATTCCTTCTCTTGCGGCCACCGGGCCCTCAAGCTCCACCAGCTTCGATGTCTGTTCAATCGCCGCCTCCCGAAGCTGACGGAGACGGTAGTAAAAGGTCTTCTCTGGGATCCCGTTATCCCGGCAGAACTCCCGCTTGCTCTTCCCGCTCTTCTGACACTGCTCCACGATCTTTGCCCACTCCTGCAGGCGGTATTCTCTGCGTACTGCTGCATACGCCGCCTCAAAACTACACCCGTTCCGGCGTACTCCTACACCTTGACCGCGTAAATCCTACACCTTCACCGCAGGTCAGACAGTAGTGCTGACCGCATCCCTTGATACACCCTGACCGGGCAAATAGTGCGTGGGGACCGGGGGCGTGGTGCGCGGGCCCGGTCCCCGTTGGATCACTCGGTGAGGATGCCTTTGCGCTTGCGCATGGTGTCGCCATCGATGCGTATCACATAGGAATCATACACGATCCTGTCGCATATTGCGTCGGCCAGAGTCGGGTCGTAGAGGTTCTCATGCCATCCGGGAACATCGAATTGTGAGCAGAAGATGGTGGACGCGGTCTTGGCCCGTGACTCCACGAGCTCCAGTACGTCCCGAGCCTCGTTCTCCTTCAGCGGGTACAGCAGCCACTCATCCAGGATGAGCAGACGCAACTTTTTGAGCTTCTTCATGTATTCCCGGTACGTCCCTTCGCTCCGGGCAACGGAGAGCTCCACTAGCAGGTCCGGCAGGCGGATGTACCGCACCGTGTAAAACTCCCGGCAGGCGGCATTGCCCAGGGCACAGGCCAGGTACGTCTTCCCGGCCCCGGTCGCTCCCAAAAGGATAACGTTGTGCGCCTCCTGGATGTACGCGCAGGAGGCCAGACGAAGAATCTGGTCTCTGTTCAAGTTGCGGTCAGGAAGGTACTCCACGTCCTCCACGCTGGCACTGGGGATGGAAAACCCGGCGTTGCGGATAAGCCTGAGCAGATGGTTACTCTTTCGTGCGGCCCATTCCGCGTCCACCAGCAGTCCGAACCTGTCCTCAAAGGACATGGAGGCATACTGCGGATCGTCCAGCTGTGCCTTGAACTGCCTGGCCATGGTGCCCAGGTGCATCTCCTGGAGCTTTGCGAAGGTCTCGTTGGTGAACATCAGTCATCCCTCCTCTTGTAGTACTCGGCCCCACGGGTGAAGCTGTACGGGGAGGGCTTTGCCGGCTCGGGCTCCTCTGTGAGCATATCCTGGCCGGAGCGAAGGATGGACTGGATACTCTTAAGACTGGGAGCCGTGGTGAAGGAGAGCGCCTTTTTGCAAGCGGCCTCCAATCTGGCGTTGGAGTATTTCTCCGCGGATTTCAGCAGAGCCATGCAGGACTTGTACCCCTGCTGCTCAACCTTATGGCCCGAGAGGAACAGCTTCACCGCAGCCAGTGTATTAGGACCGATCTGCCTGGCCCAACGTTCAAAGCGTTCACCGTTCCACTGCAGGTACTCCTGGTGCTCCGGCGGCATATGTTCCTCGTTGGTGCTGTACTGGTGTATATTTCGCCCGCAGAAGTCCACCTGCACGGGGTTTCCGGTCCGCCGAATCGGTGAAGTAAGTCCATCGTCACGGAGGAGAAGTCCACTCAAGAGCATTCCTGTATAATGGCAATAGCACGCAACAGCGTGACTAAGAGTCAAC
>CANQCS010000218.1 GCA_947589745.1 uncultured Oscillospiraceae bacterium
ACAGTATGACTGTGGAAAGGGGGAGGGCCGCCCATGGACCAGCCGCTGGCTGACCGGATCAGGCCGCAGACCTTGGACGAGGTGGTGGGGCAGCGGCACCTGCTGGGGCCCGACGCCCTTCTGCGCCGGTTCATCGAGAAGGGCACCGACGCCAACATGGTGTTCTACGGACCCTCCGGCACCGGCAAGACCACCATCGCCAACATCATCGCCAAGCGCACCCACCGGACCTTGTACCGCCTCAACGCCACCACCGCGTCCCTCCAGGACGTGAAGGACATTATCGGCGACGTGGGGACTCTAATGGCCCCCGGCGGCGTGCTCCTGTACCTGGACGAGATCCAGTATTTCAACAAGAAGCAGCAGCAATCCCTGCTGGAGTTCATGGAGAACGGCTCCATCACCCTTATCGCCTCCACCACGGAGAACCCGTACTTCTACGTCTACGCCGCCCTCCTGAGCCGCAGCACGGTGTTCGAGTTCAAGCCCGTCACCGCCGCCGACGTGCTCCCTGCCGTGGAGCGGGCGCTGAAGCTGGTTCAGGGGGACAGCCAGCTGCCCCTCGCCTGGGAGGACGGGGTGCCGGACTATATCGCCCACGCCTGCGGCGGCGACGTGCGGAAGGCCATGAACGCGGTGGAGCTGCTGTACGAGGCGGCACCGGTGCAGGAGGGCAAGCTCCTCCTGACCCTCTCCGACGCCCAGCAGGTGTCCCAGCGCAGCGCCATGCGCTACGACCGGGGCGGCGATGCCATGTACGACTTGGCCTCCGCCCTGATGAAGTCCCTCCGGGGCAGCGACCCGGACGCGGCCCTCCACTACCTGGCCCGGTTCCTGGAGGCCGGGGACCTGATCACGCCCTGCCGGCGGCTGCTGTGTTCCGCCAGCGAGGATGTGGGCATGGCCTACCCCCAGGCGGCGGCCATCGTCAAGGCCTGCGTGGACAGCGCCATGCAGCTGGGACTGCCGGAGGCCAAGCTGCCCCTGGCCCAGGCGGCGGTGCTGCTGGCCACGGCCCCCAAGTCCAACTCGGTGGTAGAGGCCATCGACGGGGCCTGGTCGGACGTAAAGAAGGGCAAGACCGGCTCCGTCCCCCGTGAACTGCAGAATGTCCATGCGGACACCACCGGCCAGGAGAGGGAGCAGGGGTACCTGTACCCCCACAGCTATCCGGGCCACTGGGTGGCCCAGCAGTATTTACCCGACGAGCTGGTTGGGACGGTCTATTATCGCTACGGCGATAATAAGACCGAACAGGCGGCGAAAAATTATTGGGACAGAATTAAAAAATAGGCCCAACGGCATGGGTGCCGGGGGGCTTCCAGCCCCTCGGGGGTTGGGAGGGACCTTCGGTCCCTGCTGACCCTGGGTGACTTTTTGTGCGGACAAAAAGTCACCAAAAAACCGCCAGACCTACGGTCTGGACCCCTTTTTTTCGCGGTGGATGGATGGTCGAACTAGGGGCCAGGGAAAGCTTTCATCGGGGGTGCTGGTTTGTTTTTCCGTAGTCTTACTGCCGGTTGCTCCGTTCCACTACGCAATTGAGGGCGCGGTGCTGGACGGGGTGGGGACTGGATGTTTCCCTCAGTGGAGCGGTCCGCTCAGTTCCTGTTTTAGCCCTGACCCTGTGCGGACGCCTAGCAGGAACGCATTCCCCATATAAAACTCTAAGGCGCGGTCAAGATCCTCCGCATAGCCAGGCTCTAATCCGTTCTCCATAGAGGATAACTCCGCTTCGTAGCCCCTCCGGTCCGCTTTCGCTACCTCCGGCTTGATATAATTGGCATACAGCCAGCGCATAAAGTCACTCATTCGACGTTCCTCCCAGTATACGATAGACGCAATAAATAGCGTCTTTAAGTTATCATAACACGCAAATAATAGCGTGTCAAGAGGGTAAATATGTCTTACCAGGAAATATTCAGGACCCGTCTGCGGGAATTAAGAAAAGAGAATAAAGAGACGCAGCAAAAGGTGGCGGAGGCCATTGGATTGGCGGTACGCCATTACCAGAGATTTGAATTGGGAGAAAACCTTCCCGGTTTTGAAAACCTGATCGCCCTCGCCGACCATTTTGATGTGAGCCTGGACTACTTGACAGGCCGCACAGACCAGCGTTGAGGAAGCTTTCAATGGTGCTTGAGACGCGGCGGACGGTCCTCCGTCCCTTTGTTGAGGCCGACGCCCCGGATGTGTTCGACTTTGCGGGGGACCCGCGGGTGGGGCCCGCCGCGGGGTGGAGGCCACACGGCAGTGTGGAGGAGACTCGGAGGATCCTTGTGTCCCTCTGCGGCGCGGACGGCGTGTTCGCCGTGGAGGACCGGGAGACCGGGCGGGTGATCGGCTCGGCGAGATTCGTCGCAAAGGCGGACGGCACTGCCTCCAACGAGATCGGTTTCACGCTCCACCCGGACTGGTGGGGGCGGGGGATCATGACGGAGGTCTGCCGGGAGCTGGTGAAGTACGGTTTTACGGTGCTGGGGTTTTCGGAGATCTGGGCCATGTGCTACGGGGAGAATTGGCGGTGCCGGGCGCTGCTTGAGCGGTGCGGGTTCCAATTCGTGTTTGAACAGGCCGTGACGGACGAGTTCGCCCAGGACAGACCGGTGCGCTGCTATGTGCTGCTCCGGGCCGGGTGGAAGGAGGGGACCGAGGATGACTGAACACTATCTGGTACCCTTCGGCTTTGGAGAGGCGGAGTACGTGGAGAAGCGTTCCCGCTTCATCGGCCACGTCTGGCGGGTAAACAGCGAGGACGAGGCCAAGGCGCGCATTGCCGAGATGCGAAAAAAATACTACGACTCCCGCCACAACTGCTGGTGCTACGCCATCCGGGAGGGCAATGTTCTCCGCTACGGCGACGACGGCGAGCCCCAGGGCACGGCGGGCCAGCCCATGTTGAACGTGTTCCAGCGCCAGGGCGTCTGGGACGCCTGCTGTGTGGTGACGCGGTACTTCGGCGGCATCCTGCTGGGGGCGGGGGGATTGACCCGCGCCTACGGCGGCACGGCGAAGCTGGCCCTGGACCAGGCCGGGGTGTGCCAGATGCGTCAGTGGTCCACCGTGGCGGTGGCCTGTCCCTACGGGCTCTATGAGCGGATGCGGATGCTGGTAGAGCAGAGCGGCGGCGCGGTAGAGGATACCGAGTTCGGCGCGGACGTGGTGTTGACGGTGTCATTGCCCAGTGAGGACGTGGCGCTCTTCAGCGAAAAGGTGACAGAGCTCTCCGCCGGAAGGGTAGAGGTCCTTCTGGTAGAGGAACAGCTCCGCCCCGGCCCAAGGATGGAGACATAAGCAATCCCTAACCGTACCGTTCCCTCGACACCCACCGCGCCCCCAATTGCGTAGTGGAACGGAGCAGAACGCAGTCGGTCAACGGAAAAACGACCAGCGCAGCCAATGTTCGGTTTCGCCGCCCCAAGCGGCGAAACTTGCGCCGCAGCAGAATCCCCTTGGGGACACACTAAGGTAGCCGCAAAATCTCATACACGGACCCCGGCCCGGTTCAGGCCAAACAGACCGCAGGGGGAGCGCAAAACAAAAATAAAATATGGTTATCCCTTTAGTTAAGCAAGCGCAGAGTCCGTATTTTTGGACAGTAAAAGCTGTAGAATAGAGCCATGG
>CANQCS010000219.1 GCA_947589745.1 uncultured Oscillospiraceae bacterium
GTCCTGCCATACTGCAATACAGCGTGTATGAACATCTTTCTCCAGGAACTTTCAAAACGGTATCCTGATGACACGATTCTCCTGTGCTGCGACGGCGCAGCATGGCATAAGTCCGACGCCCTTCGTCTGCCTGACAACATCAAGTTATTTTTCCTTCCGCCATATACCCCGGAGATGAACCCTATCGAACAGATCTGGAAAGAGCTGCGCCGGATCGGCTTCCGAAATGAGGTGTTCGCCACGTTGGAGAAAGTTGTGGACCGTCTTTGTGAGTCTATCTGCCGTCTATCTCCCCAGACCATTCGTAGCGTCACCGCTCGCCCTTGGATTTTATCTTGTTTTTATTGAAGATTAGTATAAGAGACAACGTCCGTCTTATAAAATATCAGCGGGGAAACAAATAGAAGCAGATCTTCTGGCTTGTGTCAAAGTATCCATCACGGACAGACTCCGCTCCAACATCTGACGGCATGATATGAGATCCTTTTCGGACATCATTTTCAGAAAGGCATCGAACTCCGGCGCCAACCGGTCCGAAGGAGCGTCATCATAGTGCTCCTCTTCTCCTGTATTCAGATGTAGTTTGATCTTCCCGCATGTATTTGCGGGGGTGTCCTGGATCAGATATCCTTTTGTCCCCTGTATCATGCAGTAAGATGGTGAAGAACTGTTTTTCGCAGCCAAACATGCTGCCTGAAAACTGCCATGATCCAGGACAAGGATGCCGCTGGTATCGATCCCGCGCTCCATGTTGGGATAATAAGAGACGTTTTGCGGCGGTCCGAATAGTCCACGGAGGTAATGGATATTATACACGTTCAGATCCATCAGTGCGCCTCCGGATCTCGCGGGGTCAAATACCGGCGGGTTTTCTCCAGCCAGAAATGCGTCGTACCGGCTGCTGTATTGGCTGAAGTTACACACCGCGAGCTTGATATCCCCGATCCAGGGGAGCAGGGAGGAGAGTTTTATATAATTCGGCAGATACGCGGTGCTGATCGCTTCAAAGAGGAACAGCCCCTTTTCCCGCGCTAGCGCGGCCAGACCTGACGCTTCCCTGAGGTTGCTAGCCAATGGCTTTTCCACGATCGCGCTGACGTTGGAGGCGAGGGCCTGCTGCGCCATAGAAGCATGAAGTGAGTTTGGGACCGCAATGTACACGGCGTCCATATCAGTTTCCGCCAGCATTCGCTGATAGTCACAAAAAGCAGCGGGTATCCCATATTCCTCGCAAAGAGCTCCTGCAGTCTTCCATGACCGCGGCGTGCTGCAAACAGCGGCAATTTCCCATCCGCAGCGCATGATGATAGGAATAGCCGTTTTTGCGATCATGCCAGTCCCAACGATTCCGATCCTCATATTTACAGCTCCTATCGATGTATTTTGGGGGTAACAGGAGAAGAAGCGGGATATTCCTCTTTTCCTGAAAAGTGGGGCGCGGCCTTGGCCGCGTCCCGTTCTTGTGCGTGAGGATTATTTTGCGACAGCATCCTTGAGCGCCTTGCACGCTTTGAATGTGGGCACCCTGGTGGCCGCGATAGGGATCGCTTCATTGCTCCGCGGATCGCGGCCCATGCGGGCCTCACGCTTCTTCACACCAAATGTGCCGAAGCCCACCAGACGGACTTCTTCACACTCAGCCAGAGCAGCGGTAATAACCTCGAAAGTGGCGGTGACCGCAGTCTCGGAGTCCTTCTTGGACAGAGCGGTTTTCTCAGCCACAGCATTGATCAACTCGGCCTTGTTCATAGACGAATCTCCTCTTGGTTTCTTTGTTTTTGTAAATCAGCAGAAGTAGCTGATTTCTCCGAAGTGAGCGAGCCATTTTTCAACAATGTCGCCACTGTTGGCCTCGATGACCCGGAGGAGGTCCCGCAGGACGGGAGAGGGGATCTTGGCGTTGTTATTGCACAACAGAGCGTTCCCTCTGCTGGTGATCCATACCTTTGTGCCGTTCGCTATCGCCCGTCCCTCTGCAATGTGGACGTGGGCCGGTTCCAAGGGGTCATTTTCATTGGACCAAAATTAGACGATATAGGGCCCGATCCTAAAAATTTGCGGCACTGAGTACGCCACCCCTCTGAGAAAACTCCATGATCAGGTGGGCGTTGTTGCGTATGATCTCCTTGAACCGCTCCATTTGCTCACCGGTATAGCCGTGGATATCGGTCCACCGGTGTTCCGGCAGATAACAGGTGGCGTCGTGGAAACCGTCTTTTTCATCCGGCGTCTCAACATATACCTTCACGCTGCCGTCCGGCCACATCTCGGAGTGGACGATCTCTGTATCATCGTCCAGGGTCAGGAAGGGGTACATCATCAGGAAAACCTCCTTGCTGCTGGATTTTTAATTGCCGCCTGCGGTCCTCTCATAGGTTCCCAGGTGGCCTTTTCTGTGAAAGAGGATATGCCCACCGGTGAGGCTGGCGGAGATTATAGGGAGTCCTGAATCCACCAGTCCACCTTAATAGTTTCA
Source organism: uncultured Oscillospiraceae bacterium (assembly GCA_947589745.1). Classification (GTDB taxonomy): domain Bacteria; phylum Bacillota; class Clostridia; order Oscillospirales; family Oscillospiraceae; genus Pelethomonas. The sequence continues at coordinate 2,477 of CANQCS010000219.1, forward strand.
CCTGATTCTAGCGGAGGATCATTTGCGCTTAAATCCTGGGTTTCCCGCAATGATCTTCACTGCATCAACGGCTTTTGCCGGCCAACATCGTTGAGGGTTGAAGAGACATTTTTCCTATACTCTCCGAGGAAATCACTGATGAATCCATTTTTCTTAATTTACCATATTTCATCCTGAGTTACAAGAGGACTGTTCACAAAAGATATTGCTTTTTGCAAAATTTAAAACGATTTTCCAGATACCACTTACCTTATGGTTGGGGCGATTCATCCCGCGACCGACGTTGTCGGTCGTAGTTTTCTGACAGGTTTTGCGATAAAACAGGAACGCTGTCGAGGTAGCAGGTGTCAGGGCTAAGGTCCACCTTGTTCGACCATACTTTGGTGCTATCGATATCCGGGTCAATATCCCAACTGACACATTTATTCTCATCGAGATAAACACGGTCAAAATTGGATGGATCAGCAAGAAATGCGAAAACTGTTCCGGGCTGGATGGCCGATTTCAAATCAAGTAAACGTTTCTCCTACAATAAAGATACCGGTGAAAGGCACGGCAGCCAGCCGTGTCTTTTGTCGTCTCAAAGCCGAGGCTGTAGAATGGGAGAGAAATGGCCTGACACATGTTTCCTTGGGCCGGCACGCCCGTAACGGAGTCTGTCAGCCGTCTCTCTCATTCGCAGCATTCGATTTGCGCAGGTTGAACCATCGGCCTTGCCCGGTGCGTTCGCGTCACCCAGGAGATTGAACAGGCGGCGAGAAAAGGGGCGGGAGCCATATCTGATCACACAGGAGGAAACTATGAACGCTGTAGGAATCGACGTATCCAAAGGGAAAAGCATGATGGCGGCCCTGCGGCCAATGGGTGAAATAGCTCTGCGGCCGAAGGAATATCCTCACACCGATGTCGGCCTGGAACAGATGGCAGATGCCATCATCGCTCTAGGGGAGGATACAAGGGTAGTCATGGAGGCCACAGGCCGGTATCATGAACCGGTAGCGGCGGCGCTGCACGGGTATGGGATCCGCGTCACCGTGATGAATCCGCTGTTCATCAAGCAGAGCGGCGGCGGCTCCATCCGCAAGGTCAAGACCGACAAGGCGGACGCTATGAAGATCGCCAAGTACGCCCTTGACAACTGGGT
>CANQCS010000220.1 GCA_947589745.1 uncultured Oscillospiraceae bacterium
TCTCCATATTCTCCCCGTGCAGGGGCTGGGGGGCGGCAGCCCCACAGTGCAAATCAAAGGGGCCTCCGGCCCCTTTCGCCTCTTATTCTTTCTTTCAGTGCTTGCCAGCACCCTGGGGTACTTTTCCCACGCGGGAAAAGTACCCAAAAGGGCGCCAGCCCGTAGGGCTGGACCTCTAACTATTTTTGTTAAGGGCAGATGGTTGTTGGAACTAGAGGCCAGAGAAAGCTTTCATCGGTACTGCGGTCTTGGTTTTTCCGTAGTCGATGCTGCCGGTTGCTCCGTTCCACTACGCAATTGGGGGATTTCCGTATACGGCTTGGGACGGACTGCGTTCTGCTCCGTTCTACTACGCAATTGGGGGCGCGGTGGTTGGCGGGGGTGTTGTCTGAGTTGGTTCCGTTTGCTCGTTACTGCACAATCTGCCCTACGGTCCCCCAATCCGTCGCGGACCATTCGTCCGCGACACCTTCCCCCTGTGGGGGAAGGACGGCAGTCAAGGAGAAAAGTGTCCAAGTACTCACCCTGACTAAACACTCTGCGCAGAGCATCCCCGTCCCTCACACAACGAATAGAACCATCTATCAATTGCGTAGTGGAACGGAGCAACCAGCAGTAAGACTAAGGAAAACCGACCAACGCACCCAATGAGCCCCCGCCCCAGCGCATCACTCTCCTTGGGAACATATTCGGGTAGCCGCAGCGCCCCATACACGGGACCCGGCCCGGTTTAGGCCAGACCAGCCCCAGGGCGAGCGCAAAACTAAACAAATAATAAGGAAAGATTTTTAAGAAAACCTCGGTTTTCTTAAACGTGCTTTTGGTTACTTTTCCCACGGGGGAAAAGTAACCCAGGGGGTGCACCCATCGGGGGTGCACATCAGACCCGGTGGGGGCCGGAGGCCCCCACGCACCCACCTAGATGACGTAGTTATCTCCCGGTTCATCCACCCCCATGAGGTCAGCGACGGTGTACCTACTCAGGTACTCCTCGATGACCTCATTCAATCCTTTCCACATGGGGAGCGTCCGGCAGCTGGCCATCCGCTCGCAGGGGACGGTCCCCTGCTCCAGACAGGCCACCGGGGCCAGCGTCCCCTCTGTCAGGTTCAGGATCTGGGACACCGTGATCTGGTCCGGCGTCCGGCTCAGGCGGTAGCCCCCGCCCTTGCCACGGAGCCCCACCAGGACCCCGTCCTTTACCAGAGATTTGACGATGCTCTCCAGGTACTTCTCCGAGATGTCCTGCCGCTGGGCGATCTCCTTCAGCGGCACGTAGCCCATCGTCTGATGCTCCGCCATGTCCACCAGCATCCGCAGCGCGTAGCGGCCCTTGGTCGAGATCAACATTTCGAACCCCTCCTCCCTTTTTTCCTATTATACGCCCTTTTTGGTGGGATTTCAAGGGGCTTTTCCCCTCCCTCTTTTTCGGTTGTAGTTGTAATTTCCGCAAAAATGTGGTATGCTCCTAACTGATATCATCCCATCCCACAGGAGGTACCCACCATGAAGCTGATGGTCATTGACGGCAACAGCATCGTCAACCGCTCCTTTTTCGGCGTCCGGCCCCTGACCACCCGGGAGGGCCTGCCCACCAACGCCGTGTACGGCTTCGTCACTACCCTGCTGCGGCTGCTGGACGAGGAAAACCCGGAGGCCCTATGCGTCACCTTCGACCGGCGGGAGCCCACCTTCCGGCACCTGGAGTACGCCGGCTACAAGGCCCAGCGCAAGGGGATGCCCGAGGAGCTGGCCCAGCAGATGCTGGTCCTCAAGGAGGTGCTGGACGCCATGGACGTGCCCCGCTACGAGCTGGCGGGGTACGAGGCCGACGATTTGCTGGGCACCATCTCCCGGAAGTGTGAGGCCGCCGGGTGGGACTGCGTGGTGGTCACCGGGGACCGGGACAGCCTCCAGCTCATTACGGACCGCACCAAGGTGAAGCTGGTCTCCACCCGCATGGGCCAGACCACCACCAGGGACATGACCCCCGAGGCTTTCCGGGCCGACTACGGCTTTGACCCCATCCACATCATCGACCTGAAGGCCCTCATGGGCGACACCAGCGACAACATCCCCGGCGTCCCCGGCGTGGGCGAGAAGACCGCCATGGCCCTGGTCCAGCGGTACAGCTCCATCGACGCCCTTTACGCCGCCATGCCGGACGTGGAGGCCCGGCCCGCCGCCATCAAGAAGCTGGCCGCCGGGGAGGACTCCGCCCGCATGAGCTACCACCTGGCCACCATCCTCACCGACGCGCCGCTGGAGTTTGATCCAGCCGCCAACCTCCGCCGCCCGGCCAAGCCGGAGCTGCGGGACCTGTTCCTCCGGCTGGAGTTCAGCAAGCTCATTGAAAAGATGGGCTTGGACAAGGCCCCGGAAAAAGCGCCGGAGCAGGCCGTGGAAAGCGTGTGCACCAGCGAGATCGTGACGGAGGCCAGCCGCGCCTCGGAGCTTCTGGACCTCTGGCGGGGGCTGGAGTACGTGTCCTGCCTGGTCCTGCCTGACCTGGGGGGCGTGTGCGTCACCTGGGGTGACGGGGCGCAGGCCGCCGTGTTCCTCCCCGGGCGGCTGGAGGGCTACAACGGCTTTTTGAAAGACTTCTTCTCCGGGGAGATCAAGAAGGTTTCCCACGAGGTGAAGGACCTGACCCGCGCCCTGCTGGCCGAAGGACTGCCTGCGGAGGGCCTGGTGTTCGACACCGCCCTGGCGGGCTACCTGCTGGACGCCACGGCGGGGCGCTACGACCTGGAGCGGCTGGCCATGAGCTGGTTCAGCTCCGCCGTGCCCAAGGCGGCCTACCTGGCCGATGGCGCTTTCACTGCCATGGGCGAGGACCCGGAGGCCCTGGCGGCCTGGACGAACCACACCGCCCTGGTCGGGGCGCTGTGCCGGGCCATGCTGCCGAAGCTGAAAGAGATGGACGTGGAGGAGCTGTACTTCACCGTGGAGTTGCCCCTATGCCGGGTGCTGGCGGAGATGGAGCTGGCGGGCTGCCGGGTGGACGCGCGGCAGCTGGACGCCTTTGGCCGGGTACTGTCCGACGCCATCGCCGCCCTGGAGCAGCAGATCTACTCCCACGCGGGGAAGTTCAACATCAACTCCCCAAAGCAGCTGGGCGAGGTGCTCTTTGAGCGCCTGGGCCTGCCCCACGGCAAGAAGACCAAGACCGGCTGGTCCACCAACGCCGACGTGTTGGACAAGCTCCGCCATCAGCACCCCATCATCAATGAGGTGCTGGAGTACCGGCAGTACAGCAAGCTCAAGTCCACCTACGTGGACGGCTTATTGAAGGTCATCGGCCCGGATGGACGGGTGCGGACAAGCTTCCAGATGACGGTGACGGCCACGGGCCGCCTGAGCTCCACGGAGCCCAATCTCCAGAACATCCCCACCCGCACGGAGCTGGGCAGCGAGCTGCGCCGGATGTTCACGGCGGAGCCCGGCAAGGTGCTGGTAGACGCGGACTACAGCCAGATCGAGCTGCGGCTGCTGGCCCACATCTCCGGGGACCAGGCCATGCGGGAGGCATTCCTGTCCGGGGAGGACTTCCACACCGTCACGGCGTCCCACGTCTTTGGCGTGGCCACGGACCAGGTGACGCCCAACATGCGCCGGGC
>CANQCS010000221.1 GCA_947589745.1 uncultured Oscillospiraceae bacterium
GATCGTGGCCATCCACGGGGATAGACCCGCCGGGCCGGACCACGATCCGGTCGCCCACCTGGACATCCTCCACGGGGATCTCCACCTCGGTCCCGCCCCGGAGGACGCTGGCGGTCTTGGGGGCCAGGTCCATCAGCCGGGTGATGGCCTCGCTGGTCTTGCCCTTGCTCCGCGCCTCCAGGAACTTGCCTAGGGTGATGAGGGTCAATATCATGCCGGCGGACTCGAAGTACAGGCTCATGTGGAACTGGTCCACCAGCGCCATGTCCATGTGCCCCAGGCCGTAGGCCAGCTGGAACATGACATAGACGCTGTACACGAAGGCCGCGCTGGAGCCCAGGGCGATCAGCGAGTCCATGTTGGGAGAACGATGCCAGAGTGTTTTGAACCCCACCTTATAATACTTGTCGTTGACGTACATGATGGGCAGCAGCAGGAGCAGCTCCGTCAGAGCAAGGACCAGGATATTCCCATGGCCCAGCAGGACAGAGGGCAAGGGCCAGCCCATCATGTGGCCCATGGAGATGTAGAACAGGGGGATCATAAAGGCGAAGGACGTGACGATCCGCCGCTTCATGGTCTTGAGCTCCGCCGCCATCACGTCCTCCTTGGGCGCGGCGACCTGCCGGGCCGCGGCCTTCTGGGGCAGAGACGCGCCGTAGCCGGAGGCGACCACCGCCTGGATGATGGTCTCCGGCGTGACCGCGCCCTCGTCGTAGGTCACCTGCATGGAGTTGGTGAGCAGGCTCACCGCCACCTGGTCCACCCCCGGCACCTTGCTTACCGCCTTCTCCACGTGGGCGGAGCAGGCGGCGCAGCTCATGCCGGTCACGTTGAATGTCTGTTTCATCGAAAAACCACCTGATTTCTGATACAATATGTTGCTGCCGCGGGGAAAGGGATCATTTCATCAGCTTCTGGAGGGTATTGACCAGCTCGTCGATGACCTCGTCGTTGCCCTGGCGGAGATTGTCCGCCACGCAGGTCCTGAGGTGCTCGCTGAGCAGCTCCTTGCTGAAGCTGTTCAACGCCGCGTTCACCGCCGACACCTGGACCAGGATGTCCGTGCAGTACACATCCTTTTCCAGCATCTCCCGGAGGCCCCGGACCTGGCCCTCGATGCGGCTGAGGCGGTTCGTCAGACGCTTCATCTCCTCCTCCGTCCGCACCCGCGTCTTGGAGCAGTGGGGACAGCTGTGACAGTGTTCCATAGCAATACCTCCTGGGGGTATCTCTTTACGATGTCACTATATACCCTTGGGGGGTATTTGTCAAGAGGGAAAACAAAATATTTTGCACAGTGTTTTGCGCAGCAAACGGGGCGGCTCGCGCCGCCCCGCATATTAACGTTTTTCCCCAGGCTTGAACACCAGGGCCGCCGCAAAGGCGAACAGCACCGCCGCCGCGATGCCTCCGGCCGCGGCGGTGAGGCCGCCGGTGAACACGCCCAGCCAGCCCTTCTCCGCCACGGCTCTGGCCACGCCCTTAGCCAGATTGGAGCCGAAGCCCGTCAGCGGCACCGTGGCCCCGGCGCCGCCCCACTCCGCGATAGGCCCGTACACGCCCACCGCCTCCAGGATAACGCCCAGCACCACATAGCCCGTCAGGATGCGGGCGGGGGTCAGCTTGGTCTTGTCGATGAAGATCTGTCCGATGGCACACAGGATGCCACCGCACAGGAACGCGTTCAAGTATTGCATACAGTTCTCCTTTCCGGGGCCGCGCCCCGTCAGAGGTTTTCGATGGTCAGCGCGTGGCAGATGGACGGGATGCTCTCCCCCTGGAAGGAGGAGGTGGGGGACAGCAGGGCCCCGGTGGGGGCAAAAAGGATCTTGTTCCACTTCTTCTCCTCCATCTCCCGCAGCAGGTAGCCGCACAGCACCGACGCCGAGCAGCCGCAGCCGCTGGCCCCGGCGTGCATGTCCTGCTTTCGGATATCGTAGAGGAGCATCCCGCAGTCCCGGTACTTCTCGCCCATGTCCACGCCGTCCTGGGCGAAGAGGTCCGCCACGATCTGGTGGCCCAGCACCCCCAGGTCGCCGGTGAGCACCAGGTCGTAGTCCTGGGGGCCGGTGCCGGTGGCGGCGAAGTGGGCGGAGAGGGTGTCGTAGGCGGCGGGGGCCATGGCTGCGCCCATATTGTTGGCGTCGGTGATGCCCTTGTCCACGATCTTGCCGCAGGTGACGGCGGTGATCCTGGGGCCCGCCCCCTCCGCGCCCAGGACCACGCAGCCGGAGGCGGTGGCGGTCCACTGGGCGGTGGGGGTCCGCTGGCTGCCGTAGGGCACGGGCATCCGGTACTGGCGCTCGGCGGTGCAGAAGTGGCTGGAGGTCATGGCCCCCACCTTCCGGGCAAAGCCCCCGGAGATGAGCATGGCTCCCAGGGCCATGGACTCGCCCATGGTGGAGCAGGCCCCGTAGAGTCCGTAGAAGGGGATGCCGAAGTCTCTGAGGCCGAAGGAGGTGCCGATGCACTGGTTGAGCAGGTCCCCGGCCAGGATATAGTCCAGGTCCTCCGGGGAGAGGACAGCTTTCTCCAGGGCCTTGCTGAGGGCCAGCTTCTGCATGGCGCTCTCGGCCTTCTCCCAGGTCTTTTCCCCGAAGAAGCTGTCGTCGCTGAGGTGGTCGAAATACTGGGCCAGGGGGCCCTCCCCCTCCTGCTTGCCGCCCACGGCGGCATGGGCGAGGATAACGGCCGGCTGTTCCAGTTGGACGGTCTGCCGGCCCAAACGGGTTTGCATGGTTGGATTCGCCTCCATGACTGGAATGATCTTTCCGGGCTGCCGCCCGGCAGGCAGGATTAGTTTGTTCCGTTTTTGCAATATTATGATAGGGGTGGAAAAAAAGAAATAACTATTGTATAATAGGGGGTGTGGGGGCTCCGCCCCCACCGGGATTGATGCGCACCCCCGATGGGTGCTCCCCTGGGTTACTTTTCCCTTGCAGGAAAAGTAACCAAAAGTGCACTCAAGAAAACCAGGAATGGTTTTCTTGAGAATCTTTCCTTATTTTTGTTTAGTTTTGCGCTCTCCCTGTGGCCTGTCTGGTCTAAACCGGACTCGCTCCCGTGTATGGGGCGAAGCGGCTATTTCAGTATGTCCCCAAGGAGATCCTTCTGCGGCGCAAGTTTCGCCGCTTGGGGCGGCGAAACCGGAACATTGGCTGCGCTGGTCGTTTTTTACGTTGTCCGACTGCGTCCTGCTCCGTTCCACTACGCAAAAGACAGATTTCCGTATACGGCTCGATACGAAACATCCATCAATTGCGTAGTGGAACGGAGCAACCAGCAGTCGGAATACGGCAAAAAAACATCACCCCCGATGAAAGCTTTCCCTGGCCTCTAGTCCCAACATCCATCTGCCCTTAACGTCCTCCCCGAGGATTCTTAAGGGGCGCCAGCCCCTTAAGCAATTTTTTGGTTACTTTTTGTTTGCACAAAAAGTAACCCAGGGTGCGCGGCGGAGCTGCGACA
>CANQCS010000222.1 GCA_947589745.1 uncultured Oscillospiraceae bacterium
AGTGGAACGGAGCAACCAGCAGTTGGTCAACGGACAAAACGACCAACGCACCCAATGGGCCCCTGCACCAGCGCTTCCATCTCCTTGAGAACATACTAACCACAGCCGCTTCGCCCCTATACACGGGATCCGGCTCGGTTTAGACCAAACAAGCCAAAGGGCGAGCGCAAAACAAAACAAAAAATTAAGGAAAAATTCTCAAGAAAACCATTCCTGGTTTTCTTGAGTGCACTTTTGGTTACTTTTCCTGCAAGGGAAAAGTAACCCCGGGGGCGCCCCACCGGGGGGCGAATCAGACCCGGTGGGGGGCGGAGCCCCCTACGCACATTCCAGCGTTAATATAACGACCTGCGGCCGGTTAAACAACCGAAACCCTTTTCCGGTGTTCCCCAGCCCCCGGGACACGAACAGGTCCGCCCCGTTCACCTCATAAAACCCGGAAGTAAAAGAAGGAAACAGCGTCCTCTCGACGCTGATGATCCCGTCTGTGAACGGCAGGCGGATCAGTCCGCCATGCCCGTGGCCGGAGATCACCAGATCCGCACCCAGGGCGCTGTAGCGGTTTTCAAACCAGTTGTTCCGGTGGGCCAGCAGCAGCCAGAAGGCGTCCCCATAGGTTTGGCGGACCTCGTCCGCCACCTCCTCCGGGGCCTTCTGGTCCGCGAACCCGTTGGGGTCATCGATGCCCGCCAGGACGATCTGACTGCCGCCCCGCTCCAGAGGCACGAACTCGTTGGACAGGACCTCCGTCCCGGACTCCTCCAGGGCGCGCTTCAGGTCCCGGATGCCGGGCAGGGCCCACTCGTGGTTGCCCGTGACAAAGTAGGTGGGCGCGATAGCCCCCAGGGCGCGGCACAGCTCCACCGTGTAGCTCTGGGGCGTGGCCCTGACGCTGTCCTGGATATCCCCGGTGAGGACGATGTAATCCGGCCCGGCCTCCCGGACCTGCTCCAGCAGGTCCCTGTTGTCCTCCCCGAACTCCGCGCCGTGGAGGTCCGACAGCTGCACGATGACGCACCCGTCGAACCCGGCGGGCAGCCGGGGGGAGGCATAGGTGAAGCGCTCCACCTGCAGGGTGTGGTTGCTCCACCAGAAGAAACCGGCGCAGAAGGCCACCAGCAGAAGGAGCTTCAAGAGGCGGCCGGGCCAGCGGGCCCGCCGCCGGGGGCGGCGGTGGGCCGTCCCCTGTACCCGTTTTCCCTCCATGGGCCCTTACAGCTGCCGGTAGTGGTAGAACCTGGCGAAGTTGTTGAAAAAGATATCCCCCAGGAACGCCTCGTCCAGGTGGAGGGCCTTGGCCTTCTCCAGCTCCTTGATGGGGGACCAGATGGGGTAGTCGGAGCCGTAGAACACGTGGGTGGGGTCGTACTCCGCCAGGATGCCGTACAGCGGCTCCTTGTCCTCCACGTAGCTGAAGGAGGAGCTGATGTCGGTGTACATGTTAGGCAGCTTGGCCAGGGGGCGGATCTTCTCAATGTCCCAGTCCCCCCAGTTGCCCAGGTGGGCGGAGATGCACCGCAGCTTGGGGAAGGTGGTGGCAATGGGGATCATCCGGTGGGGGCCGGAGACCATCACCCTGGGGTCGCCCATGTGGGCGATGAGGAACATGTCATTCCGCTCCATCTCCTCGTACATGGGGAACAGCCGCTCGTCGTCCAGCACGAAGTGCTGGAACTCCGGGTGGATCTTTACGCCGTAGATCCCGTGCTCCCGCATCCAGGCCAGCTCTTCCTTGTAGTTCTCATAGGCCGCGTGCAGGGTGCCGCAGGGGATGAACTTGGGCTGCTTCTGGGCCTCGCCCCAGATGTAGCGGTTGATGGACTCCACCTGGTGGGCGGTGGTGGCGGCGGAGAACACCATGGCGTAGTCGATCCCGGCCGCGTCCAGGGCCCCCACCAGCTCGCCCACGCTGCCGTAGTAGTTGGGCGGCTCGGGCAGGTCAAAGTATTCGGCGGTGGCCACCGTGGCCTTGGCGGCGATCTTGTCGGGGAAGATGTGGGTGTGCATATCGATAACTTTCATAATCATGCGTTCCTCCTGTGGGACTGGGTATGAGTATACCACAGGGCGGCGGGATTTGGCAAGGGAAAGTCGCCGCGGGCGTATCCCCAATGGTGACAAAAATCCCCGCCAAAAGGGGGGAATATCCGGGTCCAAAGGACAAAAACAGAAAAATTTCCGGGAAAAAAGCAAAAACGGGCTTGACTTTTCCGGAATATCCAGTATAATAATAGGGCTTGCGATTTGCAGGCATATCCTTGCTCCCGCCTGAGAGCGGGGGCCATCAGTCCAAAAGGAGGTGCAACCATGGCAAAAATCACGGATAACTACGAGGTCGTGTATATCATCGACGCCGCTCTGAGCGAAGAGGCTGTCGCCGCCACCGTTGAGAAGTTCAAGACGCTGGCCGAGCAGCACTGCTCCGCCGTGGAGGTCGAGGAGTGGGGCAAGCGCCGTCTCGCCTACGCCATCAACTACAAGACCGAGGGTTACTACGTCCTGATGAGCTTCACCAGCGGCCCCGAGTTTCCCAGAGAGCTGGACCGCGTGCTGGGCATCACCGACGGCATCCTGCGCTCCATGATCGTCTGCAAGGGCGAGTAACGGGAGGAAAGACCATCTATGCTGAACCGCATTATCATCATGGGCCGGCTGGTCCGGGACCCGGAGCTGCGGACCACACAGTCCGGCGTGGCCGTCACCAGCTTCACCCTGGCGGTGGACCGGGACTTCAAGAGCCGGGACTCCGGCGAGAAGGCCACGGACTTTATCGACGTGGTGGCCTGGCGCAACACCGCTGAGTTCGTCTGCAAGTATTTCTCCAAGGGCCGCATGGCGATTGCCGAGGGCCGTCTCCAGATCCGCGATTGGAAGGACCGGGACGGCAACAACCGCCGCAGCGCCGAGGTGGTGGCCGATAACGTCTATTTCGGCGACAGCAAACGGGACAACTCGTCCAGCGGCGACTACGGTTCTCCCCCGCCCTACGGCGTCCCCGCCCAGAGCCAGCCGTCCTACAACCAGTCCTACGGCGGCGGCTACGGCGCCCCCTCCGGCGACAGCTCCGGCTTCGCCGAGATCGACGACCAGGACGGCGACCTGCCGTTTTGATCCATTTCCCCAGCGATGACGCTTCAAGAGCGCGGTGCATCCGCCGCGGCTCTTTTCCGGGGCGGAACTCACCGCCCACATTCTGAACAGGAGGATAGTAATCATGGCTATGGAACGTGAAAACAGACCCGCCCGTCCCGCCGCTCCCCGCAAGCGCCGGAAGGTTTGCCAGTTCTGCGTGGACAAGTGCGAGCATATCGACTACAAGGACGCCAACAAGCTGCGCCGCTTCATCTCTGAGCGCTCCAAGATCCTGCCCCGCAGGGCTACCGGCACCTGCGCCATGCATCAGCGCCAGCTGACCGAGGCCATCAAGCGCGCCCGTCAGATCGCCCTGCTGCCCTA
>CANQCS010000223.1 GCA_947589745.1 uncultured Oscillospiraceae bacterium
AAGGAAGCCGTTGACGTCCTCACTGACCTGGGTGTCTTCCGTGGGACCAGCTCCAGCGCTAACACGTTCGAGCCCACGAAGCCTATCACCCGCGCCGAAGTAGCTGCCATCCTTTACCGCATCAACACCGGTGATGTGAAGGATGACTACAAGGATCTCTATTCCAAGTACAACTACTTCACCGACTCCATCCCCGGTTGGGCAGTGCCCTATGTCGGCTACTGCGCCAACGCCGAGATCTACAAGGGCGTGGGCAACAACCAGTTCGCCCCCAACCGCGAGATCACCGGTTACGAAGTCCTCGCTACCATCCTCCGTGCCCTCGGCTACGACAAGAATGGCGAGTTCGAGGGCAGCCAGTGGCGTATCCAGACCGCCGCTACCGCTGAGAAGCTCGGCATCACCAAGGGCATCACCTCCACCGTCCTCAACGAGAAGGCCGAGCGCCAGCTGGTCGCCAAGCTCCTGCTCAACGCCATGCTCTGCGACACCGTCACCTACAACGCCATCAAGCGTGACTATGACAAGAGCGGCACCTCCCTCGCTGAGAAGACCTTCGAGATGCAGAAGGTCGACGACGTCGTCCTCGCCAACGAGAACGCCAACCTCAACGGCACCGCCTGCCTCGCCACCGGCGTGACCAACCTCGGCGGCTACACCGTCAACGTGGCCTCCACTCTTGACGAGATCGGCCTGACCAAGCGCGCCTACATCGTGCCCGACAAGACCACCAGCGTCGATTACGACTACAAGGCCCTCGGCAGCACCATCTATGAGATCCCGGATCAGAACAAGACCACGGAGTCCTATGAGAAGGTCACCCCGACCGCCCTCGCCGCCAAGATCAACGCTGTCGTCGACAGCACCACCAAGTACTACCGCAACTATGATCCCGCTACCACGACTACCGACGAGACCACCAACGTCCGTATGGAGTATGTCATCGAGATCAAGATGACGGAGTACGAGGCCAAGACCCTCTTCCTCAACAACGGCACCGCCACCAACAGCACCCTGACCGACAAGGCCGCCGGTACTGCCTGCGTCTACGCCACTGTCGCTGCTGAGAACTCCCAGACCTGGAACCGCACCACGGACAAGACCTGGACCTACACCAAGTCCATCAACCGCGGCGCTTCCCTCACCGCCGATGATGCCGGCTACATCAGCACCATCTTCACCGAGGCCGACCGCGAGACCACCGGCTATGTGAAGGGTGAGGTCTATGTCTACACCACCTCTGTTGGCCGCGACGTCTCCGACTACATGAGCTACGCGACCTTCAAGTCCACCTACTTCACCGCCTCCGCCACCACTGACACCACTGTCACTGGTCACGACGGCGACCGCCTCATCGTCATCGACAACGACAAGGACGGCGTCATCGACTACGTGCTGCTCACCCAGTACTGCGTCGACATCGTCGCCGCTGTCACTGACGCCGGCGTCATCTCCCTCATCGGGCCCGAGGCCGGTACCGGCCACCAGACCAGCCCCACTCCCGGCGCCCGCGCGTTCAACAACATCGTTGCCTCCAAGATCGTCAACGAGGGCGACGCGCTGAAGGCCGGTGACGTGGTCACCTATGCCACCATCGATGGCAAGACCCGCGTCAAGCTCGCCGAGAAGGTCAACGCCTTCGTCAACTCCGTCAACCGTGTTACCGATCCTCGCACCTGCACCACCGCCGACGGCAACACCTACAAGGAGTCCGACATCCACGAGCACTCCGAGACCCTGAAGAGCGGCGTGATCTACATGTATCCCAATGTCAATTACACCCTCTATCTGGATCGCGGCGGCTTCCTGGCTGCCTACACCGAGTCCGAGGACAACGGCAAGCTGGTCCTCCTGGTCAACGGCTGGCGCAACCTCACCGCTACCGGCGCTGAGTACTACGTCCGTTACTGGGACAACAACACCATGAACACCGCTGCCGTCACCGGCAACGCCACCCTGTTCGTGGAGCCCGCCGCCAACAACTCCAACGGCTGGGACAACATCAAGAAGGTCTCCGGCATGAACTGCAACACCGCCGACACCGACTCCATCCACACCATGCTCGCCTACCTGCGTGACGGTGTGCTGACTCCTGTCGACCGCCTGTATCAGTACAAGGAGACCGAGGCCCTCATCTCCACCGGTGTCAAGGTGCCCGGCACCATTGGTACCATCAATGACAACACCGCCGGTACCGTCTACTACACCGGCAACCTGTCCTCCACCGCCTACAACGTGGCCGGTTCCGCTACCACCGTCCGCGCTCTGGCCAACACCCAGTACTATGTCGTCTACCGCGGCGTGACCGCCGGTAACTTCGTGGTCCGCGAGTACGTTGGCTACGGCAACATCCCCGCTGCCGTCCTCACCGGCCCCATTGAGAACGTCTACGTCACCGGCACCCAGGCCACCATGGCCAACGGCAAGACCTACTACACCGCTGACGCCGTCGTCATCGAGATGGGCTCCACCTATGAGGCTCTGGACGCCGAGCAGGTGTTCATCCCCGAGTTCCCCGTTGTTGGCAACGGTGTCCGCGTGGATAACGTTCCCGTCATCCGCGGCGACGGTACCTATGACACCGTCGATATCGACCTGACCGCTTCCAGCATCAAGGGCTATGACTACGCCGGCACCGTCAGCTACATCAACGCCGGTCTGTACGTCATGGACGAGTTCGACACCGTGGCTGGCACCTATGCCATCCGCTGGATGACCGCCGAGCAGATCCTCGCCAGCGGCCGCTATGTGGTCGGTTATGTCAACAAGGATCGCGCCACCGCCGCCTCCGACTATGACACCATCGACTCCTATGTGAACACCAACTACAGCGCCACTCTGGGCCGTGTGGACCAGTATGCGCCCACCATCACCAACACCTATCAGGAGGTTGGTGTCCGCCACGTGGCCAGCAGCAAGTACTATGATCTGTCCTACGACGAGGATTACGGCTACGCCAGCCTGAGCGAGGGCACTCGCGCCGCTGTCATGGCCCAGAACCCCGACAGCACCATCAAGTACGACGCTGATCCCAGCCGCTACAACGAGCTGGTCGTGGACGGCTATCAGCGCAACGAGGTCCTGGTGGCCTACAATCCCACCAGCGACCTCAACGACATCCTGTATGTCGTGTCCTTCAACGAGTACACCAGCTCCACCACCCAGCAGAACCACGTCCGCGACATGGCTCAGGACGTCTGGGGCCGCTGCCTGCCCGCCGGTTCCGCTCTGTCTGAGCCCGTGAAGCAGCTGATGAGCACCGTGGAGAGCGCCCTGACCGCCAACACCAAGAGCGCCCTGCAGTCCGCTCTGGATCTGGTGAACGCCGCCCTGGCCGCCGATCCCGCCCCCACCGGCGTGGACAAGGCCGCCCTGGAGGATGCCAAGGCTGACCTGGAGGCCGCCATCAAGGC
>CANQCS010000224.1 GCA_947589745.1 uncultured Oscillospiraceae bacterium
TCCGACTGCTGGTTGCTCCGTTCTACTACGCAATTGACAGATGTTTCTTGTCGGGTCGTATACGGAAATCTATCCTTTGCGTAGTGGAACGGAGCAACCAGTAGTTGGACAAAGTAAAACCGACCAACGCACCCAATGTGTCCGTGCACCAGCGCTTCAATCTCCTTGGGGACATACTCACCCTAGCCGCAACGCCTCATACACGGGAGCAAGAACAGTTTAGACCAAACCAACCAAAGGGGGAGCGCAAAACAAAACAAAAAAATAAGGAAAGATTCTCAAGAAAACCATTCCTGGTTTTCTTGAGCACGCTTTTGCCTACTTTTCCCGTGGGGGAAAAGTAGGCCAGGGGTGCACCCATCGGGGGTGCGCATCAGACCCGGTGGGGGCGGAGCCCCCACACCCCCAGGGATAGGGTCATGTTTTGGCCAGTATACCACCCGGCCACCCAAATGGCAATTTGAGTTTGCCACAAATTTTTTGCCGCCCAGCGGCACATTTCTCTGCGAATTGCGTCTTTACGGGAGGAAAGGAGGAATATCGCCTATGGAAGATATCCAGATCGTGGAGCTCTATTGGCTCCGGGACGAGGGGGCCATCCGTGAAACGGACAACAAGTACGGCGCCTTCTGCCACAAGATCGCCATGAACATCCTGCACAGCTTCCAGGACAGCGAGGAGTGCGTCAGCGACACCTACGGCCGCTGCTGGGACACCATGCCGCCCCAGCGGCCCCGGAGCCTCCGGGCCTACCTGGGGGCCATCATCCGCAACCTCTCCATCTCCCGCTACCGGGCCGCCCACGCCCAGAAGCGCTTCGGCGGGACGGAGGTGCTGCTCAGTGAACTGGAGGACTGCGTTCCCGCGCCGGACAACGCCCAGAGGGACCTGGAGGCCGGGGAGCTCAGCGGCTTCATCAGCGACTGGCTGGTGAGCCTCAGCGCCGAGGACCGGGCCCTGTTCCTGCGGCGCTACTGGAACGGCGACTCCGTCAAGGAGCTGGCGGAGGAGTTGGGCGTGCGCTCCAACGCCCTGACCAAGCGCCTGCTGCGGCTGCGGGAGAGCCTGCGCCGCTGCCTGGAGAAGGAGGGGGTGCGGGTATGAGCAGGGCGGAGATCCTTTTTGACGCCATCACCAACGTGCGCCCGGAGCTGATCGAGGAGGCCCAGGAGTACAAGTTCCGCCGCCGGACCCGGATCCCGGTGCGGCGGGCGATGCCCTGGCTGGCCGCGGCGGCGTGTGTGGCGCTGCTGGTGGTGACGGTGCGCTGGAGCGGCTTCTTCAACATGGGCGGCAACAGCGGGGGCAGCGCCAACTTCGGCGGCATGGCCAACGGCAGCGCCGCGCCGGAGAGCAGCGATACCGGCGGCGGCTGGGCCGCCGGCGACACCGCCGGCAGCTCCGGCGTCACCGATGTGGACGAGCCCAGCGGGGAGGAACAGGAGTCCCAGGACGCGGCCAGCGACGACAGCGCTGCCACGATGCCCGGCGCGGCAGGAAGCAGTCCCACGGTGATGGTGAACGGGATGTGCTACCAGTGGGGGGATATGCTGCCTGACGGCCTGCCGGAGGGGAGCGTCTACTACGGCGACGTGGAATATGTTGACGGGGAGCGGCCCGTCAACGATAGGGAGATCGTGGGCCCCTCCGATGTCACCGGAGAGATATATGTCGTTCCCGGGGATGACAGCACCGTCTACCTGGTGCTGTCTGGCGAATCGCTGGACAGTGACGTTGTGGCATTTGATCTGATAGGATAGTGCAGATCGGGAGGGGGCTCCGCCCCCTCCCACCTCTTATTCATGTCGCAGCTCCGCCGCGCACCCTGGGTTACTTTTTGTGCAAACAAAAAGTAACCAAAAAATTGCCAGCCCTACGGGCTGGACCCCCTTCAAATTTTTTGATTTGTTTTGCGCTCCCCCTTTGGCTGGCCTAGTCTAAACCGTGCCGGGTCCCGTGTATGAGTTTTGCGGCTACCCTAGTATGTCCCCAAGGAGAGTGAAGCGCTGGTGCACGGACACATTGGGTGCGTTGGTCGTTTGGTGCTTGTCCGACTGCGTTCTGCTCCGTTCCACTACGCAAAAGACAGATTTCCGTATACGGCCCGATACGAAACATTCATCAATTGCGTAGTGGAACGGAGCAACCAGTAGTATCGACTACGGAAAAACAAGGAAGCACCCCCGATGAAAGCTTTCTCTGGGTTCTACCCAACATCCATCTGCCCTTAACGTCCCTCCAAACGGCAGGGATTCTTAAGGGGGCGCGAGCCCCCTTAAGCGCACTTTTGGTGACTTTTCCTGCGAGGGAAAAGTCACCAGGGGAGGGCAGGCACCCCCCAGGGTGCCTATCAGCCCCGTGGGGGCGGAGCCCCCAACGATCAATTTAAGAATTTTAATTTTTTGTTATATTTTTGTTGACATTTCGACAGAAACCGTTTATATTTGGATATGCCTTTCTCTGCAAGGCCCCCTTGTGGAAGAAAGGCACTTTTCTACCCAAAAATTTATTATTATGAAACGGGGGAGGATACATGTCCAAAGAGCTGATCCGCTTGTCGGATTGCGTCATGTCCTATGGGGACGACGTGGTACTTGACCACATCGATCTCTACATCAACGACAAGGAGTTCCTTACGCTGCTTGGCCCAAGCGGGTGCGGCAAGACAACCACGCTCCGAATTATCGGAGGGTTCCTTTCGCCGACCTCCGGCGACGTCCTGTTCGACGGAAAACGCATCAACGATGTGCCGCCCTACAAGCGTATGGTGAACACCGTGTTCCAGCGATACGCCCTGTTCCCGCACCTGAACGTGTTCGAGAACGTGGCCTTCGGCCTCCGGATGGGCCAGACCGTCATGGATAAGGACGGCAGCCGCCGGAAGGAGAAGGTCCCCGAGGCCGAGATACGGCAGCGCGTGCTGGAGATGCTGGAGATTGTCAACCTGAAGGGCTATGAGAAGCGCTCCGTCACCGCCCTCTCCGGCGGACAGCAGCAGCGCGTCGCCATCGCTCGGGCTCTGGTCAACCGGCCCAAGGTCCTGCTCCTGGACGAACCCTTGGGCGCTCTCGACATGCGGCTGCGCAAGGACATGCAGCAGGAGCTGAAACGCATCCAGCAGGAGATGGAGATCACCTTCATCTATGTCACCCATGACCAGGAGGAAGCCTTGGCCATGTCCGACACCGTGGTGGTCATGGACGGAGGCCGCATCCAACAGATCGGCTCCCCCGAGGATATCTACAACGAGCCCAAGAACGCCTTCGTGGCTGACTTCATCGGCGAGAGCAACATCATCGACGGCATCATGCGCGCCGACGGCGTGGTGGAGATCTTCAACCGGAAGTTCCAGTGCCTGGACGGCG
>CANQCS010000225.1 GCA_947589745.1 uncultured Oscillospiraceae bacterium
GAGCACCGGGTCTACCAGGGCTTCGGCAAGGGCGACCTGAACGAGACCCTGGTCTGCGGCCCCAACATCAAGGACTGGCCCGAGATGCCCGCCCTGAATGAGCATATGCTCCTCCGGGTCTGCGCCTACATCACCGACCCCGTCACCACCACCGACGAGCTGATCCCCTCCGGCGAGACCGGCTCCTTCCGCTCCAACCCCATGGGCCTGGCGGAGTTCACCCTGAGCCGCCGGGTGCCCGAGTACGTGGGCAAGGCCAAGGCCGTCATGGCCAACGAGAAGGCCCGCAAGGCCGGCCAGTGCCCGGACGAGGTGGCCCAGTTCCTGGCCCAGGTCCGGACCATCCCCGGCTGCGAGGGCGTGAAGGACGAGGACGTGGACCTCTCCAGCACCATCTACGCCGTGAAGCCCGGCGACGGCTCCGCCCGTGAGCAGGCCGCCTCCTGCCAGCGCGTGCTGCTGGGCGGCGCCAACATCGTCAAGGAGTACGCCACCAAGCGCTACCGCTCCAACCTCATCAACTGGGGCATGGTGCCCTTCCACATCGAGGGCGAGTCGGACTTCCAGGATGACGACTACATCTTTGTGCCCAATGTCCGCGCCGCTCTGGACGGCGACATGAGCAGCATCCCCGCCTATGTCCTGGGCGAGACCGTGCGGCCCCTGACCCTCTCCATCCAGGCTCTCACCGAGGAGGAGAAGGAGATCATCCGCTGCGGCAGCCTCATCAACTACAACCGGAAACTGAAAGAAGCGCACTGAGAGGCGCACGAAATAGAAGGAGGTTCCAACGATGAACAACACCATCCGTATGCCCGTTACGATTATGCGGGGCGGCACCAGCAAGGGCGTTTACCTCCTGGAGACCGACCTGCCCGAGAACAAGGACGCCTGGGAGCCCCTGCTGCTGCGGCTCATGGGCAGCCCCGACAAGAAGCAGATCGACGGCCTGGGCGGCTCCCAGTCCGTCACCAGCAAGGTGGCCATCATCAAGAAGTCCGACCGGCCCGACGCCGACGTGGACTACACCTTCGCCCAGGTGTCCGTGGATAAGCCCCTGGTGAGCTACAAGGGCAACTGCGGCAACATCTCCTCCGGCGTGGGTCCCTTCGCCATCGAGAAGGGCCTGGTGGAGGTGAAGGACGGCCAGACCAGCGTCCGCATCTTCAACACCAACACCGGCAAGGTCATCATCTCCGACGTCCAGACCCCCGGCGGGGAAGTGGCCTACGAGGGCGACTTCACCATCGCCGGCGTCCCCGGCACCGCCTCCCCCATCCGGCTGAAGTTCGTGGAGCCCGCCGGCACCCTGGGCCACGGCCTCCTGCCCACCGGCAACGCGGTGGACACCCTGGAGGTCCCCGGCTTCGGCCCCGTCCAGGTCTCCATCGTGGACGCCGCCAACCCCCTGGTCTTCGTGAAGGCCAAGGATCTGTGCCTCACCGGCAAGGAGCTGCCCGACGAGCTCAACGCCGACCAGGGCAAGCTGGACCTGCTGGAGGCCGTCCGCGGCCTGGCCGCCGTGAAGCTGGGCCTCATTGAGGACTACACCCGCTCCGCCTGGGACACCCCGGGCATCCCCAAGATGACTTTCGTGGGCGAGGCGGAGGACTACATCACCGCCGACGGCAAGGAGATCAAGCGGGAGAGCATCGACCTCCTGTCCCGGATGATGTCCATGCAGAAGGCCCACCCCAGCTACGCCATGACCGGCGCCATGTGCACCGCCGCCGCCGCTGTTGTCCCCGGCAGCATCGTGCAGCAGGTGCTCAGCGAGAACGTGGACACCCAGTTCATCCGCATCGGCCACGCCGGCGGCGTCCTGGAGTGCGGCGTGGATTTCCAGGAGAACGGCGCTGTGCCCGTCATCGACGACACCTTCGGCTTCCGCACGGCGAACCTCATCATGGAGGGTACCGCCACCATCCGGCTGTAAAGAAGGAGTAATGTTATGAAACTGAGAAAGCTGCTGGCCGGACTTCTGGCTGCCGTGCTGGCCTGCTCCCTTCTGGCGGGCTGCAGCGGCACCGGCCACGAGGACGAGCCCTCCGCCGCGGAGGGGTCCATCGGAAATGTGATCGGCTATCCCCCCAAGGAGATCAACGGCGTTATCCAGTGGGGCGCGGGCGGCGGCACCGACTCCCTGATGCGCCCCCTGTCCATCCTGGCCCAGGACATTCTGGGCACCAACATCATCCTCACCAACAAGACCGGTGAGACCGGCTCCGTGGCCACCCGGTACGTGCACGACCAGGAGGCCGACGGCGCCACCCTGCTGATGGGCGCCGAGAACCCCGTCCTGTACGACACCCTGGGCATCTCCGATCTGACCTACGACAACTTCGAGTGCGTGCTGCTGATCGGCGACGAGACCACGGGCGTTGTGGTGGGCAAGGATTCCCCCTACAGCTCCCTGACCCAGCTGGTGGACGCGGCCAAGGCCGGCACGGAGGTGGCCCTGGCCACCACCGGCACCGGCGGCCTCCCCTGGGAGGTAGCCGCCATGCTCAAGGCCGTCACCGGCGCTGAGTTCACCCAGGTCCCCTACGACAGCGACGCCTCCGCCAAGGCGGCCGTCCTGAGCGGCGAGTGCGACTTCACCATCTCCAAGGTCCAGATGGGCTACCAGGAGTACAAGTCCGGCGACTACAAGTGGCTGTGCGTGCTGGCCAAGGAGCCTGTGGAGCTGATGAGCGACGTGCCCCTTATCACCGCCGAGTACCCTGATTTCGAGAAGTATCTGCCCTGGGGCCCCTTCTACGGTGTGTTCGTGAAGGAGGGCACCGATCCCGAGGTCGTCAAGATCCTGGCGGACGCCTTCTCCAAGGCCTACGGGGACTCCAGCTACCAGACCATGCTGGGCTACTTCTACATCAACCCGCTGGGCTACACCGGCGACGCGGCGGAGGAGTACATCGCCACATGGCGGACCAATACGACCGATATTCTGACAAAAGTAAATTAAATTTGGAGGCGTAAAGTTTTATGGCAGAGTTATTAGCGCCCTATATGCCCGTCATCTCTCTGGTGGTGCTGGTCATCGTCGTGGCCATCGGCTTCATCAAGAAGGTCAACCTGGGCTTCCTGTCCCTGGGCGTCGCGTTTATCCTGACGATCGTCGGCGGCCTGAAGGCCTCCGCCGTCACCAGCGGTTTCTCCAGCTCCATGTTCGTCACTCTGGTGGGCGTCACCTTCCTCTTCGGCATGGCCTCCCAGAACGGCACCCTGGACCTCTTCTCCAAGAAGATCGTGGCCCTGGTGGGCAAGCACACGGTCCTCATCCCCATCCTGATGTTCGTGCTCTCCGCGTTCATCTCCGCCATCGGCCCCGGCCACATCGCCGCCGGCATCCTGATGACCACCTT
>CANQCS010000226.1 GCA_947589745.1 uncultured Oscillospiraceae bacterium
ATACAGACAACCGGATACGCTTCGTCATAAGGACGGCTGTATACCTCCAGCACATCTTCCATGGCTGCCACAAAGGCGGCGTTATGCTCTGGAGGAATACACCAACACTTCTTCAAATTAGGCTTAAGTTCGTTTTTTTCAGTATGTTTGATACAGTAACATGGGAGATGGAATCGATATATCCCAACTCCACTGCCTTATTTGCAAGCAGTCGAAGCGTCCATTTAGAATATCCCTTTGGCGGTTTGCCGCAGGCAAGCGCAATGACGTGTGCTTCCACTTCCCCGGTCACTTTTGCAGGAACCGGCGGCGTTTCACGTTTCTTTCTAGCGAGAAGAATATTCGCACGTAAAATTGTTCGGGCAGGGCTTTTCCCTTTTGTTACGATATCCATGAGTTCTGCCTTATCCTGGCTGCTAAGCTTGATGACATATTTCAATGACGGCATATAATAACCCCCCCTCTTTCCTCTTGGGAGTATTATGACACGTTGTTCTATATTGTGCAACCTTTAGTTTTTATGAACCACTACCTTCCGATTCGTGATGCTTAACATAGTCCAACACTGACGCGAGAACTCCAGATGTTCTACTGCATTGAGCCCCTCCAGGTGCTGTACAAATCAAAAGAGCCCTCATGGTGTTTTCCGATGCCGGAGGTCAGAGTCATGATCCTGATGGCGACACAACTCCGAAGCAATGGCTGCTTGATCAGGCAGCAGATACAGATTTAGCATGACAATGAAGTGTCTCACAGCATGCTTCCTGCTGTGTTGGAGGAGATATCACTCATAATTCTGGACTTTTCAAAACTACCTTCCGTTCCGTGATGTCTAACACGGTCCAATACTGGCACGAGAACTCCAGACGTTCTACTGTATTGAGCTCCTCCAGGTGCTGTACAAATCAAGAGAGCCCTCATGGTACTCTCCGATGCCGGAGGTCAGAGTCATAATTCCGATGGCAACGCAACTCCGAGGCAATGGCTGCTTGATCAGGCAGTAGATACAGATCTGCCATGACAATGAAATGTCTCACAGCATGCTTCCCGTTGTGTTGGAGGAGATATCACTCAGAATTCTGAACTTCTCCTGTTCAAAACCACCTCAGCGGTTCTGTTTTTTTGCCCTTACGGACATTAACCATCTGTCACATCTTTCAAAACCACCTTCCAATCCGTGATGCCGAACACAGTCCAATACCGACGCGAGAACTCCAGGCGTTCTACCGTTGCCGCCTGCTGCAGCTTCTCCGCCGATGCTACCAGCTCCCGGACGGCGCAACGGCCGTCCTGATACTGGATCAGAAAATCTGTCTCCCATCCACCAGTGAAGTAATCCTTTCGGATGCCGACCGGGCTGACGTTTTTGAATCGTTCCTGGTCCAGCGCGTAACCAGCCTCATAACTTTTTACCTCGTCCAGTTCCTCCAGATGCTTCGCATAGGCTCTCGCAAAACTTGTGTGGACACAAACCTGTCCTTCATTCTTGGCGCTGTAGAATTGTATATCGCGTACCTTTCTTCCTGCCCGCTCCATAAAATTTGCCTCCATCGCTGTCCGAATTTTTCCGAGTTTTTGATTTATTCCGAGTTTTTGCCGAATTAATCCGAGATTTTGCCGAATTATTCCGAGATTTTGCAATGAATTAATCGGAGATTTTGCAGTTCCCACCCCTTGCCTGCATCAATTTCTCGGAAAAATTCGTGCAGAAACTCGGAATAAATGCCTTTTTTCGGAGATGCTATGTGCGCGTAGTTTTAAAAATCACTCAGTTGTCGCTCAAAAAATCACTCATTTTTCTCTCTCGCACACGTTCCCTTTCACGTAGGATCTCCTCCTCAGAGGCCCCCCTCACACCCGCACTCGTTTTTCTCCCCCCCACACGCTTTCCCTTTCACGCAGGTACCCCTCCAGAACGTTCTCAGGAGTCCCACACGCTCCTCTCACCCGCTTCAGGGATCTCCCTTTCAGCAGGTCTCAAACCCTTTTCAGCACCCTTTCAGATGCTTTCCGAAGCGGCCCTCACAGACTTCTCAGAGTCCCCTCAGAATCCCTCTCATCCGTTGTGCCACAACGATTCCAGCGGTGAAAAGGTCGTTTTTTGTGTGCGGGTCCAGAGACGCCGGACAGATTGCCAGGGGCGTGCCAGGAGGTGTATGAGGAAATCGTCTGGTTCACGCAGACATCTCTCCAGAACGCTCTCAGAGGCCCCTCAGACGCCTCTCATCCATTCCAATGTTCTCCTCACATCCCGTTACTCAGAGTGCCTCAGAGGTCCTCTCAGCGCCTTCTCAAACGCCTTCCGAAGCGGCACTCAGAGTCTTCTCTGCATTTAGCCAATCTGTTGTGCCGCAACGGTTCCAGAGGGATGCCAGCGGCGAAAAAGGGCGGTTTTTTTGTGTATGATTCCGGAGACGCCGGACAGACTGCCAGGGGCGTGCCAGGAGGGTGAGAGGAAATCGTCTGGTTCACGCAGACATCTCTCCAGAACGCTTCCAGAGGCCCCTCAGATACCTCTCACCCGCTCCAAGTCCTCCTCTCACATCTTGCCGTTCAACGTGCCTCAGAGGCCCTCTCAGAGTCTCTCTATATCTCTTCATCCGTTGTGCCGCAATGGTCCCAGAGGGATGCCAGCGGCGAAAATGGACGGGTTTTTGTGTATGATTCCGGAGACGCCAGGCAGACTGCCAGGGGCGTGCCAAGAGGTGTATGGAGAGATCGTCGTGTTCACGCAAGCACCCCTCCAGAACGCTCCCAGAGGCTCCTCAGGCATCGCTCATCCGCTCCACTGGTCTCACACATCTCACCGCTCAACATGCCTCAGAGGCCTTCTCAGACGCCTCCCAAAGCGGCCCTCAGAGGCCTCTCAGAGTCCCCTCCATATCCCCCTCATCCGTTGTGCCGCAACGGTTCCGCACGTTTGGCCAACCGGATGGTTCCGGGAATGCCAGGCAAGTTGCTTGTGGCGCGCCCAGGGGGGCGAGAGGGAATGTGTGTGGGTGCTTGTGGCTGCGCCCAGTGGTGTGGGAGAATGTCCATAGGGACAACTGCTTCAGGGGTGTGAGGGAAAATGGGTGAGGGAAAATGGGTGAGGTGTTCAGTGGCTGCGCCAGAGGGTGTGAGAGAAGATGGGCGTGAGTGCCAGGGGCCGTGCCCAAGGGTGGGAGGGAAGATGGGTGAGGTGTTTGGGGCTGCGCCCAGAGGAAAGAAAACCCGTCTAAGCCTACTGCAACAACGATTCTGGGGGGCCGGCAATGCGAAAAAGGATGAACGTCTGCAACGGTTACGGGGATGCTGGACAAGATGCCAGTGGCCGCGCCCGAGG
>CANQCS010000227.1 GCA_947589745.1 uncultured Oscillospiraceae bacterium
TAAGGGGCTTAATTTTGGACTTAAAGGGGCCAAAACTTGCAACTTTTTCGATGATTTGGAAATCGTTGGTAATCATCGAAAAATAGCGGTTTTCGCAACTTTTCCTCCATCTTTTCCCCCCTCAGCCCAAATCTTAAAAGGAGGAATTTTCCAGCCATGAGAAATCTCAAGAAGATTCTCGCCCTGGTGTTGGCCCTGGTCATGAGCCTCTCGCTCGTCACCGTCGCCAATGCCGCCTACTCGGATGAGGATTCCATCGGCGCCGACTACAAGGAAGCCGTTGACGTCCTCACCAACCTGGGTGTCTTCCGTGGGACCAGCTCCAGCGCTAACACGTTTGAGCCCACCAAGACCATCACCCGCGCCGAAGTAGCCGCCATCCTCTACCGCATCAGCACTGGCGATGTGGATGACAGCGAAGCCACCCTCTACAGGGGCTACAACTACTTCACCGATTCCATCCCCTCCTGGGCAGAGCCCTATGTCGGCTACTGCGCCAACGCCGAGATCTACAAGGGCGTGGGCAAGAACCAGTTTGCCCCCAACCGCGAGATCACCGGTTACGAAGTCCTGGCCACCATCCTGCGTGCCCTGGGCTACGACAAGAACGGCGAGTTCACCGGCAGCCAGTGGCGCATCCAGACCGCCGCTACCGCTGAGAAGCTGGAGATCACCAAGGGTATCTCCTCCACTCAGCTCGCCCAGCCCGCCGAGCGCCAGCTGGTCGCCAAGCTCCTGCTCCGTGCCATGCTCTGCGACACTGTCACTTACAACGCCATCAAGCGCGACTATGACAAGAGTGGCAAGTCCCTGGCCTATGACACCTTCGAGATGGAGAAGGTCACCGGCGTTGTCACCGGCAACGAGTACGCCGACCTGACCGCCGGCACCACTCTGGCCGCTGGCACCACCCGCATCGAGACCGCCGCTAAGGCTTACAGCGTCAACGCCGGCACCACGCTCGTTGATATCGGCAAGACCATGTATACCTATGTGGTGCCCGACAAGACCACCAGCGTCAACTATGACTACAAGCCTCTCACCTCCGCCATTCAGGAAGAGGCCGGCCAGAACACCATGTACGACGACGGCGTGTATACCACCGTGGCCGATGCCGCCAAGGGCAAGAACATGACCACCAGCGCCGCCACCAAGTACTACATCAACTACGATCCCGCCACCTCCACCTCCGCCCGCACCGCCAACGTGCGTATGGAGTATGTCATTGAGCAGTCCATGACCGAGTATGCGGCCAAGAGCCTGCTCAGCAATGGCGGCCATCTGTATGCCGGCAGCGGTGTGGTTGCCGCCAACGAGATCACGCTGGCCGCTGGCGAGACCTCCGCTACCTGGAACACCACAACCAAGAGCACCTACACCTACACCAAGCAGATCAATGCGTTCACCACTCTGAACGATACCGACTACGGCTTCATCAGGGATATCTTCGTGAGCGCTGACCGCGACAACACCACCTATATCAAGGGCGAGGTGTATGTGTACACCACCTCCGTCCGCGGCGATGTTTCCGATTACATGACCTTCACTCAGTTCGAGTCCAGCTATGTCACCGGAAGCAAGACCTCTGATGCCACCATCACCGCCAACTATCCCGGCAACCGCCTCATCGTCATCGACAACAACAAGGACGGCGTGGCCGACTATGTCCTCCAGACTCTGTACTGCGTGGGCATCGTTGCCAACGTTTCCTCTGCCGGTGCCATCACCCTGGATACCCCGGAGACCCCCCACGCCGTTTCCGTGAACAACCTCTCCGGCAAGACCGTCGTCAATGACGGCACTGTCGACCTGGCTGTGGGCAACGTCGTCACCTACGCTGTCATCGACGGCAAGGCCCGCGCCGAGCTGGCCGAGAACGTGACCACCGTCGTCAACACCGTCAACCGCGTGGACGGCAAGTGCATCACCGCCGACGGCGACACCTATGCCGAGTCCGGCATCGACGAGCACTCCGCCGGCCTGGAGCACGGTGTCATCTACCTGCACACCGGCACCAGTTACACCCTGTATCTGGACCGCTACGGCAACCTGGCCGCTTTCACCGAGTCCACTGACAACGGCGGCCTGGTCCTCCTGGTGGACGGCTGGCACTATGCCACCGTGTCCGGCACCGAGTACTATGTCCGTGCCTACATCGACGGCACCATCCAGACGGTTCCCGTTACCACCAACGGCAGCCTGTTCGTCAACCGCAACGCCGCCAACCAGAACAGCTGGGATCAGATGCGGCAGATCGCCGGCGTGAATAACGACGCCACCGACGTGCTCACCGCCATGGCTTATCTGAAGGACGGCGCCCTGACTCCTGTTGACCAGCTCTATCAGTACAGCAAGCAGCAGGTCGTCATCGCCACCAGCGGCAACGCCATCCCCGGCACCGGCAGCACCCTGGGCACGGTGTACACCACCAACTACCGCAACATCGTCAGCGACTATGCTTACAACACCCCCAGCACCACCACCGCTGACGTCCGCGCCCTGTCCAACACCATTTACTACGTCGTCTACGTCGGTCCCAACGGCAACACCGTGGTCCGTCAGTATGTCGGTTATGCCAATGTGCCCTCCGTCGTGAAGAACTCCACCTACATCGAGGACGTGTACGCTGTTGGTACCGCGGCCCGGAACGCCTCCGGCACCATCTACTACACCGCTGACGCGGTCGTCATCGAGATGGGCGCCGGCTATCAGTGGCTGGATGCCGAGCAGGTGTTCATCGCTGAGTTCGGCGAGGTCAGCAGCAACCTGCTCATCGAGAACGTCCAGGTCATCCACAGCGACGGCACCCTTGAGACCGTCAAGGTCGACCTGTACGCCTCCGCCCAGCGCGGCTATGACAACGTCAACGACATCGATTCCTCCAAGGCCGGCCTGTACTACATGAGCCCCATCAGCGCCGACACCTACGTGATCTGGCCCATGACCGCCGAGCAGATCCGCGACACCGGCCGCTACGCGGTGGGCTTCGTGAATCGCAACACCGCCACCGGTCCCTATGACTACACCACCATCGACTGCTACACCAACACCAACATCGTGAGCGGTGTCGCCATCCAGACCAATCCCACCATCACCCCCGTCGGTGAGGCCGCCTTCAAGAACGTCGCCGACAGTGATTACTACAAGCTGTCCTACGACGCTTACGACTACGCCACCCTCAGCGTTTCCGACCGCGTGAACGCTCTGGCCCAGGATGTGGACACCTCCTTCACCACCGATCTGGTCAACAACGACAAGTACAACGAGTGGGCCACCGCCCGTGACCAGCTCAACGAGGTCCTCATCGCCTACAACGCCAAGGG
>CANQCS010000228.1 GCA_947589745.1 uncultured Oscillospiraceae bacterium
TTTCCCTCGCAGCGCAGCTCCAATACCTTCAGCCGTGCATCTGTCTGCTTATCCCGGTTTGCTTTCCTTGCCGCCTTAATCTTTTCATAGTCTTCTTCGCTAAACCTGTACTTCATCTTTCGTCACCCTCTGCTATTATATCACAACTCTTCCTGTTTTGCTACTTCTTATTGGAGAATAGTATCAGGTGGGCGGCCTCCTTGAACAGTCTGGGCGGGATGTGTGTCCTGCCGGTCTCGCTGGCACTTTCGCCCCGCTCCAGGTCCGGGTATTTTCTGACCATGTGTTTCCAGAACTCGTCCTGCCACCAGGTCAACTTCTTCTTGTTGCCAACGATATCCTTGGCACTCAGGCGTTTGTCCGGTGTCAACGGGACAAAGGACAGGTGCATATGCGGTGTCCGTTCGTCCATATGGACCACGGCGGACAGGATGGTTTCTTTTGCTTGATGTTTCTCAATGAAGATCAGGGCTTCCTCAAAAAACGCCCTGACCTCCGCGCTTTTCTTGCCCTTGTAGAACTCCGAGCTGGCGGTCATCAGCACTTCCACCACCCTAACGCTGTCCTTCCGGGTGCGGCACCCCGCCGCCGCGATCTGACGCTCGGCCTCGGCCCGGTACTTCCGCTGGGGATGGACGAGATGAAAATTCAGGTGGCTGCGGCTGGTGTCAACGTCTGGGTTGCTGGCGTACTTCTCTTTGGCCCGCTCATTGTGGGCCTCAATGGGACCGATCTCCGACCCCTTATATTTGGCGAAGCGTAGGATGGTATATTGTGCTTTCTGTATAGCGGGTCCCTCCTTTGTAACTGAAATGAGAATTGGAATCAGAGCGAAATAATTTCGTTCTGATGATTGGGAAGTGGTGGCCGAAAATTTTCGGATACCACCAGGGCTATTGGTGGGTTGCCTGCCTCCACTATACAGGAAATCTGGCTATAGACCTTAAATCCGGCAAAATTGCCGGAGAAAACGAAACCGACCCGGGAAACCTGCAAAAATGCAGGCTCCGGGCCGGGAGTCATCGGAACTACAACGTGGGCGCCAAAATGTCGCCGACGTGGTGGCGCTATGAAGGAGGGGTGATATTACCAGCAGAGTAGCTTTGGACGTCGATCTGCTGCTTACTCTGTATGAATCGTGAAGTGCAAAATGTACGTTCATGTGGCGGTTCAAAATCAAGATTGCAAAATGCAAACTTGAAAATCAGAATAGAAAGCTTATCTGATGGTTTGATTTTAAGCACCTTGTGTGCTAAGATAAGCAAAAGGAGTGGTCATATGACGGCGTATCTGCCAGGTCCAACAGGCCGGCGCATCACGGAACTGCGGGAAAGCAGGGATATGACGATAGAGGAACTGGCGGCAAAGATTGGCGGCAATGCCACTACGCTGGGCCGCGTGGAGCGGGGACAGACGCAGAAGGTCGGCAGCGACGTACTTGTCGCGCTGGCGCGGGAGTTCCGTGTGCCCACCGACTATCTTCTGGGCCTGACCGATATCCCGGGCAGAAAAAACTATGACATTTGCAAGCTGGGCCTCTCTGCCCAAGCGATACGAAATCTCTATACGCGCAAGGTAAACGCAGAGGCGGTCAGCCGTATGCTGGAGCATTCCCGATTTCCAGCGTTGAGCGCCATGATCCAGCAGTAACTGGACGGCACATTTGCCGCCGGAGTCGCCGCTCAAAACCAACTGTTCGACTCCATGAGCGATATTCTCCTGGGCATCGGGCAGCAGGACCCGGACCAGCGGGCGGCGGCAAGAGAAGCGGCGCGGGCTGTCAGCTTGGTCAAGGTCCCGTCGTATCAGGTAGAGCTGACGAAGATGCAGAATCTGTTTGTAACGATGCTCAAAGAGATGAAGCGGGAGACAGGTTCGGACCTTGGGTCGGATAAGGATGTGACCAGGGAAGTCGTGGAGAAGATGATGGCAGAACTGACGGAGGGGCAGGACGCGCCGCTGGCCGCAGTTACGCCGGTGAAAATCACTGACGCAATCATACATACCGTGGACGGCGGCGAACTTGCCCCGGAGAAGCTGGAGGCGTTCCGGCGCGGGGTAGTGGCACTCTTTGAAGCGCTCCCCAGGAGTAAGCATACGCAGGACAAATAACCGAGCCTGTGCGCCACCCGGGCGGGTCCAGTTAACGTCTAAAACCAGCATGATATACGTGGGATGCATTTTGCAATCCACGTCAAAGTCAAAATGCCGTATGCATTTTGGAGATTCAAGCTCACATTTTGCAGCTCTGATTTTCCGTTGACAAGCATCCAGCCAATTAGGCAGGGGGACGGGGGCTTTGATATACCTTTTGTCCCTTACTAAAACCAGTATGAGGCTGACGCAGCGTTGTCAGCCTCATACTGGTTTTCTGGTGCGGGAAAGCGACAGCGCCAAACCGCGCTGCCCCTTTCCCACGCCAGCTGGAACAAAAGATATAACACACTAGACTTTCTGACGAAAGTCGTGTGCCAAAAGGGACTCTGTCCCCTTTGGATTCCCCTGCCGAGGGGACCGCTGTTGTCTCCGCTTCGCTCCGGTCGGCGCTAAACGTGCGCCACTGGCGCACAGCGCCCCTCTGGACACCTCTTGCCAACAGGGGCTTCGCGCCCCTATTGGATGACCCCGCGCCAGAGGGGGCGCAGTCCCCTCTGGACTCCCCGCTGCTTGGGCATGAAACAATCGTCAGTTTCCGGCTCCAAAAGCTCCCGTGGAGGTATGATGAAACCGCCGCCGGGTGTGTGAGGCTGAAAGAAGCGTTGGCCGAAAAATCATGTAGCTGACCGATGCCGGGACCGCCACTTTTCTATTCGGCATGGCGGATGGCACCGATACCTGTGCGGACCTCGCCGTTCTCCCGTTGCGCGAAAAAGATTCCGCGCTGAAACTCCACTGTGTCCTGCCCTGCAAGGGACAGGCGGACCTGTGGACAGCCCCAGTGCGAGAATTATAATAATCAGATTTCTGAGCAAGCCGATGATGTAATCAATGGACTTTACCATATGGCGGTCTGCGGGGCGGCCGGGGCGGAGCATAGCCGTCTGTTCCGGGGCCGGACAACGGACGGCTATCATCCGCCCAGGACATGGCGCTTCTCTTTCCCCTCCGGCAGAGGCCAGAAAGATGGTCAAAGTACCCAAATGATACCCAAATGATTCTTGTCAAAACCTTGACAAGCTCACGGCGGCATATTATAATGCCTTTTAGACAATTCCATACGCTTCAAGTGCCCCTGCCGGCGTATGGCCGGCGGGGGAGGATAGAGAACCGGGTGAGAATCCCGGACGGTACCGCCGCTGTATGCGCCGGGGC
>CANQCS010000229.1 GCA_947589745.1 uncultured Oscillospiraceae bacterium
GGCATGTCTCCATCCAGCTAAGGGCTCGGTGAAGAGAAAGATAGATGCTGTGCCATTCCGGATATACTGGTAATCTTTCACTTCGCCTGTCTGAAGCGAGAAGAATATTCGCACGTAAAATGGTTCGGGCAGGGCTTTTCCCTTTTGTTACGATATCCATGAGTTCTGCCTTATCCTGGGCGCTAAGCTCGATGACATATTTCAATGACGGCATATAATAACCCCCCTCATTCCTCTTGCGGGTATTATGACACATTGTTCTATATTATGCAACCTTTAGTTTTTACGAACCAGTAGTGGAACGGAGCAACCGGCAGTAAGGCTAAGGAAAAAACAAAGGGGCACCCCCGATGAAAGCTTTCCCCGGCCCCTAGTCTCACCATCTAGCTGCCTTTAATGCCCTTTCAACACAAATCACAACCATGCGTAAAATGCGTGGTTGCTCTGGCGGGACCTATTAAAAGTATGGCCGCTTTTCCTGTGAGAGGAAAAGCGGCCATACTTTTTGCCTTTTTGTGACTTTTCTTATTCGATGCTGTCGATATTCATGGAGTAGCCCAATACCTCTCCAATGTCGGTGATTTTACCGCATACCACGATTGGATCCCCTGCGCTCATCTCCATGATCTTCTCCAACTGCTCGTCGCTCTTGATATAGCACTGCACTGTTTGCAGCAGATAATCCATATTCTCAGGGTCTGCCCCAATGCTGACATATTTCCCGTCGCTGTCGATCACGGACAGATATCCCTCCAACTCTACGTACTGGTCCTGGAAAGTATTCTTCGCCTTCAGTGCGTTGCTGCTCAGGGTATCAAACAGCTCCGTCACGTTATAATGGGTATATGTGATCTGCTCCGGCTCGTCCTGGCCAGTCTCGCCGGGATCTGCCGTATCGGTCTGCGCGCCGCCGGTGGAGGGGTTGGTATTCCCGGAGTCGCTGCTGCTTGAACCGGAGGAGCCGGAGCTTCCGGCACTCCCGATCACAGCGACCGCAATAATAACGATGATTACCCAAAACCACCATTTTTTGTAGATCGGCTTCTTGTTTTTCGCGCCGCACTTCGGACATACCGCCGCGCTCGACGCGATCTCCGCGCCGCAGGCCTTGCACTTTTTCATTTTCTCTGCCATGTGTCCATCTCCTCAAGTAAAAAGTAATTTCTGGAATATACCGAACCGGGATATTTTTATTATACCAAACTGGGATAATTGTGTCAAGGGTGATCTACGTGAGACTGAAAGAGTTGCGGCGGGCCCGGCGCATTACCCAGTTGAAGATGGCGATGGATCTGCATATGAGCCAGAATACCATCAGCCGCTATGAGAATAACGAACGGGAGCCAGGGATCCGGGAGCTGATCCAGATTGCGGACTACTTCAACATCTCCATCGACTACTTGCTGGAGCGGACAGACAGGCCGGAAATCAACCGCTAGTAAACCAAAGCAAGGATAATATACCCTCTTGGCAAATCCCTGCCAGGAGGGTATACTGTATATATGACAAAAATAGGACGGGCGGCAGCGATGGTAAAAGCTAAGACATTTTTCAAACGGCATCTTTTGGTACATATCTGGGCGCTGGCGGTGCTGGCGCTGTTCGGCCTCTACTGGTACGGCATCAGCAGTCCCGCCGCCGCCAACGCCGTCTCCGGCGTCACCCAGATCGTCAAGGACGGCTACGCCAACTTCTGGTATCTCTTCCCCTTCTCCGTGGTGGAGTGGTTCTATGTGGGGTTCATCGTGGCCGCGGCGGTGTGGATCGCGGTGCTGTTCCACCGGCTGCGGACCCGGCCGGAGAAAGGGCACACCGCCTATGGCGGCCTGCTGGGGCTGGCCTGCCTGTGCCTCACGGCCTACGGCCTCTACTGCCTCCTCTGGGGCGTCAACTACTACGCCGACGGGTTCCAGGAAAAGAGCGGCGTGTACGCCCAGCCGGTGACGGTGGAGGCGCTGGACCGGGTGACCACGGACTTCGCCGCCCGCCTCTCTGATCTGGCGGACCAGGTGGAGCGGGACGAGGACGGCGTCTTCGCGGTGCCCCAGGACGACATCTTCGCCGCCAGTCCTGGCATCTACGAGAACATCTCCCAGGAGTTCCCCTTCCTGGCCCGGCGGGACCGGGTGCCCAAGCGGATGCTGTTCTCCCGCCTGTTCTCCGCCATGAACTTCACCGGCTTCTACTCCCCCTACACCGGGGAGTCCAATCTGAACATCGACAGCCCCGACTGCCTGCTCCCGGCCAACATCGCCCACGAGCTGGCCCACCAGCGGGGCATCGCCTCGGAGCAGGAGTGCAACTTCCTGGCTGTGGCCGCGTCCCTGAGCTGTGACGACCCGGTGTACCAGTACTCCGGGTGCCTCATGGGGTACATCTACCTGGGCAACGCCCTGTACGGCGTGGACCGGGAGCGGTGGACGGAGATCCGGCAGAGCCTGCCGGACACGGTGATCGCGGACCTCCGCTATCACAGCGACTACTGGGCCCAGTTCGAGGGCCTCACCGCCAAGGTGAGCAAGTCCATCTACGACACCACCCTCCGCTCCTACGGCCAGACCGCCGGCATCCAAAGCTACGGGACCGTGGTAGACCTGCTGGTGGCTTACTATTAAAAAGGAGGACCCCGATGGAACAGCACACGATCCAGGTCATCGCCCACATCCGCAGCGACTTCTCGGAGAAGTTCGGCATTCCCCGGCAGAGCGGGCTGGTGGCGGACCTGAAGGCCCGGGTGGTCTTTGAGCCGGAGTTCCGCAACCCCGACGCGGTGCGGGGGCTGGAGGACTTCTCCCACGTCTGGCTGATCTGGCAGTTTTCCAAAGCCGCCGGGCGGCCCTGGTCGCCCACGGTCCGGCCTCCCCGGCTGGGGGGCAACAAGCGGCTGGGCGTCTTTGCCACCCGGTCCCCCTTCCGGCCCAACAGCATGGGCCTGTCCGCCGTGCGGTTGGAGCGGGTGGAGCTCCACCCGGAGCTGGGCCCGGTGCTCCACGTGGCGGGGGCGGACCTGCTGGACGGCACGCCCATCTACGACGTCAAGCCCTATCTCCCCTACGCGGACGCCTATCCCAACGCCTTGGGCGGCTTTACGGACAGGGTGGAGCGAAAGCGTCTGACGGTGGAGTGCCCGGAGGAGCTGCTGGAGAAGGTGCCGGAGGAGAAGCGGGCGGCGCTGCTGGGCGTGTTGGCGGAGGACCCCAGGCCGTCCTACCAGTCGGACCCGGAGCGGGTATACGGGATGAGCTTTGCGGGGCTGGAGGTCCGCTTCACCGTAGAGGGCGA
>CANQCS010000230.1 GCA_947589745.1 uncultured Oscillospiraceae bacterium
TGGCCCAGTTCCCCGATGCTGTTCCCGTAGCCGGCCAGTCCCTGGGACAGGCTGGCCTGGAGGGAAATGGACAGCGCGTAGAGCCGGACCGGTACCGTGGTGAAGAGGCTGACGGCGAAGAAGCCCTTGAGGATATTCATCGCCGTCTGATGGATGCTGCCCCGGCCGGAGGAATACTCGATGCCCGTCTCGAAGCAGGTCACCACCAGACTCACGGCGAAGAGGGCCCAGGCCAGCTGGGAGAAGAACGCCACCACCGCCTGGACCCAGGGCAGGTCGAAGAGCTCCACGCCCATGTTGCCCATGATGGCAAAGAAGTTTCCAAGGAACCCGATGAGCTGGCTGAATGCCCAGTCCATCAGGTTGTCCACGATGGCGCCTACCGCAAAGTCCCACACGAACACGAGCCATCACCTCCCTCTGCTCATTCCGTCTGTCAGAGGCACGTGCCTCCGTCCTTCCCCCACGGTCCATACCATCCCCTCCAGCTTCAGGTCCAGGTCCCTTGCCTGGATGTTCTTCCCTTCGCATCTGAGACGTGCGTGATCTCCCAGGCGTCTCTCCCGTTTAAGAAAGAAAATGGAGTCCACACAGCCGCAGGGCGCATCGCTCAGCGAAACATTTCGACCCGGTGGATCGTCCACACAGAGGACGGCGGTGTGGTGGCGCAGAGCCAATTCACGCAGGGGTGCAAGGTCCCGGTATCTCCTGGGGTATCCCTGTCTCTCGCGGATGCAGTCCAGACAATCTACCACGATCAGGCTGGTGCCGGGATGGCCCTCCAGGAATCCGCTTATCTGCTCTATGAACCCGTCTGAGATCGTCCCGGCATAGTCACAGCAATAGAACCCCTCCGGCGCAGGCTCTCCCAGCGTCTGTAAGCGGAGCTGGATGCTCTGGTGGAGGTCCTCCAGGCAGAGGTAGAGCACTTCTCCTTTCCTGCACTCATAATTCCAAAGTGGAGCGCCCTTGGCCACCCGAAGACCTATCCAGAGCGCAAGCCACGACTTGCCGGTCCTGGGTGCGCCAACGAGCACATGGACCCCCTCGGTGAGGAGGGACGCGACCACAAAGGCCGGTCCCTCCGAGGGGATGCGGGAGAGGGCGCTCCCGTCCATCGTTTTGAGGGAATTAGACATTGCGTATCCCCCTCCGCTCAGATGCCGATGATCTTCCAGATATAGGTGGGGGCGGTGAGGGTGAGGACCAGGCAGGCGAAGAGGATGATGGGACCGGCCCACTCGAACTGGCCATGCTTCCGGTAGTCGAAGAATGCCATGGCCAGCTTGCAGAAGAACGCGATGGCCAGGACCATGTCCAGAGCGGGGAAGACCACGCTGTCCACCACGGTCTTGATCTGCGCGGCGGCGGACTTCCAGGTCTCCTCCACGACGCCAGCCACATTACCGGTGCTGCCGCCCCCACCGCCGCCTCCGCTGGACGCAAAGGCGGGAGCGCAGAGCAGGAACGCCACGAGGAGCACGAGAGTGAGGATGTGGAACGCCTTTTTGAATTTCATTTTCTGGTTTCCTCCTTGATGTTAAATGAAGGGGGCCGCCCGGAAAGGACGGCCCCCTGTTTTGAAGTGATGGGGATGCTCACGGGATCAATACCCGGTGCGGGGCAGGGACTTGCTGGGGGCGTAGACAGTGGTGACCCAGCGGTCTGTGGCCATGATCCACTGGCCGTTGTACACGCCGCCCACATCCGCCTGGTTGGTGAACTGCGCGCCGTTCTTGAGGCTGGAGAGCACAGTGCAGTATACCTGCGGGGCCTCCACCTGCCGGAAGTTGCAGGGCACCACGCCGAACACCACCATGAACTCAGTGACGTACTCGTTGTTCGCCAGGCCCAGGGCGGCGGGGGAAGCCGCGATGACCTTGTTCTGTTGGGTGCTCAGGTTGTCCGCCAGGGTCCGGTACTTCTCTCCGCTGAGGTTGGTCTTGTAGACGATCTTATAGCTGCCCCGGACATTGTAGGTACCGGTGACGATCTTGTCCAACCGGACCGCGGAGGGCAGGGTGTCCCGCCAGTAGAATGATGTGAGAGAGGTGGTGGAGTTGTTGGCGATGTCCGAGAAGTCATACCGGATGGTCTGACCGGGCATCACCTGGCTGTAGCCCCGCTTGGTGATGGAGACGTTGGTGTACAGGCTCTTGTTGGTCATCGCCACACGGACGATCTGGCCGGAGAACTCGATCTCCACCTCCATGGCGTCATTGCTGATGCCGTAGAACTCCGTGGCCTGGGTCTCCCGAATGGTGTAGCGGCCCAGGGGCAGGGGCTTGGACCGGGCGATGCCGTTCTTATCCGTCCGGATGGTATCCACCAGATTGCCTGCCCGGTTGTAGATCTCAAAGATCGTCCCCGGCAGCGGCGTCCCCGCAGCCCAGCCGTTCACGCTGTTGTAGTCCTCGGAGGTCTTGGTGATCTGTATCTGACCTGTGATGGCGGTGTTCTTCCAGGTGATCTCCGTGACCTCGCCGGGCTTCACATACACCGTCTTCAGCTCGGTGTCCACGATATAGCCCTCGGCCTCCATCTCCCGGATGAACAGCTTGCCGGAGAAGTCCAGACTGTCCAGGTACACATAGCCGTCCTGGTCTGTGGTCACCTGGTCGATGGGGTGCATGGTGCCGTCGTAGACCAGGAAGGTCACGCCGTAGATCCCTTCGCCAGTGGCCGCGTCCACCTTGTGGATAAGGACGCCGCTGAAGGGCTGGTTGGTAACGGTGAGGGTAGTCGTCTCACCATCCTGGATAGTAAAGTAGTGGGGCGTGCTGTCCACTTTGAAGCCCTTTGCCGCCTCGATCTCCACGGCGTAGTAGTCGCCCGCGTCCATGGGCAGGAACACCCGTCCGTTGTCGCCAGTGGTGATCGTGTCCACAAGACCGCCGTCCATGCGCCGGATCTCAAAGGTCACACCGGTGATGCGCTGGGACTTGTCGGCCGCGGACACCTTGATGAGCTCCAGACCGCCCTCGGACTTGTTGTAGAAGGTGAGGACCTGGGCCTCGCCCTGCTTGATCAGGATGCTCTGCGGGGTGGTGTCCAGCACATAGCCGTCCGCCGCCCGGACTTCCTTGGCAGTGATGGTGGTGCCGGGGACCAGGTCCGTGAGGACGATGCGCCCATTCCTGTCTGTGGTGAACTCCCCGGTGCTGTTCCCCAGCGCCTGGCCGGAGCTGTC
>CANQCS010000231.1 GCA_947589745.1 uncultured Oscillospiraceae bacterium
ACCACCTTCGGCATCGGCCTGCCCGAGATCGCGGGCATGTACCGGGAGGCCGTGGGCAGCGACGAGAGCGACGCGGAGATCCTGCTCAAGGGCGAGCGCATCTGGAACCTGGAGAAGCAGTTCAACATCGCCGCCGGTGTGGAGAAGGACACCCTTCCCCCGCGCCTGCTGCGGGAGCACCTGCCCAGCGGCCCCGCCCAGGGCAAGGTCAACGAGCTCCGCACCATGCTCAAGGAGTACTACGCCGCCCGCGGCTGGACCGAGGAGGGCATCCCCACCGGCGAGAAGCTCAAGGAACTGAGTTTAGCTTAAGACCTGGATCCACAGGTCCTTTTTCCCACCCCTCTCTTTTGACCGGAAGCGGTTTTTACCGCTTCCGGTCCTGGTGCTTTCTGACATGGGAGCGAGATACCTATGACGATCCAATTTTTTGCCTATTACCGGGACCCGGAGTACGCCGGGTGCAAGGAGATGACCCACCCCGCGGCCCCCACCCTTCGTGCGCTGGGGGAACAGCTCTGCGGGGAGCTGGGACCCAAATTCCGGAAAGAGTTCTTCTCCCCGGACGGCCAGCGGCTGGGGGAGAAGGTCATCGTGATGGTCAACGGCCGGCGGGTGGACTTCTTGCAGGGCCTGGACACGCCGCTGAAAGAAACAGACACGGTGCTGGTCTTCCCGGTGGTCGCAGGCGGTTGACTCTGGCCCCAACAATCGAAGAAAGGCAGTGATGCGTATGCAGATCTTTATGGACGAGATCGCCGCTATTTTACAGCAGTATCCCAAGGAACAGCGCTACTGTCTGGCCATCATGCAGGACATGCAGCGCCGCTACAACTACATTCCCCGGGAGGGCATGGAGGCCCTGGCGGACTACCTGGGCTGCCCCCTATCCTCCCTCTACTCCATGGCCACTTTCTACAAGGCCCTGAGCCTGAAGCCCAAGGGCCGCCATATCATCAAGCTCTGCGACGGCACGGCCTGCCACATCCGGGGGGCCAGCACCCTCTGCGACGGCGTCCGCCGCATTCTGGGCATCGGCGCGGACGAGACCACCGAGGACGGCCTGTTCTCCCTGGAGCTGGTGAACTGCCTGGGCTCCTGCGCCCTGGCGCCGGTGCTGGTGGTGGACGACACCTACTACGGCAAGATGACCATGGAGAAGCTGCCAGGAGTCCTGGACCAGTACCGGGAGGAGGTGACGGCACCGTGAAGACGATCCGTGTCTGCTGCGGCACCGGGTGTCTGGCCAACGGCAGCGCCAAGGTGGCGGAGGAGTTCGAGCGCCTCTGCGCCGGAACGGACGTGCAGGTGGAGTGCCACGTCAAGCGCACCGGCTGCAACGGCTTCTGCGAGAACGGCCCCCTGGTGACCGTCCTCCCCGACGACATCGCCTACTACCATGTGAAGGTTTCCGACGTGCCGGAGATCCTGGAGAAGACCGTGGAGAAGGGCGAGTTGGTGGAGCGGCTTCTCTACAAAGACGGCAAGGGCCAGCGGGTCCGCAGCCAGCGGGACAACCCCTTCTACGCGCCCCAGATGAAGATCGCCCTGCGGAACATCGGCAAGATCAGCCCCGCGGACGTGGACGACTATCTGGCCGCCGGAGGCTATGAGGCCCTGAAAAAGGCCCTGACCATGACCCCGGCGCAGATTTTGGACGAGATGGACGCCTCCGGCCTCCGGGGCCGGGGCGGCGCGGGTTTCCCCACAGGCCGGAAGTGGCGCACCGCGGCGGGGTACGACGTGTTCCCCAAGTATGTGGCCTGCAACGGCGACGAGGGCGACCCCGGCGCGTTCATGGACCGGTCCATCCTGGAGGGCGACCCCCACAGCGTGCTGGAGGGCATGGCCATCTGCGCCCTGGCCATCGGGGCGGAGGAGGGCTTCCTCTACATCCGGGACGAGTACGCCCTGGCGGTGCAGAACGTGAAGGCGGCCATCCAGGCCGCCGAGGCGCGGGGCATCCTGGGGGACCACATCATGGGCTCCGACAAGAAGCTCCACCTCTCCGTGGTCCGGGGCGGCGGCGCCTTCGTCTGCGGCGAGTCCACCGCCCTCATGGCCTCCATCGAGGGCCGGGTGGGCGAGCCCAGGGCCAAGTACATCCGCTCCGTGCAGCGTGGCCTGTGGGACCACCCCACGGTGCTGAACAACGTGGAGACCCTGGCCAACGTGCCCTACATCATCGCCCACGGCGGCGCCCACTACGCCAGCGTGGGCACCGAGGGCAGCAAGGGCACCAAGGTCTTCGCCCTGGTGGGCAAGGTCAAGCGCACCGGCCTGGTGGAGGTGCCCATGGGCGCCACCCTCCGGCACCTGATCTTCGACATCGGCGGCGGCGTCCAGAACGGCCGGCCCTTCAAGGCCGTCCAGACCGGAGGTCCCTCCGGCGGCTGCATCCCTGAGAGTATGCTGGACCTGCCGGTGGACTTCGACACCCTGAAGCAGTACGGTGCCATGATGGGCTCCGGCGGCATGATCGTCATGGACGACCGCAGCTGCATGGTGGAGGTGGCCCGGTACTACGTCAACTTCCTCTGCGGCGAGAGCTGCGGCAAGTGCACCCCCTGCCGGGAGGGCTTGAAGCAGATGCTGGCCATCCTCACGGACATCTGCGAGGGCCGGGGCACCATGGAGGACCTGGACCTGCTGGAGGCTCTGGGCGAGACCATGCAGGACAGCTCCCTCTGCGCCCTGGGCAAGTCGGCCCCCAACCCGGTGCTGACCACGCTGAAATATTTCCGGGACGAGTACGAGGCCCACATCAAGGAGCACCGTTGCCCCGCCGGTGTGTGCAAGAATCTGACCAGGTTCGTCATAGACCCGGCGGCCTGCAAGGGCTGCTCGGCCTGCGCCCGGGCCTGCCCCGCTGGGGCCATCACCGGGGCGGTGAAGAAGCCCCACACCATTGACCACACCAAGTGCATCAGCTGCGGCAGCTGCCGGGAGGCCTGCCGCTTCGGGGCCGTCAAGACCGAGGGGAGGGACGCGAAATGACCATCACCATCAACGGCATCCCCTGCGCCTGTGAGAAGGGCGAGTTCCTGCTCCAGGTGGCCCGGCGGAACGGAATTGAGATCCCCACCCTCTGCCACCACGACGCCATCGCCGGTCAGGGCTGCTGCCGCCTCTGCATCGTGGAGGTGGTGGAGCGGGGCCGGGGCAAGATCGTGGTGTCCTGCGT
>CANQCS010000232.1 GCA_947589745.1 uncultured Oscillospiraceae bacterium
ATGTAGAGCATGACAAGGCAGTCACCGCCACCTTCGAAAACATCCCCAAGAGCGCCCTCGTCATCCGCAAGATCGATTCAGACACCGGTGCTCCCCTGGCCAACGCATGGTTCCGGGTACGTTACCTGGGCGGGACCTCCGGCAGCGGAGGCACTATCATCGGTGAGTACGTGCGCTTTGTTCCTTGACAATCTGCGTAGGAATACGCAATAAAACAAGGCAGATTTCGCAAGAAATCTGAACTCTATGCTTGATTCGGCAGGGGCAGAACCTGCCTGACCCGGTGTGACGGGTGACCAAAACTCTGATACTCCGACGTGCGCCCACAGTGCCTTGTGGGATGTACGGAGCTCGGTGAAGAGCGGATACGTGGTCTGAGACGGCCATGCCCGCAGGAGGCTATAAATCGGTCATGTCCAGTATGTTTTGTTGCAACCGACAAACGTCTTGAGTGTACGGCTCGTAACCGATAGGATGATGATACAGCCATCCGCCCCCCATGAGGGGGTGCTGCCGCCGTTGAAATTTGTATTCGTGGAAAACGGCAGAAAACCAATAAGGTCGAATGTCTCCAGCAAAAATCACACTGGCTGGAGATGGCAGCCGGGCTAGATAGACGGGCTAAAACCGATATGAAAAGCTAAAGCATAGGGAACAAAGGAACCATGGACGGCACTTCAATTCAGAAGTAAGTGGAGTGGCACCTCTGCCGCGCAGGTAGGAAATGACCTGTTAATCCATGGGACATCAGCCCGTAGTAGCGATGAAACTCCTGTAATGGGAGTGGAGCGAAGGGGCATAGTCAATGCAGATTGTATGTGAATATGGAAGTCGAGGAAGCCGTAGGCATAACCTGACTAAAACCAGAAACACCAATTCCAGAAAGGAGATGGTGCGTATGGCACAACAATTCGACTTCCCAGAAACCGAAACCCAACTACGCGAAATTCAGGATAAACTGTATCAGTACAGCAAAGAGGCTCATGACACGGGCATCTGTCCAGCGTTCAAGGGGCTTCTGGAAATCATGTCAGCTGAAGCAACCATTGTGACAGCGATCCACAATATCAAGAGTAACCACGGCTGTGAGACTCCCGGTGTGGATGGGAAACGAATGCGCAGGGACTATCTGCAAAAATCTCATCAATGGGTGATCCATGATATTCAAAAAGCATTCCAGCATTTTGAGGTGCAAAAGATACGCCGGGTGTACATCGACAAGCCGGGTAAAGTGGAAAAACGCCCATTGGGGATACCAACCATACGGGACCGCATTGTGCAGGAATGTATGCGAATTGTACTGGAACCCATCTTTGAAGCACAATTCTTTACCCATTCCTATGGATTCCGTCCCATGCGGGACACAGCAATGGCGTTGGAGCGGGCAAAACTCCTTGTTCATCATACTGGCTACCACTGGGTCGTGGAGGGAGACATTAGCAAATGCTTTGACCGTATTGACCACCGTGTCCTTCTCAAGCGCCTATATCATATGGGTGTGAAGGATAGACGGGTCCTGCAAATCGTCAAAACCATGCTGAAAGCTGGAGTTATGGACGAATGTGAAGTTAACGAAGAAGGAACCCCGCAGGGGGGCATCATCAGCCCTCTGTTGGCAAACGTCTATCTGGACATTATGGATGAGTGGGTGTCCCGGCAATGGGAAGATAAAAGGACGAGATACCCGTACGCCCAACAGCAGAAAAAGCTGTTTTCGTTACGCAAAACTTCTTTGATTCCAGGATTCCTTGTCCGCTACGCTGATGACTTCGTTATTATCACAGACTCCCGTGTCCATGCTGAAAGCTGGAAGGCCCGATTACAAGCCTTTCTCAAAGACACAATGAAACTGACGCTGTCAAAAGAGAAAACACTGATTACAGACATTCGAAAGAAATACATCAAATTCTTAGGCTATCAATTCAAAATCGTTCCAGGGAAAGCCCAAAAGGGCTACATTTCAAGAACGATACCAGACAAGGGCAGATTGAAGCGGAAAATAGATACGATTGCAAAAGACATCAAGAAAATCCCCCGCAATTATAGCAGGGAGCAGATGATTCAGGCAATCAACCGTATCAACAGCCAGATTAGAGGGATTATCCAGTATTACCAATGCTGTACCTGGGTGAACGTCGCGATGAAAATACATAGCAGACGATTACAGCTTACAGCAAAATCACGATTGAAGCAGTATGGGGGGAAGTGGATACCAGCTAATCAAACGCAGAATCTTCCCCGCATACACCAGCAATATAAGCAGAAGATTCCCTCTATCAAATACCGCGATATTTATATCGGCTTCACTTCGCTGACCTTTTGTAAATGGGAGAAAACAAAATCAAAGAATCCAGAGGAAACCCCCTATACGGAAGATGGCAGAGAGTTATATTTCAGACGGACAAAAAGGAAACGTATCCATGCGCGGCTTGATGAAATGTACTCGGATAAAACTGCCAACGCCATCTGCCACTCAGCACAAAAATCTCTGAGTAACTTTGAGTTTATCATGAACCGCGCTTATGCCTTGAACCGGGATAACGTCAAATGTAGAGTGTGTGGCGGATGGTTGATTTCCTGTGTCCCATACGCTCATCGTATTAATCCCAATCTCCCGCTCAACAAGGTCAATTCTGTCAACAACTTGGTTTCGCTTCATCCGGCATGCTTTGAAGCGGTCAATGATGCTCTGAAAGATTTGA
Organism: uncultured Oscillospiraceae bacterium; assembly: GCA_947589745.1. Taxonomy (GTDB): domain Bacteria; phylum Bacillota; class Clostridia; order Oscillospirales; family Oscillospiraceae; genus Pelethomonas. The sequence goes on from CANQCS010000232.1 coordinate 2,703, forward strand.
GCGAATTCGATAGTAAAGCTAAGAAAAAGATCATCGGTTACAGGGAAAAACTGGTTCCTACACATACACGCAACAAATAATCTGCATTGATGGAGCGCCGTGTGCGGTGAAAGTCGCACGCACGGTGCGAAGCGGGGGAAAATCTACTCTGACTGCTGTCCTCCTATGAGGACGGTAAAAGCGGTGGATCACCTATCGCTATCAGACCAGCAGTAACGGCAACATCGTGATCACCGGCCTGGAGGCGGGCACCTATGTGGTGGAGGAGATCAACGCGCCCCACGGTTACGTCATGGATACCGCCCCCCAGACCGCCTATATCAGCGGGAACGAGCAGGACTGCATTACGCTGACCTTTACCAACTCCAAGTACGGCGCCCTGCTCATCAAAAAGGT
>CANQCS010000233.1 GCA_947589745.1 uncultured Oscillospiraceae bacterium
CCATCCTGGGCCAGTGCCCCTACAAGTCCCCCACGGACATGGGCGTCAACATGGCGGGCTACTGCATCGTGGACGACCAGGCCTGCCGGGAGGCGTCCTATCTGGAGATTTTGCGGCGCTATTACGCCGCCCGCACCGGCCGGGTGAAGGGCACGGTGGACGACGAGGTGGTCTACAAGCTGGAACTGCTGATGAAGCAGGCGGGCATCACCCCGGCCATTTTCCCCGCCGTGGCCGCGTCCCTCACAAAGGAGAAGGAGACCGGCGCCCCCGCCGGGGCCATGGTGCTGAATGACGGCCGGGTGATCACCGGCAAGACCAGCGACCTGCTGGGCGCGTCTTCGGCTCTCCTGTTGAACGCGCTGAAGGCCCTGGGCGGCATCGACGAGAACCTGGACCTCATCTCCACCCAGGTGCTGGAGCCCATCTGCCGCCTGAAGACGGAGAGCCTGGGCAACAAGAACCCCCGCCTCCACAGCGACGAGGTGCTCATCGCCCTGTGCGTCAGCGCCCTCACCAACCCCATCGCCGGTCTGGCCCAGGCCCAGCTCCCCAAGCTCCGGGGCTGCGGGGCCCACTTCACCGTCATCCTCAGCGACGTGGACGAGAAGCTGTACCGCCGTCTGGGGATGCACGTCACCTGCGAGGCCAAATACGAGCGGCAGGTGCTGTATCACAAGTAATATACTGTCGAAAAAGGCCTGCGGCCTTTTCCGACAATAGGGACTTCGCTGCGCTCTGCGCCTCACCTGAGCGCCAAAGGCGCACAGGCTCGACGCTCGCTCCGCGCAAAGAGTTTTTCCCGACGTACACGCCGCCGGAAAAAACAATTTTACTCTATTTCGCGCCTGCGGGCGCGAAACTCTGCGAGGCTTTTTTGACACGTAGAAGTAATCTGTTCCTATTTCTGATTGACGAAAGGAGCGGCCTTTATGACAAAACGGGAGGACATGGCGGCCCTGCGGGCCAGGACCGACGTCCACTTCAACTGCGCCCAGTCGGTGATCGTGCCCTTCGCCGAGGAGCTGGGACTGACCAGGGAGCAGGCCTACGACCTGGCTCTGGACTTCGGCGGCGGCATGGGCCGGGGCCTGACCTGCGGGGCGCTGGTGGGCGCGCTGATGGTCATGGGCGGGCTGAAGCTGCCCCAGAAGCGGCGGCTGGCGCTCATCGACCAGTTCCGTGAGGAGAACGGCGCGGTGAACTGCCGGGATCTGGTGGCCGCCTGCCTGGAGCGGGGCGAGCCCAAAAAGCAGAACTGCGACAAGCTGGTGGCCCAGTGCGTGGACTGGCTCTGCCGGGAGACCGGCCTCAACTAGCAATACACAGCAACACACAAGGAGAACTGCATGGAAACCATTATCCAGCGGCTGGCCAGGGAACTGGACAAGCCGGAACAGCACGTTGAAAACGTGGTGGCCCTCCTGGACGAGGGCAACACCGTCCCCTTTATCGCCCGCTACCGCAAGGAGCTCCACGGGGCCATGGACGACCAGCTGATCCGCCAGCTGGCGGACCGGCTGCAATATCTGCGGAACCTTCAGGACCGGCGGGACGAGGTGAAGCAGTCCGTCGAAAACCAGGGCAAGCTGACCGAGGAGCTGGCCGCCGCCATCGACGCGGCGGAGACCCTGGCGGAGGTGGAAGACCTTTACAGGCCCTACAAACAAAAGCGCCGCACCCGCGCTACCGTGGCAAGGGAGAAGGGGCTGGAGCCCCTGGCGGACCTGCTCTTCGCCCAGGCCCGGGACTGCCCGGAGCCCCTGGCCGCCGCCGCGGCCTATGTGGACCCGGAGAAGGGCGTGGAGACGGCGGAGGACGCCCTCCAGGGGGCCAACGATATCATCGCCGAGCGCATCTCCGACGACGCCGACATCCGCAAGCGGCTGCGGGCCCTGTACCAGCAGAAGGCGTTTCTGGTGTCCGAGGCCGCCGATAAGGAGCCGGAGGACACCGTCTACCGCCTGTACTATCAGTTTTCCGGCCCGGTGTCAAAGGTGCTGGGGTATCAGGTTTTAGCTATCAACCGGGGAGAGCGGGAGGAGGTATTGAAAGTCTCGGTGGAGATGGACCGGGATGCCGCCCTCATCGCTATCCGCCGGGCGGTGGTGATGCCCGGCACGGCGGCCATGGAGTTTGTGAAGGCCGCCGTGGAGGACGCCTACGACCGGCTTATCGCGCCGTCCCTGGAGCGGGAGGTCCGCGCCGACCTCACCGACCGGGCCAACGAGGGGGCCATCGGGCAGTTCGCCCTGAACCTGAAGCCCCTGCTCATGCAGCCGCCGGTCAAAGGATTCGTCACCATGGGCCTGGACCCCGGCTACCGCATGGGCTGTAAAGTGGCAGTCGTTGACCCCACCGGCAAGGTCTTGGACACCACCGTGGTCTATCCCACCCACGGGGAGCGGGGCAAAAACGAGGCCATCGCCAAGCTGTCCGCCCTCATCAAAAAGCACCGGGTCTCGCACATCGCCATCGGCAACGGCACCGCCAGCCGGGAGACGGAGCAGATGACCGTGGAGATGCTCAAGCAGGTGGGACCTGGCGTCAGCTACGCCATCGTCAGCGAGGCGGGGGCGTCGGTGTACTCCGCCAGCAAGCTGGCCGCCGAGGAGTTCCCGGACTTCGACGTGAACCTGAGAAGCGCCGTGTCCATCGCCCGGCGGCTCCAGGACCCCCTGGCCGAGCTGGTGAAGATCGACCCCAAGGCCATCGGCGTGGGGCAGTACCAGCACGACATGCCCCAGGCCCGGCTGGGCGAGGCATTGGACGGCGTGGTGGAGGACTGCGTCAACGCGGTGGGCGTGGACGTGAACACCGCCTCCGCGCCCCTGCTGACTAGGGTAGCGGGGCTCAACAACACCACCGCCAAGAACATCGTCAAGTACCGGGAGGAGAACGGGCCCTTCACCGCCCGGAAGCAGCTGTTGAAGGTCCCCAAGCTAGGACCCAAGGCGTTCCAGCAGTCCGCCGGTTTCCTCCGGGTGCCGGAGAGCCCGTCGCCCCTGGACAACACCGCCGTCCACCCGGAGAGCTACGGCGCGGCGGAGAAGCTGCTGGCCCTCTCCGGCCACACCGCCGCCGA
>CANQCS010000234.1 GCA_947589745.1 uncultured Oscillospiraceae bacterium
GTCCGGTCCCATCTCCGGGCACCAGGCCAGCAGCTGGGCAAAGACAGGGTCATCAAAGTGGACCTGGGCGTTCTCCCGATCCACAAAAAGGGCTGGGGCGAACTCCGCGATATCCCCCAGCAGGCGCTCGTAGCCAATATCGTAGGGAAGGACCGCGTTGTATGCGTCGCTCTGCGCGGCCATGCGGGAATAATCCGCGCAGGTGAAACCGGTACCGTCCCCCACGACTTCTGCCGGTCCCCAGACGGAATGAATCCAGGTGGACTCCCAGATCTGGTGCAGCTCACCATTGATGGAGAGGGCATCCAGGAAATGGGGGAGGAAACTGTCCCTGTTCAGATCCGGGTCAGCGTCCAGGTAGGGGTACAGGTCCTCGAACATATCCGAGTCTGTGTTGAGCGCGCCCTCGGAGTACAGGATCAGATCCGGCACCTTTCCGGCGTTCATCTCCACCAACAGCCGCTGGGCGTCCTGCCAGCCCGTTGCATCCGTGCTGGTGCCGTCCGCCACACAGTAGTGGGTCTCCCGATAGTCGTAGACAGGGTCATCCGCGGCCTCCTTCGGCAGATAGTTGCCCAGCACCACCACGTTGACCACGCTCCGGGTGTCCTCCTCCCAGGGGACCCGCTCCATGCCGGTCACGGTCAGGACTTCGCTCCCGTTTGTCAGCAGGAAGTCATCCTCCCCCAGGCGGCAGGAGGGCCCCCAGCCGGAGCCCCGGCATTGCAGCAGCTCTGTCCAGCCGGTTTCCCCGCCGCCATAGAGATAAAAGCTTTTGCCCAGTTCCACCACCAGTTCCCCGTCCAGGCCCTGGCAAGACCGGCCTCCGGCGTAGGACGGTCCATCACCCGCAGCGTCGATCCCGGAATCCTTCCTCGTCCCGCTGTCCACCTGATAGAAGCGGTCCATGTCGGAGTAAAGAGCCCCTTCGCCGGTCAGAAACACGTCGGAGATCCCCGCCTCCGCGTCAATGGCGGTCACCTCGCCGCCGGAGAGCACATACAGGACGGTGTATCCGTTGATGATGGCGGTCCCGTCCTCTGTCACCTGGAGATCCCCGATAAACCAGGGCGGCGTGGGGAGGAAGAAAGAGACGCTGCCCAGGGTCTGGCCCTGTTCGTCGTAACGGAGCAGAGCGCAGTCCGCGCCGCCATCCTCCCCGGCAGCGGCGGCGAGGGCGTAGAAGGACCCGTCCCCACCGGCGGCGACGCTGAGGATCGTATCTTCCCCGGCAGCGACCTCCTCCCCCAGGGTGAGGGAGGCCCGGCCCGTATCGTCCAGGGCGTAGTCCGCGAAGCGCAGGGCTGAGCGGAACGCCTTCTGCACGAGGATATCCGCATCCTTATCCCTATCCTCCGCAATTACCTGCCCCAAGAGCAGCAGCCTATTGCCGATCCGGGCCGCATCCGTGACCGTATATTCCCCGGAAAAGGGATAAAAGGTGTCCACATACAGCTTATCCGTCATGCCGTCATCCGGCGGTACTGCTTCCGTGGCGGCAGTACCTGCCGCGTCGGGCGCGTCCTGTACATCCCCCCGGCTGTCGCAGGAGGCCAGTAAAAGCAGGGCGCACAGGGAAAATAATAGAGGAAAAATTTTCTTTATCTCATAGTCAGTTGCATAACAAGATGATTCATTACAAAAAATATTGTTATGGTTCATATTTTCGTTTCAGATAGGCGCTTGCAACCCATCCATTTGCCCCCTGGAGACTCCCGCTTTGAACATAGACGTAAAGCCACGTATATCCATCAGCCTGAACTACAGCCTGCCCCTCATATGGTGACGTCGGGCAGACAATATTGTGGACATCATCGCCAATCTGCAGATATCCAATTACGTAACCGTTCAAAGATGGCGCTTTACGCAAATTTACATTACTTCCCGTAACAATGTAATAGGATAGGGGATCATCTCTGATAATTGCTTTGTCCATAATTGTGACCATTCCTTTCCACTGCGCTCCAAAGCACCAAAGAGGATGAAACTCTATTGGTTTAGCGCAGCACGTTATAATTTGTTTTAGCTTAATGAACTCTCGGCGTAATGTAATAGAATCGCCGTCGTTTCGCCGCCTACGTGCAGATATCGAGGTTAAATCCTTGGCCTATTCTTTATCTGGGATGGGATAATGTGCAATAAGATTCCGGTGGCTGGGCCTTGTTTTGTGCGCTTTTTTGATTTCGCGTTGTTTTAGACCAATTTATAATGTTTCAGCCTCATCACCCCCCTTTTCGCTACGCTCCAAGGCATCATCAGAAGAACTGGGCATATATGCCTCTGACGTAGCAATTCATAATTTAGGGAATAAGCTTCTGTGCCTTCTGTCTTTTCCCATCCAGCGGCTATTATAGTCTTATTTTCACTCTATATTATAATGTTTTCAGCGGTGAAGATTGTGACAAGCTATGTATATTTTTTTCAGTTTTGTCGAATCAAACAAGATTTGTCGGTCATATTCACCAGTATTTATGCAAAATTTATTGCTCACCACTCTATTACTTCAACATAAAGCTTTCGTCGCTCAGTGGAATCACTTCGACCGACGAAATTGAGTAGCTTTCTGCTCAGAATGGGAAGGGGGACAACCCGGAATGAGCAATCCAACTGCTCAAGTTGAATAGAGATACTCCCACAAAATGGCTCCCTGTGCCGTCGCTCTCTGGGCCTGTCATTTCATTTTCTGCTGGTTTCCTCCAGCATCACCTTCTCCCATATGATATGACTTAAAGGCGATACCCTCCACTTTGTCGCATGCCCGTACAGCTTTTCACTACTCCGACACGATGCTGATTTTTCCTTCCACTCTCCGAATCGCGCCATATGTCTCAGTTCCTTAGCGTCCATCCTTTTATATTACAAATTGCACTACGAATACATTGTGTGCAAAATTAAACAAGGAATGTTCCGAGTGCAGGAGTACATTTTTGTATCTCGGATTCCTGAATCAGACAGGAATATGTAAACAAGGATCTGTACTTAGGGGGTTCGCACATTGCCAGCTTTATGAGCGCATCCACCGTGAAGGCGATAATTTTCAGTCCTGAAGAAATTTATGTGCAGAAAATCGCGGCTACG
>CANQCS010000235.1 GCA_947589745.1 uncultured Oscillospiraceae bacterium
AGCGAGATCGACGGCGTCCAGTACCGGCGCGCCAAGCTCTGGCAGATCATCCTGGTGGCCTGCAACGCTCTGAACGGCATGGCGATCTACACTCTGATCGGCCAGGCCTCTTACGCCGCGAATATCGGCTTCGGGATCGCGACCGTGGCCGTGGGAGGACTGCTGACATTTACGCGTATCTTTGATGCTATCACCGACCCGCTTCTGGCGTTCCTTTATGACCGCGTCAACACGCGCTGGGGCAAGATACGTCCGCTGATGCTCTTAGGGTGGCTCGTCCAGTCCCTTGGCGTTATGGCGATGTTCTCCTGGACCGCCAGCAAGGGCTTTGGAGTTGCCATGTTCCTGGCCACCTACATGCTCTATGTCATCGGCTACACGATCGTAAATATGACCGCGCAGACCATCGGCCCGCTGATCACCAACGACCCGAAGCAGCGTCCTACCGTGGGAGTATGGAACACAGTTTTCAATTATATCGTTCCAATGGCGTTCACGATCATATTGAACACCGTGCTCCTGCCCAAATACGGTTCCTTCTCCATGAATGACGCTGGCGAGTATGTGGCTAACTACAATCAGGCATACCTTACCGCCGCCGCTACCGTCACGGTCCTTGTATCCTTGCTGGGTGTGATCCTCACCTGCATAGGCGTGTCGGCCTATGACAAGCCGGAAAACTTCAAGGGCACGAACAAGGCCAATGAGCGGCTCAAGTGGAAGGACATGGTCAACGTACTCGCCCACAACAAGCCCCTGCAGGCCTATATCATCTCCGCTGCCTCTGATAAGATCGCCCAGCAGGCCAGCAGCGCCGCTATCGTGGCCACCATGCTCTCCGGCATCCTGATCGGCAACATGACCATCGCGACGTACCTCTCCGTAGGAGGCATGCTGCCCTCTATCGTCTTTGCCATCGTTGGCGCCCGGTACTGCGGCAAGCACGGCAACAAGGAATCCATCGTAGCTTGGGCAAAATACTGCATCTATGCCAACGTTGTAATGATCGTATTCTTCATCGTCTCCTTCTTCACCGTTGGCACGACTTCTATCGCGCATTTTGGTTTGACGATGGTCCTGTATATTCTGCTGACGCTTGTCTGCAACGGCTTCATGATGGCTGGCACCACTGCCGGCACTGCTTTTATGGCCGATGTTATCGACTACGAGCTGGACCGCTCCGGTAAGTACATTCCCGCTGTGGTCTCCGGTACCTACAGCCTGATCGACAAGATCGTCTCCTCCTTCTCCGCGCTGATCGCCACCGGCTGTGTGGCGCTGATCGGCTATACGGAAACCCTGCCGCAGCCCGGCGATTCTCCCACTGCCCCCATCTTCTGGATGACGATGTTCCTGCGGTACGGTCTGGCCATTATTGGTTGGATCTGCACGCTGCTGGCCATGCGCCACTGCAAGCTGGACAAGGCGGAGATGGTCAACGTCCAGAAGCGCATCGCTGACAGGAAGGGCGCCGCCAAGAAGGAAGGGTGAGCCGTGAATACTTACGTTCAGCAGATCATGCTCGGTACTGTAACAAAGAGCGAGGTCCAAGCAAAGGAGACAATGCGGCGCATCAAGGCTGCGGGATACGATGGGGTGGAGCTCAACCGCTTTATGATCCACCCCAGCTCCTTCATGGTCCGCGCTCTGACACGGGCCGCCGGAATGCCCACGGGAAACGGAGGGAAACTTAACTGGCAGTCCCTCCTCTCAGAGGCAGGCCTCACGGTCCCCAGTCTCCACACGGATCTGGGTTCGCTGGAGCGGGAGCCGGATACGGTCATCGGGGAGGCAAAGGGATTCAAGACGGACAAGATCGTCATTACCGGTATGTATCGCTTTGACTACACGGATGAAAAGACCGTTCTGGAGCTGGCACAGCGCCTCAATAAAGCAGGGGAAACCCTTAAAAGTGCTGCAATGACGCTTCTTTATCATAACCACAATGTGGAGCTCCTTCCGCTGAGAGCCGGTGTCCGTGCATACGACGTCATCCTCTCGGAAACCGACCCGGAATTGGTGGGCTTTGAGTTTGACAGTTACTGGTTCACCGACGGCGGAGCGGATGCCAGCGCATGGATGCGTAAGCTGGGACCGCGTATGAAGCTCTGGCACATCAACGACCGGGGAACCCGTCAATCCGGCCCTGCCATGACACCGATCCTGAAGGCGGACAGCATGGAGCTGGGCACAGGCAACATGGATCTGAACGGGCTGTGGGAGATCGCCCGTGACAACGGTGTGGAGGACGTCATATTGGAGAGCCATAAAAACTGGGTGGACAAGGACCCTGTCAAGAGCTTGGAACTCAGTGCGAAGTGGCTGCACAATAAAAATAAGCCGTGATCTTTGAGCAGAAAGTGTGATCGTATGAGTTTTCAAAAGAATTTCCTCTGGGGTGCGGCCAGCGCCGCCACACAGATAGAGGGCGCTTATCTGGAGGGCGGGAGGAGTCCCAGTATCTGGGATGACCCCGCCATTCTGGCGGACCATATCGCCCATGGTGAGACGCCCCATGTGGCTTGCGATCATTATCATCGCTGGAGAGAAGATGTCTCCCTCATGGGTCAGCTGGGCCTGAATTCCTATCGCTTCTCTGTCAGCTGGTCCAGGGTGATGCCTCAGCCGGGGCAAGTAAACCCCAAGGGTATCGCCTTCTACCGGGAGTTGGTCGAGGCGCTCCGGGACGCGGGCATCGAGCCTATCGTAACTCTATACCACTGGGACCTGCCGCTGTGGGCCCACGAGGCTGGCGGCTGGGAAAATGAGCAGATCGTTTCGTGGTTCGGAGAATATGTGCGCACCGTTGTGGATGCTCTTTCCGACCTGGTGACATGGTGGATCACCTTCAACGAGATGCAGATGTTTATCGGTCGCGGCTATATCAGCGGGGTCAACGCCCCGTTTATAAAAACAGCTGACCCGGCGAAGCTGGCGCAGCTCACCCGCCATGTGATGCTGGCCCATGGGCAGGCGGTGAGGATCATCCGCGCCACGGCAAAAACGCCGCCGAAGATCGGCATGGCCCCCACCGGCCCGGTCTATACGCCCGCGTCTGAGACGGAAG
>CANQCS010000236.1 GCA_947589745.1 uncultured Oscillospiraceae bacterium
TCATCATCTCCCCCTTCTTCTCCCCTTTATTATACCTTATCTTCTTGTGCTTTGCAATTCTTATTTGGGATTAGTATAAAGACTTTGCGAAACATTTGGAGTTTGAGGACACTGTCAATTATGAAGGAATGCTGGTCATGAAACGAGGATGAGCCTGAGAGCCCCTGTTTGGGGGCTCTTTGCTTTTTTCGCGAGAAATGCAGTGACTATCATGGAGGTGAGGCACAATGAGTGCGATGAAATGCTGGTATGAGAGCCATGTCCCGGAGATGACGGATGACGAATTGACCGAGATGGGCTACGACCGGGATGAAATCAAGTTTCTGAGGGAGTGTTTCCCTTCCGAAGAGCAGGAGCCCTGAACAGGGGCTCTTTGCTTTTGATCGACTTGATTTTCACAAAAAGCGACTCGAAACCTAGAATGGCTCTTAGAAGGAGGTGAACGAAAATGGATGAAATTGAGCTCGGTGTAGGTTCAGTCCCTGTGGCAGTAGCAGCCCGTGTCTACGGTAAGGATGCTTCCTGGGTCCGGGCTGGGATCATTGCCGGATGGCTTCCAATCGGCAAAGCGACTCGAAACGGCGAACTGATCACCAGCATCGAGCAAATGAACAGCCGGTATGGCCGTATCAATTTTTATATTTCCCCAAAGCGCCTCTACGAAGAGACCGGCTATGTATGGAAAGGAGAAAAACGGTAATGGGAACAACGATTCGCCCCGAAGTCTCAAGCAGAAACAAATACTGGCTCGAACGTCACCGCTACTACGAGCTCAAGCATTTCTGCCTTCAGTATCCTATCTGGAAGCAGGCTTACAATGCTTTGGATGGTCTGAGCCGCCGGCCTGCTGACTTGGCTATCTTCGTACATAGCGGCCAGATGAAAGGGGACCCGACCGAACGGTGCGCAGAGTCCCGTGTCTACTTCGGGAACCGGATGGAGATGGTCGAGCAAGCTGCTCATGGGGCCGACCCGGAGCTTGCAACTTATATTCTTCGGGCAGTCACCGAGGGCCTGTCCTACGAGGTACTAAAGATGCAGCTCGGCATTCCTTGTTGCCGGGATGTCTACTATGACCGGTACAGACGGTTCTTCTGGTTGCTGAATACTATTCGAGAGTAGTTCCGCAATTGTTTCAGCTGCCTTTATGGAAAGGAGGTGTTTTCATGAAAGCTAAGAAAGGCGTTCGGACGTTTTATGGTGTCGGAGCACATGTCATCTCAGCAATCGCCGGATTTGCGTTGTCGGCTTATTCAATCTATTGGCTTGGTAGATCGGATCAGGTACAGCAGATCATCGACATTGTTATTGAGCATGACTCTGTGCCTCTGACATTCTACAATCGTCGCGGCGGTGACCTGGTCAAGATTTCAATGGAACACATCATCCCCTAAAGCGGAGGGCCCTTGTCAGAAATGGCAGGGGCCTTTCTGTTTTCACGCGAAAAATCCAAGTCCTTTTGTGGAAAGGAGGTAAAACTTTATGACCTATAAGCAAATCGAGGCCAGCAGAGAACTCAGGCTTTGGATTGGACAGGTGATCGTCCCCGTGATCTGTGTAACGGCGGCGGTACTGTCCAACCCTAAAATCCGGCAGGCTGCTTTGGCGAAAACTGAGAGCATTAAGGAGGAACTCCGCCGGAACAAAATCAAAATGGTAAAATGAAAGGGTTAGAGTCGTGTAACAACGGCTCTTTCTCTTCAATTTTTCCATACGCAGGTGACGGGAAAAGGTGCTAAATTGTTATCTGAAAAAATCCCGGGAGAGAATTTTGGAAAAATAGGTTCGGAGGTGTAGCTGTGAAGTTCGTTCTTGTCGGCCTTGTCTGCTTGATTGTCGGCATTCTCATTGGCCGAGCTTTATTTCGTCCGAAAACATTCGGAAATCTTCGGGTTGACCGCTCTGACCCCACTGATGCTCCTTATCTCTTTTTGGAGTTGAGCACGGATGTGGCAAATGTCGTTCATCAAAAGTACGTCACATTTATGGTTCGAGCAGAAGACTTTCTTTCGCACGAATGACAGCGGCTATTATGGAGCCCAAACTTAAATGTGAAAGGAGACAAGCAAATGTCAGAGATTAAGAATTTGCTGGATGGAGTGATTGAAACTGAAATCGAGAATCTGAAATCCCTGGAAACCGGGAGCGAGGAGAAATCGAAGGCGGTCAGCATTTTGTCCACTCTACACAAGCTCCGTATCGAAGAGATCAAGACTGAGATTGAGGCAGAGGATAAGCGTCAGCGCCGGTCCATGGAAGATATCGACCGTGAACGCGAAGAGGCATTCCGAAAGAGTCAGCTCAAGGACGGGTCCGTTGATCGGTACGTGAAGCTTGGTCTTGGGGTGGCGGAGCTGATGTTCCCCTTGATGTTCTACAACACTTGGATGAAGATGGGATTCGAGTTCGAGAAGGAGGGAACGATTACATCATCGGTGTTCAAGAATCTGATCAACCGCTTCAAACCGTGCCGTAAGGGTTAAGGCTGCCAAACGAGGGGGCTGTGCAAATAACACGGTCTCTTCGTTTTCTGGTTTCCGCTTAATTTGCAATCCCCTTTATGGAGATGAAAAGAGCTCTTATTTATCTCTCGACTTAATACAGGAAGCATTGTATAATATATACGATGACTTCCCCGATTAACAGGAGGTAATGAAAGTGCGTAAGAAAGGAAAGCGGATCATCAAGCCGGCAGGTAGTGAACTGATGGACTATCTCAATAAAGGCTATGCAATTTGCAACAAATGCGGAGCGGTCATGGATCGCAAGAAAGACCCTGAAGGTGGATGTGATATTTATGCCTGCCCGTCGTGTGGATGGGAAATTGACGAAATGGAATATGAGTACGAGAGCGGAGACCCGATGGAGCTCGTACAGGATGAAAGGGGTGACAGCTACCTGATCTTCAAGAACGACATGCCGCCCGCGGGTTGCAGGGCCTGTGGAGGTCCGTATCCCTACTGCAAGGCAAGCTGCAAGATGTTCGACGACTGATCATTACACAAAGGGAGGGGTCCCGGGAAACCGGGGCTCTTCTCT
>CANQCS010000237.1 GCA_947589745.1 uncultured Oscillospiraceae bacterium
TCCGCCCTCTGATCGTTCTCTTTCTATTTGTGTAAGCGCCCAGGCAGCCTTTTTGATCCGCCGCTTGGGCGCTTACTTCGAAGCGCAGGATACCTTCAGTCTTTTCATCATTTCTTCATCCGCTTTTTACCTTACAGCAAGAGGCGGTCATCGAAGGTCACAATATGGCCGATGCTTAGATCTGCAATTTTTAATAGGGAGTGCTGTGAATGACAGCGAATACACTAAAAACGGAATATATGTCTGACCCTGTGGGAATAGACGTCAAGACACCGTATCTCACATGGCTGTGCGAGGGTGGGCTGAGGCAGTCGGCTTATGAGATCAGGGCTTTCTGCGGCGGCAATGAGATATGGGACAGCGGCAAAGTCGAGAGCGCGGAGATGGGAACGGTTTTTGGCGCTGAACTCCATAGCCGTGACCGCATCAGATGGCAGGTGCGTCTGTGGGATGAGAATGGCACCGCTGGAGAATGGAGCGAGGAAGCCGTTTTTGAGATGGGCCTTCTGGAGCGGAGCGACTATACGGCAAAGTGGATCGTTCCTGAGCCCAAGACTGCCTCCACGGAGCACAAGCCGGCCAGCTATCTGCGCAAGCATTTTACCCTGGAACACGGCGTCGCAGCCGCCCGCCTCTACATAACCTGCCACGGACTTTATGAGGCTTGGATCAACGGCAAGCGCGTTGGGGACTTTGTACTGGCCCCCGGCTCGTCAAGCTATGGAAAACGCCTGCATGTTCAGACCTATGACGTGACGGACCTGCTGCGGCCCGGGGAGAATGAGGTGCTGGTCATCCTAGGGGATGGTTGGTACCGGAGCTGTTCCGGCGTGGACGGGGATCGGAACCTCTATGGCGAGGACGTGGCGCTCTATTTCCAGCTGGAGACGGACGGAAAACCCCTATGCCTCTCCGACGAGACCTGGGAGGCCACCCAGGAGGGCCCCATCCGCATGGACGACATGCAGCAGGGCGAGGTTGTGGACGCCCGGCGGGAAGAACTTACGGGGTGGCACGGCGTGTCCCTTGGAGACTTCGGCACGGAGAACCTCTGTGCATCCAACTGTGTGCCCATTACCGAACATGAGCGGTTTCCAGGACGGCTTCTCACCACGCCAAACGGCGAAACGGTGTTGGACTTCGGCCAGAATCTAGCGGGATATGTGGAGTTCACACTCACCGCCCATGAGGGCGACACCCTGACCCTGACCCACGGAGAGACCCTGGACGAAAACGGGAACTTCACCCAGAAGAACTTCCAGGACCGCCAGCGCCACAAGGAGGGCGGCACCCGCCAGCAGGTGATCTACACCTGCAAGGAGGGGCTGAACCACTACAAAACAAAGTTCTCCATCTGGGGCTTCCGTTATGCCAAGGTGGAGACAGATATTGACCTGACCGGTGCGGAATTTACCGCCGTGGCCGTCTACTCCGACATGGAGCGGCTGGGGTGGTTTGAGTGCGGCAATGAGGATGTAAACCGCTTGGTGGAGAACACCCTCTGGAGCATGAAGTCCAACTTCTGCGACGTGCCCACCGACTGCCCCACCCGGGAGCGGGCCGCTTGGACCGGGGATATGGGGGTGTTCATCGACACGGGACTGTATCTCATGGACTGCACCCCCGTGGTCCGCAAGTGGCTGGGGGAGTGCCGGCTGAACCAGTACCCGGACGGCAAGGTGGCCAACATCGCCCCCAAAAATAACCGGCCCACCTTCACCACCGAGCTGCTGGCGGGGTCCGTGGGCTGGGGCGACGCCTCCATCCTGGTGCCCTGGGCGCTGTACCGGCGGACCGGGGACCGGCGGCTCCTGGAAGAAAACTATGAGATGATGGGCCGCTGGTACGCCTATCTGGAGAGCCGGGCCGGGCAGAAGCCGGGCACCGCGCCCATGGACCTGAATGCGATCCCGGAGCAGTACCGGGCTATGCTCAAGAATCTGCCGCCCCAGGCCCTGGCGGAGATGATGAAGAAATTCGCGCCACCCAAGGCCGAAAAGGAAAATCCCTATGGGGACTACGCCATCGAGACCGGCACGGACTACGGCGAGTGGTGCGAGCCGGATGTGGACTCCGTGGGCGCCATGGGAAAGCCTCAGAGCAAGGTAGCCACCGCCTATTACGCCTGGTCCGGCCGGCTGCTGGCAAAGATCGCCGCCCTGCTGGGGGACGTGGATGGAGCATCCAAGTACGGAGAGATCGCTGAAGGGGCGAAAAACGCCTTCCGCTTCCTGGCCGCGCCGGACGGGGACATCCACTCCGACCGGCAGGCTGAATATGTCCGGGCCATCCAATTCGACCTGCTGGATGAGGACGGGAAAAAGCGGGCAGCGGTGGCGCTGAATGATCTGGTGATCCGCTGTGGGTATCATCTGAACACCGGGTTCCTCTCCACCCCGGCCCTTTGCCCGGTGCTGGCGGAGTACGGGTACACGGACACGGCATACCGACTCCTTTTACAGGACACCATGCCCGGTTGGCTCTATGAGGTCAAGCACGACGCCACCACCATCTGGGAGGACTGGGATGGTGTCAATGAAAAGGGCGAGGTGAAGGCTTCCCTCAACCACTATTCCAAGGGAGCTGTCTGCGGCTGGCTTTTCTCCGGCGTCTGCGGCATCCGGGTGGAGAACGGGACCATCCGCATCGCCCCGCAGCCCAACCCACTGCTGGGATACGCCAAAGCGCGCTATCAATCGCCGCTGGGGGACATTGAAAGCGGCTGGCGCTATGGACCGGACGGCGCCGTCACCTATACCTTTTCCATCCCCGCCAACGGGGAGGCAGAGGTCAGCCTGCCGGACGGGCGGCGCCTGCGGCTGACCGTCGGCGAATACACACTGTGATTCCTTAGCATTGATCATAAAAAAACAAAACAGGAAAGGGGAATTACCATGGCAAAGGAAAAACTTACCTCAAGCGAGATCGACGGCGTCCAGTACCGGCGCGCCAAGCTCTGGCAGATCATCCTGGTGGCCTGCAACGCTCTGAACGG
>CANQCS010000238.1 GCA_947589745.1 uncultured Oscillospiraceae bacterium
GCATATGGAGCGGTGGAGCCGGTGACTGGGGAGTCATTTTTTCTGGTCCTGCCATACTGCAATACAGCGTGTATGAATATCTTTCTCCAGGAACTCTCCAAGCGGTATCCTGATGACACGATCCTCCTGTGCTGCGACGGCGCCGCCTGGCATAAGTCCGACGCCCTTCGTCTGCCTGATAACATCAAGTTGTTCTTCCTTCCGCCATATACTCCGGAGATGAACCCTGTCGAACAGATCTGGAAAGAGCTGCGCCGGATCGGCTTCCGAAATGAGGTGTTCGCCACGTTGGAGAAAGTTGTGGACCGCCTTTGTGAGTCTATCTGCCGTCTCGCTCCCCAGACCATTCGCAGCATCACTGCTCGTTCTTGGATTTTATCTTTTTTTATTGAAGATTAGTATTACAGCTGTAGGTCCAGCTGGTCTAGAGAACATCATGTCCGCTTGATAGGACGGTGTAGGAGGAGAAGTTAGGGAATATCCTGTATTCTGTCCAGCAGGCTTTGGTAATTCGTCACAGCATCATACCGTACCTTGCTGGCGGACATCTCATTGAAGAGTTTCTTGGCGCAGGCAATTTTGGCGGCTTCTATCGGGCGGAGGTCCTCCGCCTCCAACGATCCCTTGGTTTCCGCCAGGAAGTAGATATGTCTCACGCTTCCCTTGTGAAACATGACGGCCCAATCTGGAGAATAGTTCCCTACGGGCGTCGGGATCTGGTAGGCCCTGGGCAGCTTGGCGTAGACACAGACCTCCTGCGCCTTGTCCAGATCCTCCGCAAATCTGCGCTCTACGCTCTTATCCGCAAGGCCGTCCGTAAATACATAGTCCTGGATGTGTTTTTTCGCACGGAAAGCTTTTTCAAAATTCTGTGGTGCCTTTTTGGACTCGAATATCTCATCCTCGTAGCAGCCCTCAATTTCGTGATACTCCACTCCGTCGACCACAAGGTCAGACTTTACATTTTCAATCAGTCTGATCGCTTTTGTGATGAACTCTTCTGGATTGTTTTTGAATCCGTAAAATTTGTCCAGGCGAATGCCGCTCAGGATAGACGCCACGGTTTTGCGAGTCAGCATGGTTCCAGCTGCGATCTTCCCGATCAGGTCATACGGAATCTGTCCAATGGCGCTGCGTTGCAACGTCTTTGTCTCAGACCGGGTGCTTTCAAAGGTCTCGCCGCGCTCCAGCGCATATTGGTCCATGGTAGCCTGCTGCTGGCCGACAGTCGTGACGTATTTCAGTTCTGTCACATGCAATTCGGCGTCAATGCTGGTGATAGACCTGCGGATCAGTTCGCTGCTGTCCAACGCTGTTACCCGGTAGGCGTACTTGTGATTGATGCAGTCCCACATAGGCCGGAATTTTGCAAAGTTGTCCCCATTGAGAGGGTTCTCTAGGACCTTCGGTGTGCCGGCGTCTTCAATCATCTGCTTAAAGACGCTTTCGTCAAAGATGGCCTGGACCAGTTGATGGATACCAGCCTCCATAGGTTTCAGTTCGCCGGGCAGCGGCGCCAAAGTGCCGTTGGACACGGCATCTCGATAATCCTGGGTCACAGCATCATCCGTATCAATATAGGCGTTCCTGACCAGGTATTGGTAGATCGTCCTGGCTTGCCGGTCCGTCAGCGTGACAGGCTGTCCATCCACCTTGACGCTCTTACCTGCAAAATATTCAATGGAAGCCTTTGTGGGCCGGTCGTAGAGATCCTTCTTGATGTCTCGCTGTAGATCGGAAACAAATCCGGCGTAGCTCTCACTGGCGATCACGGTCAACTTGTTGATGTCATGGACGGCATCTCCACAGACTGTGGTGTCCATCCGCCCGCCGCTCTGGTCCACACACAGACGCAGTCCGCGCCCAACCTCCTGGCGCTTGGCAGTCTGGCTGTCAGAATGCTTTAGGGTGCAGATCTGGAACACATTGGGGTTATCCCAGCCCTCACGAAGGGCGGAGTGGGAAAAGATGAAACGAGTAGGCTCGTCAAAGGACAGCAGGCGCTCCTTGTTTTTCAAAATCAAGTCATAGGCGGAGATATCGTCAGAGAATTCGGCCCCTCGCTTGACCTCACTGTCCACACTGCGGCCGGTCTTCTTGTCGATGCTGAAATACCCTCTGTGAGCCAGATGCGGGTCGGCGCAGAATTTGCGGAGATACTCCTGATATGGCGTCTGCTCCAGAGTGAGGTGCTCATTGAGCACATCCAGATACTCCTGTTCGAAGAACTGCCCGTATTCTCCCAGCAGCTCCTCGCCGTCATCGCCGTACACGCGGTAGCGGGCTACCTCGTCAATGAAGAACAGTGACAGCGTTTTGATCCCCTGGTCAAAGAGCTGTTCCTCCTTCTGAAAATGGGATTCGATGGTCTCACGGATCTGGATGCGGCGCATATCCCGCTCGGAGACGTCGCCCTGTACTTCTCCAATTTCGATATTTTCCCCGTTTGTAAAGGTGACCAGCCGGCGCTCCGGGTCAATATCCGAAATGGTGTAGCCTCGATACTGCTCCATGTGGCCGGACATCTCGTAGAGGTTATCTTCCACACTGCATATATGCATTTTCCGTTTCGGGCCGGTGCCCTGCATGATCTCAAACTCCAGCCGGGCGCGGGGTGCCTTGTCGCTGGACAGCACGATGCTCTCCAGGAACAGGTAGTGGTCTGTGCCCCGAAGGTTTTTGACCTCGAACCCCTTGACCTCGATCTTTTTCACCAGCCGCTTGTTGAAGGCGTCCAGAGCGTCTAGCACATAGACCAGATCATGCTGCTTGGCATGGGTGGCGGAGTAGTTCAGGGTAAACAGGGGATGGAACTTTTTCAGCGCCGCCTGGGTCACGGCACCGCCCATCTTCTGTGGCTCGTCCATGATGATGATCGGCCGGTTGGCGGCGATCACGTCGATGGGCCGGCGGGAGGCAAACTCGTCGCGCTTGGAGTAGATGATGCGGGCGGC
>CANQCS010000239.1 GCA_947589745.1 uncultured Oscillospiraceae bacterium
TACTCCTTCTCCAGGTCCGCCAGCAGGAGAATTTCCGGCTCGTCGTTGGGCCGGTTCATGTCGTGGATGCGGAACTCACGGAAGTTGCAGACCACGATCCACCGGGGATTCTGGTCGTGGGGCAGATATCCGGCGTAGCGCCGCGCCTGCTGGAAGGGGGTGAGCATACTGCCGTCGGACTGCTTGTAGCCCTTGGACAGGTCGATGTCCCGGCCCTTCTGCTCGATCAGCACGCGGGTCTCGGGGAGATAGCCGTCGATGAAGCTGGTGTGGTCCAGCTTGACGGGGAGCTCGAAGGAGATGTACTTCTCCGGCTCCGCGACGCCGTAGACCTTTTGCAGGAGCGCCAGCCAGAAAGCCTGGGTTTCCTGCTTCTCGTCGCCGCGGCCCTTCCAGTCAGCCGCGAATCCAGCGGCGGCAGTCCGCCGTTCCAAGTCCGTCATAGAGATACCTCCATGGGGAAGATGTAATATTCTTAGTGTATCATATTTCGCTGAAAAATGGGAGATATATTTTTAAGGCCGAGAGATATTTTTACAGCACCTGAAGCCGATACTCCCTTGACTTCTCCACGCGGGTACCGCCCAGCACTCGCGGCGATGGTCCATATCTCTTTCTCTGGCAGCGGCGGGACGCATCGGCCCGCATTCTCCTCCAGCAGCACGGCGGTGATCCCCGCCTCAGTCAGTCCCTTTGCCCGGAGAGAACAGGCCAAATGGAAAAGCCCGTCGTTCCGCTGTCCCTCATACCATCGGACGGGGGCTTCCTTGGAGCTCTCTTTCGCGGCGGGTCGTTTCCCTCCGGCCAGCATGAGCCGGTGGAGCCATTCAGGGAGCGGGGCAAGCTCGCAGTTGTTCGGTGTGTGCTCCACCTCCCACTGATATTCCCATCCGCTGGCGTGAACGTTGCCCGTGGCGATCACATAACCACCGTCCCCTTGGTAGTCCAGACCTGAGGCAAACTCTACGTCCACGGTCAGGGCCGGGTCATCGCAGCGGAAAAAGTAGTGAACGCCGCCGCTGCCGGTGGCGAGGCCGATATTGTACGGCCTGTTGGACCACCAGGCGCGGATTTGTTTGGGGCCTGTGGTGGCGTCCCGGCAACCGTGCCGGGTGGCAGGCTTCTTTCCACCAGCCTCACACGGGAACACCGACAGGCCTAGATCGGAGTAGGCGAGGGCGTATTTTAGCTGCAAGTTATTGTATTACACCCCCCTTGCCGGTCTCTCCACGCTGTGTTATGATGGTGCTGGAGTCGGTGGCCCGCCTGTGAAGCTGCCCCGGTTCCGCCGCCCTGCCAGGTGTGCCAGCACCCGGCGGGGCTTTTGCTTATTCTTCATCCGCATTGCCCCATCCCTGCCTGGGCCTCCACCCACCGCCGCAGGCCCTCCGCCGAAATCAGCGTTCGAGAGCCAACTTTGAACGACGGGAAGTCAGCCCGGTGCATCAGCTGATAGACCGTGGGGCGGGATACCCCCAGCGCCTCGGCAGCCTCGGACGGAGAAAAGGCAAAACGCTCGACAGTGCCGCGATCCCGCACGGGCTCAGTTGCTGCCGTCGCCATTCTTCTTGCCTCCCATTGGTTCGTCAGCGCCCATCTGTCATAGAAGCCGCACCATGTCGATCATGTAAGTCCTGCCACAGCGCACGTGTGGAATATACTCCCCGTTCTGCATCCAGCACGGAGGAAATACTCCGAAAGCCCCGTGACACGGCTCGCCGTCTTGATCTGCAAGTACGGCTTTGCTCCCATCAAGTTCGGCATTTTTCCGCACCTCCATTCAATTTTAGTCTTGACACAAAGAAAAGGCAAATTTGGGGGATAGATTTGGAATAGGATATATCATTGCAAATGAGGTATGGCTTTCGTCCCTATCCCGGCTATCTCACCGCTTTGGCGAGGCGCTACTGCCTCTCCAGCTCGCAAAAACGGGTCATTTTATCCTCTTTGGCTGTCCTGCCTATCACAAACAAAAAGCCGCACATGGTAATCAGAAATTTCTGATAACGTGGGCAAGCAATGCTTACTCATGTGCGGTTCCTGGTGATATCCCACTGGACGTGGGATTGATTGGTGGAGGTGATGCTTGACCACCCATCATCACGGAGAGCGTGATATGGCTTGACTGGGTAAAATAGTGTTGAACAGCGGGATAGCCTCAATTACCATTCCGCTATTTTTCCGTTTTCTGAAGTTGTGGAGAGGCGCTATCTCCGGTATAAAATTTCCTGCGCCGCGAAAATGGCTCGTGATGACCAGCCGCGCTATCCCATTTTAACGGAATATGTCAAGTGTGTTTTTCCGACACAATCCAGGGTCATTTTCTTTGGTCTTGGTCATTTCCGTTCTATTGGTCGCGGGGTATCCTCCGGTATTTCCGTTTCAAGCAAATATATATCCTAATCCTGATAGCTCATGGGGCCTGTGCTCCATGGGCTAAATCTTTTATAAGGATGGTTGTATCATGCTTTATATGGTAGGTACAGAGCGTGAAACAGACGCTTTGGAATCGAAGCTGCCTAAACGGGTATTCCATGAGTTGGTCCATAGTATCGCTATTTTGGACCGCGAGTACGGCGAGAATCGGGATTATCGGGAACATGGCGGGTACTCCCTGGTAGTCGAAACTGCGGAGGATGTGGAGCGCATGAGGGCTTACATTGACTTCGATGTACACCCGTGTGAATGGGCGGTGAAACTCGGCCCTGACAGCGGTTATCTCTGTGCGCTTTACCTGATGAATGACGATTACTCTGTTATGGCCTATATGCCGCTTTCTGTGGCTCCGGATGCTATCTTGCAGGATTTGGAGGATTGAGGATACATGGGACAGGATGCTCTGCTCCCTCCCCTGGATCGGGAGGATTTTCAAGCTAGTGGTTCGTAAAAACTAAAGGTTGCACAATATAGAACAACGTGTCATAATACCCCCAAGAGGAAAGAGGGGGTA
>CANQCS010000240.1 GCA_947589745.1 uncultured Oscillospiraceae bacterium
CCATGGCTCTATTCTACAGCTTTTACTGTCCAAAAATACGGACTCTGCACTTGCTTAGCTAAAGGGATAACCATATTTCAAAAAACGGATGCGCCAGTAACTACTTTCAGTATAAACGGCTTGGATATCTACATGTTTGAGAATACCAACAATCGTGCGGCAGTTTGGGTGACAGATCATTATGAATGCAGCATATTAGGCGCAGTGGATACCAGTACGCTGAAGCAGATCGTACTTTCTATTTACGGCAATGATCAATAGGACGCTCCCCAGTCGGATCACCGAAAACATCCAGATATAAAAGAATCCCTGGCGCGGGTCAGGGATTCTTTTATCCTTTATTGCCCATGGAGCTGATGGAATACTGCCATGGGCGGCAGGTATCGTGGTCTGTTGTCAGGAGAATCGTCGATTCGGTATATCATCACCAGATCGCCCGCAACCTTTCCACAGTGTACCGGAATGTGTGTTGCGAGAGTATGGGGCCACACCTGACAGAGCCTGAAAAGCGCCCGCGTTTTCATTACCTCTGCTCATTGACATACAACTCCACCCGGCTCTGGATGTTGGCGACGACGGTATCCAGGGAGAGGTCCCCGGCCAGGTATCCGCCCGCCGCGTCGGCGATGATGTCGTAGATGCGCCGGTCGTAGCTGTTGAGCCGGTCGATCTCGTTGTAGAGGGCCATCAACTGGTCGTACTCCTCCTGGGTGGTGGACACGATCTTTACCCGCCGGCCGTCGTTGAAGCCGAAAGACGTGAAGGGCTTCTCTATGGGCTGTCCGTGGTTGTCCAGCACCACGTTGCCGTGGGCGTCCCTCTGGTACACGGGAGTCATGGCCCCCTTGACCATGAATTCGAAGTCCGCTTTGTTGGTGAAGAAGCCCACGTGGTTGAGGCAGCCGTGGGTCAGATCGACCCCTTCCAGGTCCGCGTATCGCTTGGACACACTGGGCAGAAGGAACTGGCGCACAAAGCTCCAAGCTCCCTCCTTGTGGGCGCAGGTACTGGAGATGGCCACGCCCAGGCCGTTTGCGGGGTAGAAGCTGCTGCCGCAGGAGCCGTCCTCCATGGGATAGCCCACATAGCTGACGCTGCCGTCGAAGATGGCCTTGTTCACCTGCAGATTAATGAAGCGCGAGAGGTAGGCCTGCATCAGCATCTGCCGGCCCTCGCAGACGCGGTCTATTTCTTTATACCAGTCACCCCCGGTCGGGGTGGCGCTGGTGTCGTAGGGGAACCCAGCGCAGAACTGGAGCAGGGATCTGAACTCGCCGCTGTCAAAGGAACACTCGCCGGTCTCCCAGTTCACGAACTTCGCCAGGTTCCAGCTCAGGATATCCCTCAGTACGCTGCGGGCGGTGTCGAGCTCGCTGAAGATGGCGCAGCCCTCGGGCATCTTTGTCAGGGCGTCCTCCAGGTCCGCCACGGTCCAGCGCATCCGGTCCCCTACCACGGAGGGCGCGCCCGTCACTGTGCTGATGGCGAAGGTGGAGAACACCTGGTAGAGGTGCCCCTCCCGGTCGCTGGCCGCTTCGAGGACGCGGGTCATCAGGGCCTCCCGGCCCCCCAGCTCCGTGTCGCTGTCGATGTAGGGCCACAGGTCCTCCAGCAGCCCCCTGGCACCCATCTGCTCCATGGGCATGCTGTTGGTGGACAGGATATCGGGGATCGTCCCGGACATGATCTCTGCGCCCAGGCGGGTGTAGCTGCCCAGGGGGTCTTCATCGTTGTTGAACTCGGAGTAGTCGACGATCTCAATGTGGTACTCGTCGCTGTTCCGGTTGAACTCCACAATCCGTTTCCGCTCCTCGGAGCTGATGTACATGACGCCGTAGGTGAGGACGGTCTTCTCCGGCACGGAGGACCGCTCGGCCGGGGTGAGCAGCGCCAGACCGTAGGTGTATCTTGTTTCTAATAAATAGACCCAGTCCTCCTGTTCCCGGGTGAACACCGCCACCTGCCCGTTGGAGAGGAAGGTAAAGGACACGATGCTGCTGGGGGTGATGTTCACGTCCATCCAGCTGAGCAGCTCCTCCCCCACGGCCTGGAGCTGGCCGTTTTCCGTGGGGACAGCGGTGTCGGCCCGGCAGCCGTAGAGGGTGTCGCGGACCAAGTAGTAAAAGAGGTAGTCCCCGCCGCCGGGGTACACCTTAGAGGCCTCGCCGGGCAGGAGGTAGGCCGTCTCCCAGGACTGGCTCTCCATGTCCGCCACCTGGAGCTGATGGCCGGAGGTGCCGGTAAGCGTGTCCAGGTAGCCGGTCAGTTTCCCGACGGTGCCGTCCCCCAACACCACCGGCGGATCGCCGTCCAGGGACAGGGAGAACAGCGGGTTCAGCTCACTGTCCACGGCCCACAGGCCGGTGATTGCTGCGGTCCATAGGTTCCCCTCGCCGTCGATGAGATATTCGCTGGAGCTGTCGCCGTAGGAGAAACCGGTCCCGGCGGGAGCCAGTTTCCGGCTCAGATAGGTGGTGTCCAGCCGGGTGATCTCGCTGCCAGTGGTGTCCAGCTGGCGGAGCATTTTCCGCTCAGTATAGTCGGTCATATAATTCGATTTGGTGCCGTAGACCGGGTCAAAGTCCTCCGGCAGGTCCAGCTTGTAGTAGGTCATGTACTCGGTGACCCACAGAGTGTCCCCAGGCCCCGCCGCGATGTTCGCGGGGTCGCTGTAACCATCCATGCCCTCCGGGACGGGCAAAGGTTCGTAGTTGGTCAGCCGCTCCACGGTCCCGTCCGTGTCCACACGGAACAGAGCGGTGCTGGTTGCGTCGCCGGTGACAGAGTCGCTGGCCTCCTCCCCCGTGACAGTTGCCAGGAGGAAGATGCTGTTGCCGATGGCGCAGGCACTCTGGAGAGACTCGATCTCTCCCGCCGCGCTCAGGTCCAGAAACTCCGGCACGTAGACCGTGTCGCTGAGCTGTTCTGTGCTGTC
>CANQCS010000241.1 GCA_947589745.1 uncultured Oscillospiraceae bacterium
CCGTTCAGAGCGTTGCAGGCCACCAGGATGATCTGCCAGAGCTTGGCGCGCCGGTACTGGACGCCGTCGATCTCGCTGGAGGTAAGTTTTTCCTTTGCCATGGTAATTCCCCTTTTCTGTTTTGTTTTTATGATGAACGCTAAGGAATCAGAATGTGTATTCGCCGGCGGTCAGCCGTAGGCGCCGCCCGTCCGGCAGGGCGACTTCGGCCTCCCCGTTGGCGGGGATGGAGAAGGTATAGGCGACGGTGCCGTCCGGCCCATAGCGCCAGCCGCTTTCGATGCCCCCCAGGGGGGAGCGGTAGCAGGCTTTCGCATGGCCCAGCAGCGGATGGGGCTGCGGGGCGATGCGGATGGTCCCGTTCTCCACCCGGATGCCGCAGACGCCGGAGAAAATCCAGCCGCAGACAGCTCCCTTGGAATAGTGGTTAAGGGAAGCCTTCACCTCGCCCTTTTCATTGACACCATCCCAGTCCTCCCAGATGGTGGTGGCGTCGTGCTTGACCTCATAGAGCCAACCGGGCATGGTGTCCTGTAAAAGGAGTCGGTATGCCGTGTCCGTGTACCCGTACTCCGCCAGCACCGGGCAAAGGGCCGGGGTGGAGAGGAACCCGGTGTTCAGATGATACCCACAGCGGATCACCAGATCATTCAGCGCCACCGCTGCCCGCTTTTTCCCGTCCTCATCCAGCAGGTCGAATTGGATGGCCCGGACATATTCAGCCTGCCGGTCGGAGTGGATGTCCCCGTCCGGCGCGGCCAGGAAGCGGAAGGCGTTTTTCGCCCCTTCAGCGATCTCTCCGTACTTGGATGCTCCATCCACGTCCCCCAGCAGGGCGGCGATCTTTGCCAGCAGCCGGCCGGACCAGGCGTAATAGGCGGTGGCTACCTTGCTCTGAGGCTTTCCCATGGCGCCCACGGAGTCCACATCCGGCTCGCACCACTCGCCGTAGTCCGTGCCGGTCTCGATGGCGTAGTCCCCATAGGGATTTTCCTTTTCGGCCTTGGGTGGCGCGAATTTCTTCATCATCTCCGCCAGGGCCTGGGGCGGCAGATTCTTGAGCATAGCCCGGTACTGCTCCGGGATCGCATTCAGGTCCATGGGCGCGGTGCCCGGCTTCTGCCCGGCCCGGCTCTCCAGATAGGCGTACCAGCGGCCCATCATCTCATAGTTTTCTTCCAGGAGCCGCCGGTCCCCGGTCCGCCGGTACAGCGCCCAGGGCACCAGGATGGAGGCGTCGCCCCAGCCCACGGACCCCGCCAGCAGCTCGGTGGTGAAGGTGGGCCGGTTATTTTTGGGGGCGATGTTGGCCACCTTGCCGTCCGGGTACTGGTTCAGCCGGCACTCCCCCAGCCACTTGCGGACCACGGGGGTGCAGTCCATGAGATACAGTCCCGTGTCGATGAACACCCCCATATCCCCGGTCCAAGCGGCCCGCTCCCGGGTGGGGCAGTCGGTGGGCACGTCGCAGAAGTTGGACTTCATGCTCCAGAGGGTGTTCTCCACCAAGCGGTTTACATCCTCATTGCCGCACTCAAACCACCCCAGCCGCTCCATGTCGGAGTAGACGGCCACGGCGGTAAATTCCGCACCGGTCAGGTCAATATCTGTCTCCACCTTGGCATAACGGAAGCCCCAGATGGAGAACTTTGTTTTGTAGTGGTTCAGCCCCTCCTTGCAGGTGTAGATCACCTGCTGGCGGGTACCGCCCTCCTTGTGGCGCTTGCGCTCCTGGAAGTTCTCCTGGGTGAAATTCCCGTTTTCATCCAGGGTCTCCCCGTGGGTCAGGGTCAGGGTGTCGCCCTCATGGGCGGTGAGTGTGAACTCCACATATCCGGCCAGATTCTGGCCAAAGTCCAGCACCGTTTCGCCGTTGGGCGTGGTGAAAAGCCGTCCGGAGAACCGCTCATGCTCGGTAATGGGCACACAGTTGGATGCACAGAGGTTCTCCGTGCCGAAGTCCCCGATGGACACGCCGTGCCAACCCGTAAGCTCTTCCCGCCGGGCATCCACTATCTCGCCCTGCTGCATGTCATCCATGCGGATGGGGCCCTCCTGGGTGGCCTCCCATGTCCCATCGGAAAGACACAGGGACTTCCCGTCCGCCTCCAGCTGGAAATAGAGTGCCACATCCTCGCCATAGAGGTTTCGGTCCCCGTCCACGCCGGAACAGCTCCGGTACCAACCGTCCCCTAGGATGACCAGTACCTCATTCTCCCCGGGCCGCAGCAGGTCCGTCACGTCATAGGCCTGAACATGCAGACGCTTCCCATAGCTTGACGAGCCGGGGGCCAGCACAAAGTCCCCGGTGCGCCTGCCGTTGATCCAAGCCTCATAAAGTCCGTGGCAGGTTATGTAGAGACGGGCGGCTGCGACGCTGTGTTCCAGGGTAAAATGCTTGCGCAGATAGCTGGCCGGCTTGTGCTCCGTGGAGGCCGTCTTGGGCTCAGGAACGATCCACTTTGCCGTATAGTCGCTCCGCTCCAGAAGGCCCATCTCAAAAACGGCTTCCTCGCTCCATTCTCCAGCGGTGCCATTCTCATCCCACAGACGCACCTGCCATCTGATGCGGTCACGGCTATGGAGTTCAGCGCCAAAAACCGTTCCCATCTCTGCGCTCTCGACTTTGCCGCTGTCCCATATTTTGTTATCGTTACGGAAAGCCCTGATCTCATAGGCCAACTGCTTCAGTCCACCCTCACACAGCCATGTAAGATACGGTGTCTTCACGTCTATTCCCACAGGGTCTGACATATATTCCGTTTTTAGTGTATTCGCTGTCATTCACAGAACTCCCCAATTCATAATGATCAATCTATGCACCGGTCACATAATGCGATTTGCAGTAAGCGCCCAAGCGGCGGATCAAAAAGGCTGCCTGGGCGCTTACACAAATAGAAAGAGAACGATCAGAGGGCGGA
>CANQCS010000242.1 GCA_947589745.1 uncultured Oscillospiraceae bacterium
TAGCGGCGACTGGATTCGAACCGGTGACACTTCGGGTATGAACCGAATGCTCTGGCCAACTGAGCTACGCCGCCATAACTTGCCTCTCTCAAACAGGCGAGATTTAGTATACTCAAAAATCCCTGATTTGTCAAGAGTTTTCTGGAAAGTTTTCAATTTTTCTTTTCGCACGGACCGGCACTCTGGGGCATAGGATGAACAAAAGGAGGTATCGCCCTATGCCCATCATCTATCTCAGCCCCTCCACCCAGGAGAGCAACATCTAT
This sequence comes from uncultured Oscillospiraceae bacterium, assembly GCA_947589745.1. GTDB lineage: Bacteria > Bacillota > Clostridia > Oscillospirales > Oscillospiraceae > Pelethomonas. The sequence continues at coordinate 267 of CANQCS010000242.1, forward strand.
GTCACCGGCACCGGCAGCGAGGAGTACTGGATGAACCGACTGGCGGACGCCATGATCCCCTATCTCAACAGCTGCGGCATCCAATACCGGCGCAACACCCCGGACATGACCGCCGCCAGCTCCATCCACCAGGCCAACCAGGACTACTACGACTTCTATCTGGCCATCCACTCCAACGCGGCCGGGGAGGGGAACTACGGAAACGTCCGCGGCATTATCGCCTTCTACTACCCCACCAGCACTCACGGCCAGCAGGCGGCCCAGATCTTTGCCAACAACCTGGCGCAGATCTACCCGGAGCCCAGCCGGGTCATCACCCAGCCCACCACGGGCCTGGGGGAGGTCCGGGAACCCAGGTTCCCGTCGGTGCTGCTGGAGATCGGCTACCACGACAACCTGGAGGACGCCCGGTGGATCGAGGGGCACATCACGGAGATCGCCCGGAACCTGGTGCTCAGCCTGACCGACTACTTTGACATTCCTTTTATCTGGCCCAGGGACCCATGGGAGGGCGCCGTACACCTCAGCGGCGGTACGCTGAACCTCCACAGCCGCCCCACGCTGGACGCCCCCGTCATCGCCCACATCCCCAACGGGGCCCGTGTGACGGTGTACGGCTCCTATGAGGGGTGGTATGTGGTACACTATGGCAGCTATGTGGGATATGCCGCCGCGCAGTACATTCAGTAATGGCGCAGCTGTTATATACCCGGAGGACCCGCCGCCAGAACACTGCGGTATTCGTATCTCCCTCACAGTGACGCTGCGCCTGTCCCAAAGAAGAAACCAGTGAACAGAGCGAGCCCCGGCCTGATGACATGGCCGGGGCTCGATTGGGGTCATATCAACTTTTCGACGGATGTGCCGGCACGGGAAAGCGAAGCGCCAACGCCGTCCGCTGCGCCAGGCACATCTCGCTCAGCCCTCCGCCCGCAGATAGTCCAGCACCTCGGCGGCGTTGGTGTCCGGCTTCACCTTGGGCATGACCTTCTCGATGACGCCGTTCCCGTCGATGATGAAGGTGGAGCGGACCACGCCCATGCTCACCTTGCCATAGTTCTTCTTCTCCTGCCACACGCCGTAGGCCTCGATGGCCGTCCGCTCCGGGTCGGAGAGCAGGATGAAAGGCAGGCCGTACTTGTCCGCGAATTTCTGGTGGGAGGCCACGGAGTCCTTGCTGACGCCGATGACCACCGCGTCCAGGGTCTTGAACTCCTCGTAGGCCCCGGCGAAGGCGCAGGCCTGCCGGGTGCAGCCGGGGGTGTTGTCCTTGGGATAGAAGTAGAGCACCACCCTCTTCCCGGCGAAGTCGCCCAGGGATACGGGGTCCCCGTCCTTGTCGGGCAGGGTAAAGTCAGGGGCTTTCATGCCAGCTTGCAGCATATCAGTGTCCTCCCTTGATAAAGATGTAGTGATTTTCGACAGAATATTCCTCTGCGTATTCATATCCCAGGTCCCGGAACGCCCGGATGTCCTCCGGGACGGTGACGTGGTTCTCCGCCAGCCAGCGGACCATTTGGCCCCGGGCCATCTTGCACATTGTCCCCTTCTCCAGCAGCTTGTCCCCCTTCCGCTCCGCGAAGGTGCAGGTGAGGAAGCGGACGCCCGCCGGCAGATGGGGCTCCACTACCCGGCTGTACTCCCTGGAGGCCAGGTTCAGCACCAGGTCCGTCTCGCCCGCCAGAGCGTCCGCCAGCCTGCTCCCCCAGAAGCCGTACAGGTCCCGGTGTCCGTCCACGGACAGCTTCGCCTGCATCTCCAGCCGGTAAGGGACCACCCCGTCAAAGGGCCCCAGCAGGCCGTAAAACCCGGACAGGATGCGCAGATGCTCCCGGATATACGCCAGGTGTCCCACCTCAAAGACGTTTGGGGCCATGTACTGGTACTGGATGCCCTCATAGGCCAGCACGGCGGGGGTGAGGCGGCGGCGCAGGTCCATGTCCCGCAGCCGCTCGACGTTCAGCGCCGCGATGGCGTCATTGCACCGCCAGAGGGCCTGGAGCTCCCCGGGGGACATGGCCTGAAGGGCGGCCTTCAGCCGCTCCGTCTCCGGCAGGAACCGGGGCAGGCCGTCCACCGGAAAGCTGTCCACGTCCACCCGCATCTTCTTGGCAGGTGAAATGATGATCCGCATGAGGGCCTCCCTGTGTGCATCAGTTTTACTCGCAGTCGAGATTCTGGAAAGTGATCCCCTTGCAGCGGTCCATGTGGATGCCCAGATTGCCCTGGGCCAGGGTGCAGTCCACGAAGGAGATGTTCCTGATCTCGTGGCCGGGCTTGGAGAAGCCCGCCAGCCCGATGGCCGGGGTCCTGTGGAGCACGTTGTCGTGGTCCAGGCTCTGGCCCAGGATGCGGACCCGCTCAAAGGAGCAGTCCTCAAAAATGGGCTGATCCGGGGCGGGGACGCCGTCGTCGTTGTAGCCCACAGTGTGCATCAGCACCCGGGCCACGGTGCAGTCGACGAGCCGCAGGCCCCGGACATAGCCGCCCCGCTTGGGGGTGGCCTTGATCTCAATGCCCTGCATGGCGTCGCCCAGGTCGCAGTCCCAGACCATCACGTCCTCCACGCCGCCGCTCATCTCGCTGCCCAC
>CANQCS010000243.1 GCA_947589745.1 uncultured Oscillospiraceae bacterium
TTTGGTCCGAGTGACGGGATTTGAACCCACGGCCTCTTGGTCCCGAACCAAGCGCGCTACCAGCTGCGCTACACCCGGATGGCTTTTCTATTATAGTGATTCTTCCCGCTCCTGTCAAGCAAAATCGCGGATTTTCCCAAGGGATTTTTCTTTGCGAGTTTCTGCTTGCCTTTTTGTCGAATCCATAGTATAATGACGATATGAAAAATACGCATACAGGAGGCCTGCGATGGATACGAAAAAATGGGAAGCGCTGCTGGAGGCGGTGGAGCTGGGGAGCTTCACACGGGCGGCCGGGCGGCTGGGACTGACCCAGTCCGGGCTGACCCACATGATGAACAGTCTGGAGAAGGAGGTGGGCTTTGCCCTCCTGCGCCGGGACCGGTACGGTGTCCGCCTGACGGAGGCGGGGGAGCGGCTGCTGCCCTCCATCCGGGAGCTCCTGCGGGCCAGCGCCCGGCTCAGCGGACAGATCGCCGCCGAGAGCGGCCGGAGGCGGGAGAGCATCCGGGTGGCCGCCTACTCCAGCGTGTGTATGCACTGGCTGCCCACCATCGTGCAGCAGTTCCGCTGGGCATACCCGGACGCCTCTGTGGATATCCGCATGGGCAGCGTGGATGAGATCTACCGCTGGCTCCAGGAGGGGAAAGTGGATGTCAGCTTCGCCAGCCGCCAGGACAAGGGGCGCTACGACTGGGTGCCCCTCTGGGACGACCCGCTCCTGGCCATCCTCCCGCCGGACTACCCCATGGGGGACCGGGACAGCTTCCCGGTGCAGGAGTTCAACGGGAAGGAGTTCCTCATGCCCTCCCTGGGCTTCGACCTGGATATCCTCCGGGTGTTTGAGGCCCACGGCGTAAAGCCGGATATCCGGGAGAACACCTTGGTCCAGGACGCCGTGGTGGTCTCCATGGTGGAGCACGGCCTGGGCGTCAGCATCCTGTCCCAGCTGGTGCTCCAGGGGCGGCAGGACAATGTGCGGACCTTGCCGCTGGACCCGCCGGCCAGCCGTCCAATGGGCATCGCTGTGCTCTCCCTGGAGGAGTGCTCCCAAGCGGTACGGAATTTTATCGACTACTCTCAGCGCATCGTGAAGGAGCTTCAGGGCTGAGCGTCTTGAGCGGGAACAACATTTTCCTTGCTCTGTGGTTGATGCTTCCCGTTTCCCGGAACCCCAGCTTTTGATAAAAGCACTCCTCCATGCGTCCCTGTTACGGCAGTCTACCCCCACTGAAGGAATACCGTTCCAGCTGTTCCCCGGCCAGCTCCACATAGGTCTCGGCGTTGCAGAGCGTCTCGGCAACCTCGCGGTCCGTCACGGCGCGGACCACCCGCCCGGGGATGCCAAGCACCAGGCTCCGGGGCGGGATGATCTTCCCCGGCGGCACCAGGGCGCCCGCTCCCACGATGGAACCCGCCCCGATGACAGAGTCGTCCATCACCGTGGCGCCCATGCCGATGAGGCAGCCGTCCTCCACGCGGCAGCTGTGGAGAATGGCGCCGTGTCCTACCACGATGTTCCGTCCCAGGACGGTGGGCCGGTCCCAGCCGCAGTGGAGGACGCAGTTGTCCTGGATATTGCAGCTCTCCCCGACCTCGATGGGCCCCACGTCTCCCCGCAGCACCGCGCCATACCAGACGCTGACCCGGTCCCCCAGTGTGACGTCGCCGGTGACCACGGCGTTCTCCGCCAGATAAGCGGCGGGGGAGATGCGCGGCGTTTTGTCTCTGAACGGGCGGATATACATGACGGAAGGTTCCTTTCCTGCTGTTTTGGCTATTGTACCACGGCCCCTTTCAAAAGTCCATAACATGAGCAGACCGAGCAGGGTTGATTAATGAGTAAACAATCTGTAAACAATGACCCTTATGTTGGTCAAAAAGGCTCATACAAAGGCCCACAATTGACCATCAAACCATGTGTATGGCACGGACGCGAATCATTATATGGGATACAGTGTGAATGTTACCCTCCGATTTTTGAGCCTTTGTTCTTACTTATACACCCAGTATAAACGAGGCAATGTGTGACCAGAACGAGCAGTCCCGTAGAATACGACCTAACAGGTATGGCTGATGATGTTTTGAGGCCCTAAAGTCTGTGTGACATCCCGTCTATCGCAGGATGCCTCCAGTTTAATTTGTGGCATGCGGAGATCGAGGAGATCGTTGTCCGTGAGTAGGTACTACGAGATGATCTAGCAAAGATAACCGCGGAAATCGAGGTAGACACTTGAGCCAGGAGTTTGAGTTTTTGATGTATCGGATGACCGATGAAGATGCCTCGGTCATACATTACAAGAAGATGTCGAATGGGGCCTGCAAAGCAAAAGCATCCCGGTACGGCCTCGTGATCCGCTTTGGCTGCATCTTTGCATTTGGATAATTCCCAGAGATACGTCCTTTGCTGGAAGCGATTTTAGAGGCATTCTGGGGCCACAAAGAGGGCCCCGGTAAAAAGTGAAAATTCCGCACCGCCAGGATACGGCAGTGCGGAAGTATTGTCATGTCTCTAAGGACAAAAGAGCGTCAAAATATAGGATACATTTTGAGCGAATTACGATCACAGATACGCCAGGCCGCACTTCGTCTGAAGGACTATCCGCTCTTTCTTTTGGACCCAGCTACTTGAAGCCAGTTCATGGGTGACCCAGCGGGGACCGATACGCTCCAGGACCGGCAGAATCGCGTTGTCCGTCCAAGGCTCATGCCGGTCGATCTGCAGGACATGTTCGTAGCCGAGAGAGAACCGGTCCATCGGGTCTAAGGGGTAGTCTGCTGGTAGCGCACCGGTGTGGGACTCCACATATTTACCGCTGA
>CANQCS010000244.1 GCA_947589745.1 uncultured Oscillospiraceae bacterium
GCTCCGGGCTATCTTAATTTTCTGGAGGACATCCACATGTCTGAAACCTTTATCTGTGCTCTCTGCGGCCGGGAGCACCCCATCGAGAGCCGCACCGTCTTCGACGGCAAAGCCCTCTGCCCCACCTGTCTTGAGGAACACACCTGCGTCTGTGACCGGTGCGGGGATCGTATCTGGGCCTCGAACTCCCACAGCGACGGCTCGACTACCGTCTGCAACGACTGCTTTGATCGACACTACGACACCTGTGCCGGCTGCGGACGTATCCTTCCCTACGATGATCTGCACTACTTCTCGGACGACGATCCGGACGGCTACTGCGCCGAATGTTATCAGCGCCACCAGGAGGAGCGGGGCGGCGTACAGAGCTACTACTACAAGCCTGATCCCATCTTCTATGGCTCCGGCCCCCGTTTCCTCGGCGTGGAGCTGGAGATCGACGACGGCGGTGAGTCCGACCGTAACGCCAACGACCTCATGCGGACCGGCAACCGCGACTACGACCACATCTACATCAAGCACGACGGCTCTCTTGACGACGGCCTGGAGATCGTCACTCACCCTATGTCCCTCGACTATCACCGCACCCAAATGCCCTGGAGGGAGATCGTGGACCATGCAAAGGCTTTACACTACACCAGTCACAAGGCCGGCACCTGCGGCCTCCACGTCCACGTCAACCGCTCCAGCCTTGGCCGGACCTGCCGCCAGCAGGATGACACTATCGCCCGCATCCTCTTCTTCGTGGAGAATCACTGGAACGAGCTCCTGCGCTTCAGCCGCCGTACCCCCGCTCAGATGGACAGGTGGGCTGCCCGGTACGGAAGGAAGGATGACCCGAAGTCTGTTCTGGACTGTGCCAAGAGGAGCGGGAAGGGCCGCTACACCTGCGTCAACCTGGACAATGACGACACCATCGAATTCCGGATGTTCCGGGGCACTCTGAAATACAACACCCTCATCGCCACGCTGCAGCTGGTCGATCAGATCTGCAACGTGGCCTTCCTTTTGTCCGACGAGGCCATGCAGGACCTTACCTGGTCCCTGTTCGTCTCCGGCCTGTCCGAGGAGGATGCCCCGGAGCTGATCCAGTACCTGAAGGAACAGCGGCTCTACGTCAGCGACCCTGTAGAGGCCAGTGAGGAGGTGTGAGCCATGTGCGCTATTTTCGGTGTCCTGGACTACAGAGGCAAGCTGAGACCCGTACAACTCAGAAGGATGGTGAAAGAGCTGGGCAATGCCTCCGAGGTCCGGGGAACGGACGCCACCGGTATCGCCTTCTTCGTGGGGGACAGGCTGTGCATCCAGAAAGCGCCCAAGCCAGCCCACCTGATGAAGTACCGCATCCCCGCCGGTGTCCGGTATGTCATGGGACACACCCGCATGACTACCCAGGGTGATCCCAAGCAGAATATCAACAACCACCCCTTCCCCGGTCAGGCCGGAGAGGATCGCTTCGCCCTGGCCCACAACGGCATCATCTGGAACGACGCCATGCTCCGCAGCAGTGAACACCTGCCTGAGACCCCCATCGAGACAGATACCTATGTGGCTGTCCAACTCATCGAAGCGCAAAAAGAAGTGTCCTTCACGAGCCTCCGAAAGATGGCGGAGGCCGTGGAAGGACACTTTACATTTACCGTCCTGGATCAGAACAACGATCTGTATTTTGTAAAAGGGGACAATCCCCTGACCATCTACCACTACCCCAAGATGGGCGTATATCTCTACGCCTCCACAGTGGAGATCCTGGACAAGGCAGCGAATGCCCTGGGGATCCGGAGTGCCCGGAGATCGGTCATTGAGCCGGACCAGGGGGACATCCTCCGCATCGACCGGAACGGCCACTGTGAGCGGAGCATGTTCGATGACGCCAACCTATTTATGGATTACCCGTCTCCGCTCTTCCGCAGGAGACCGGCAGCAGAGATGACCGCTGATGAGGACGCCTACCTGTCAGATCTGAAGGCCGTGGCCTGGGCCTATGGCTATACCCCGGAGGCGGTGGACCGTCTGCTCGCCAGAGGTTACCAGACGGAGGAGATCGAGGCGTTCCTGGTGGAATGAGTCTTCTGACAATCGAATCTCTAAATTTATGGAGGGATGCTGCATGACCCAAACCTTTCTCTGTTCACAGTGCTGTCAAAGCTATCCCATCAATGACTGCACCAAGTTCAACGGTAAAAACTACTGCCCGGACTGCCTCCGGGAGCTGACCAGCGTATGCGCTATCTGCGGTGCCCGTGTTCCAGAGGATGACGCTTACCTTTATATGGGACGTACCCTCTGCGTGAGCTGCTTCCGGCAGCGCAGCCACTCTGGTATCTACTGAGAGCGCCCACAGTTCCAACAATCAAACAGGAAACGACCTCGGGACAACATCCCGAGGCCAAAATATTTTTAGGAGGAAATTTCTATGCCCGCAAATGTTGAAACCATGTTCTACGTAAGAGAAAAGCCCTGGCACGGCCTGGGCACTGAGGTCCGGGAGGCTCCCACCTCCGCAGACGCCCTGATCTATGCCGGTCTGGACTGGTCCGTCCTCCAGCAGGACGTGTTCACCCGGGACGGCAACCATATCCCCGGCTACAAGCTCAACACCCGTGACACCGACAACGCCCCTCTGGGCATCGTCTCGGACCGCTACAAGGTGGTCCAGAATGAGGACGCCTTCCGGTTCACCGATGACCTTCTGGGCGAGGGCGTCACCTATGAGACGGCCGGTTCCCTCCAGGGCGGCAGGAAGGTCTGGATGCTGGCCCGGATGCCCCACCGCTATATCATCTCCGGCGACGAGATCACACCCTACATGGT
>CANQCS010000245.1 GCA_947589745.1 uncultured Oscillospiraceae bacterium
CTTTGCACTTTCGCACTTTCACGATAATTTGCGTCAATAACTCAAAAAAGCACTTGACAAAACGCTTCATGGGGAACCGCGAAGGACATTGAGCCGTTCGCCGATCCGGTGTTTGAGAACGATGTCATCCTGACGCGCACGGAATCCCTGACCATGAACAACCGCCCGGCAGACCCGAAAACGGCACGGAACAAAAACGTGCTTATTATCGGCGGCTCCGGTTCCGGCAAAACGAGGTTCTGGCTGAAGCCCAACCTGCTCCAGTGTACGTCCAAGACCTATCCGACATCATTTGTAATTACTGACCCGAAAGGCAGCGTATTGATTGAATGTGGGAACGCCCTCCAGCACTACGGGTATCGCATAAAAGTGTTCAACACCATCAATTTCAGGAAGTCCATGCACTACAACCCATTCGCTTATGTGCGACACGCAGTTGCGTAAACAAAAACTGTTCGGCAATGACCGAACCTGCTGTTCCATCAGCAGTAGCCTATCGTCACCAAAGCAGTTGGTAACGGCTGTGAGGGAGCATGGCGAGAAAAGGTAGCCCTCCCGAAAGGGTAAAGCGGAAACCGTGAGGTGGACGCGACAAACTGGAAGCAACATTCGGCTGGGGAGCTTGGCTTATGCAGTATGGTGAATGTAATGTAAATCGCTGATAAACGTCGTTAAAGGGGAACAGGCTAAAGTTGCTGACAAGCCTGAACTAAAAGGTGTGCAGTCGGATATTCTCCTGTAACGTGGGAATACATGGACAAACATGACTGCCGGCGGATAGGCGGCACCTGACCTGCATTGTTTTATTACGCGAAACGTGGTAAGCCCGCGCTTTCTCCGCAAGGCGGAAAGCCGACCGTAAGGAAAGCTGATAGAAACGCGGGTAAGGATCGCTGGAAAAAGCAAATGCCAACCTTGTAATGAGGATGGACAGGGATTGAAACATATCCCCCGTGAAAGCGGGCTGACTTCCAGCAGGTCTATCTTTACGAGAGAATTTACAGAACTTTTGAGAGGAGGAACTGCAAATGAACAGGAAACTGTGTGCGCCTGCTGACAAAGTACAAAGCTGGGAATCCATTAACTGGAAGAAAGCGGAGGACTATGTTAAAAAGCTGCAAATGCGTATCGTAAAGGCTCAAAAAAGCGGACATTGCAGCAAGGTGAAAACCCTGCAATGGCTGCTGACGCACTCCTTCTATGCCAAAGCACTGGCTGTAAGGCGTGTGACAAGTAACAAAGGCAAAAATACCGCTGGTGTGGACCATGAAATATGGAAAACGCCAAAAGGCAAATTCGCGGCGATTAGCAAACTCGGTCGCCGGGGCTACAAGCCCCAACCGCTCAGACGGGTTTATATCCCCAAGAAAAACGGGAAACTACGCCCGCTGAGTATCCCTACGATGACAGACCGGGCCATGCAGACTCTATACAAGTTTGCATTGGAACCATTGGCGGAAACCCTTGCAGACCCAAACTCCTATGGCTTCAGGACCGGAAGAAGCACGCATGACGCCATCGGACAGTGTTTCAACGATTTATGCCGAGCCAAATCACCACAGTGGATTTTGGAGGGAGATATAAAAGGGTGTTTTGACCATATCAGCCACAAATGGTTGATGGAAAATATTCCAATGGACAAGGAAATGCTCAGGAAATGGCTGAAATGCGGCTTTGTGGAGACAAAAAAACTCTTCCCAACGAAAGAAGGGACCCCACAGGGTGGCACGATATCGCGGTACTGATGAACATGACCTTAGACGGCCTGGAGCGTATACTGCGAATGAAGTTCCCAGAGCGGCGGACAGTGGCGGGTAAAACCGTTTCTGACCAAATCAACTTTGTGCGCTACGCGGACGATTTTATCGTAACCGGAAGAGACCCGGAAATTCTGCATGACAAAGTGATGCCGCTTATTAAAGACTTCCTGGCAGAGCGCGGTTTGCAGCTATCAGAGGAAAAGACCGTGATTACCCACATAAATGACGGCTTCAATTTTCTGGGGAAAAATGTCAGGAAATACAAAGGAAAATTGTTGATTAAACCGTCTAAAGACGCAATAAAATCCTTCCTCAAAAAGGTGCGAACTATCGTTAAGGAAAATAAGACCGCCACACAAGATGCACTCATCCGTAAATTGAATCCGGTTATCCGGGGATGGGTCAACTATCACCGATATGTTGTTTCTGCGGATATATTCGGATTGGTTGACCACAGGATATTTGAGTGCCTATGGCGATGGGCAAGCCGGAGACACAAGCGGAAAGGGAAAAAATGGATTGTCAAAAAGTATTGGCACGAAATGGATAACCGGACGTGGACGTTTGCAACAGCGCCAGCCTTTCGCGGTAAAGGGTTCGATAAAAAATTCATCAAACTGGAATATGCGGCGAACACCAAAATCATTCGATATAGGAAAATCGCTGCTGACGCTAACCCGTTTGATGAAATGTGGACGGGATACTATGAGGAACGTGACGGAGAAAAAATGCTCAACAGCACCAAAGGGAGAGAAAAACTCGTTAAAATCTGGAATAGCCAGAAGCGGTGCTGTCCGGTCTGCGGGGAACGGATTACATCCGAAACCGGATTTAGGACCCACTTCATCATCCAAGGTAACAGGAAATGGCCCGCAATCATGGTACATCCACAGTGTCATCGTAATTTGCACGAACCTAGTGGTTCGTAAAAACTAAAGGTTGCACAATATAGAACAACGTGTCATAATACCCCCAAGAGGAAAGAGGGGGTA
>CANQCS010000246.1 GCA_947589745.1 uncultured Oscillospiraceae bacterium
GAGTTCAGCGACGAAGCCTTTGTCAGTCGGCTGTCCGCCGTATCCCCCGGCGATATTCTCTCCCAGGGCCGGGTGGATAACAACGCGGCCTTGCGCCACGCCCGTATTCTGTGGGAGCATTACAACGCTCAGGCTGTCGGCGGCCCGCAACTGCCGTACCGCTTCAGGCGGTGAGGGGGCCATCGGATGGATGGTCATGTGGAAAGCGGTACAAGCATATGCTGGAGCAGAGGAGGATGGATATGGAGCATTACACGTATACCGAGGAACAGTTCAAGGCCATGCGGGATATAGATGTGCGAACGGTAGACCCTGACACCCTGCACGATATTCGGGACGTCAATGTCAACATGGATCTGCCAAAGGAAAAGCGTATGCTGGACTTCCTGCGGCAGATCGGGAATCCCTACTGCTACCGGCATGGAAAGTATGTGGTCAAGGTGAGCTTCGCTGAGACTGATATGACCCTGGAGGACAGGATGCTGGCCTACCTGCGCTCCAAATGCTGAAAACAAGTGCAAAACACTCTGGACAGCGCCAAAATGTTATGTTAAGATAGAGACAACAGGACAAACCGGCGCTCCCCTTGCTTGTTGAAGTGTTTTGCTGATGAAACCTTTGACAGTTAGGAGAGATCAAATGAATACGAATATCGTGCAGATATGGAATACCTGCGGATATGTGCGCCTGTCCCGCGAGGACGGCGACAAGGAGGAAAGCAACAGTGTCACGGGGCAGAAAGACCTGATCCGTGACTATTTGTGCCGCCACCCGGAGCTGCGGGAGTGCGGCATGAAGGTGGATGACGGCTTTACCGGCTCCAATTTTGACCGTCCGGCCTTTCGAGAGATGATGGCCGAGGTCAAGGCTGGCAAGATCAACTGCATCGTGGTCAAGGACCTCTCTCGCTTCGGAAGGAATTACCTGGACGCGGGGGAATACATCGAGAAGATATTCCCCTTCCTGGGGGTACGCTTCATCGCGGTCAACGACCACTATGACAGTCTTCACAGCAATCCGGAGTCCGACGAGCTGGTCATCCCGTTCAAAAACTTGATCAATGAGGCATATTGTCGGGATACCTCTATCAAAATTCGGAGCCAGCTTGAGATCAAACGCAGACGCGGTGATTTCATTGGCTCTTTTGCTGTTTTTGGGTATCGGAAGGACCCAGCGGACCATCACCGCCTGCTGGTGGACGACTATGCAGCCGATGTTGTGCGCGACATTTTTCAGTGGAAATTGGAGGGTGTCAGCGCCGCGGATATCGCCGACCGTCTGAGTGGTGCGGGTGTACCCACTCCGATGGACTACAAACGCGCCAAGGGAATGGCGTATTCTACCTCATTCCGGGTGAAAGCGGAATCGGTCTGGAGCGCCGGGATGGTGCTGCGGATACTGAAAAATCCGGCCTATATCGGAGTCCTGGAGCAAGGGCGCGTAACGACCCCCAGCTATAAGGTCAAGCGGCTGGTGAACAAGCCTCGTGAGGAGTGGGCCGTAGTGGAGGACAACCACGAAGCGATCATTGACCGCCAGGACTTTGAGATCGTTCAAAAGGTGTTGGCGCTGGACACGCGGACAAGCGTTGGGGGTGCTCCAGTGGAGATATTCTCCGGCTTGGTGTTTTGCGGAGAGTGTGGAGCGGCAATGGTGCGCAAGACCGTTCCCTCCGGCAAGAAAAAGTACATCTACTACGTCTGCGCCGCTCATAAGAACGAAAAGACCTGTTTCGCCCACAGCCTGCGGGACAGCGTTTTGGATGACATTGTACTGGAGCTTGTAAAAAAGCGCATCCAGGAAGTGATCGACCTCTCCGAACTGTTGGAGATGACCAGCGTGGTCCAGCTTCAGCAGGCCATGATGCGGAAACTGCGGGAACGTCTGACGATGAAAGAAGCGGAGATCAACCGCTACCAAAAGCTCTTACAGTCCCTCTATGAAAATCTGGCAGACGGCCTGATCGACCGTGAAGAATATCAGGACCTGAAAAGAACTTATTCCAGACGCCGCGCCGAGGCGGAGGAACAGGCCGAAAGCATCCGTGATCAGATGGGCAAGGAAATGACCAGTAGCTCCGAGCGCCGGGTCTGGATGGAGCAATTTCGCCGCCATCAGAACATCACAGCTTTGGACCGGCCTCTGATCGTGACGCTGGTCGAGCGCATTTTTATCTATCGGGGGCATCGCATTGAGGTCGTGTTCCGCTGGCAGGATGAGTTCATACGGTTAAGAGATCTGCTCTTGCAGGCGCAGGCTCTCTCCGATAAGGAGGCGGTCTGATATGGCAAGGACAAAACGCAAGGTCAATCCACTCCAGCACACGTCGGTACCCTCTGTTCCTGACCGCCGCATCTACAAGGCCGGCTGCTATGTCAGACTGTCCGTAGAGGACAGCGGCCGGCCCGGTGCGGATACCATAGCGACGCAAGAAGAACTGCTGCGGGACTATATCCAGTCCCAGGCCGATATGCAGATGTGCGGCGTCTACTGTGATAACGGACGAACCGGGACAAACTTTGATCGTCCGGGCTTTGAACGGCTGATGGCGGATATTCGGGCCGGAAAGATCGACTGCATCGTAGTCAAGGACCTCTCGCGGTTTGGCCGCAACTACATGGAAACCGGCAATTATCTGGAAAAGATATTTCCGTTTCTGGATGTTCGGTTCATAGCGGTCAATGACAACTTCGACACCCTGACTGCCGAACGGTCCAATGA
>CANQCS010000247.1 GCA_947589745.1 uncultured Oscillospiraceae bacterium
GCACTCTCGACCTCATCAAAATATGTAGCCTCCAGGTCGGCCATGTGGGCGATGACAGCCAGCGGGTACTTCTCAAATGCGTTCCCTACAGAATACCCACCGGCACGGAAGTTGTCATCAGAGAAGCCCATGTGCCAGCGGATCGCCATCGCCTCCTCACGGGAGAGCTTCATAAATGCCGAGACGATGTATACTGACTTCTCCCCATGTCCATACGGCAGAATGTCGTCTACAAAATAGGCATCGTACTGTTCCCACTCACCATTTGCGTTCTTGCGGTTTCGCTTTTGGACACTGTAAAAATTTACTTTACAGATGTCATGGAGCAGTCCGATGATGGCGATCTTTTCTTCTTCATCATTTGTTGGCATCTCACCGTTCTTGAGTTCGGAGATATAGAGCCGGCGCAGTCTGCGGTATACATGGACACTGTGTTCAACCAAACCACCTGGCCTGGCAAGATGGAAGCGCGTGCTGGCCGGGGCAACGAAAAAATCTGAACGTCGAAGCCATTCTAAGAGCTTGTCCGCTCCCGGGCGGGTAATGTACTTCTCATAAATCTGAAGAAACTCTTCCATAAAAACTCCATCCTTTAATTTCTCGCCTTGTAGTAGTCAATTGAACGTCACGAGATCCGGGCCATCATCCCTCAGTCGATGCCATCCCCACGCTTTCCGCCTTATCAAAATAAGGTCATCATCCCATTCTATATGCTTCGTGACCCTCTGTATGGATTTTCTTTTGCAGTTTTGCAGTCAAAGTATCCCAAAACATTGACTCCGGCTTCTGTGATATGAAAGAAATAGGGCCGTAGGCCGTCATCGATCTCCAGGATCTCGTCCGGATAGATATAGAACCCCATCACATGAAAGAGAGAATCTTCCTCTATTGCCTTCCAAAAACTGTGGGCGGTCAATTCGGTGTGTCCCTCCGCACATATGGCATACTCACAGCCAGACGGAGTCAGATGAGCGTCCATCGCTCGCAATTGCTGGTGCAGGTACCAGACGTTCGCATCTTTGTAGTCGTACACCCGGTATTCAGCGGGCACCTTCATCCTGGGGCACCAAGATGGCGGGTAGAGCTTACGGTCCTTTCCCTTAAATGCTTTGACTTTCTTGCCGCCCTCACAGTACGTTGTCCCAGGTGTGAGATATGCTCCTGGTACCTTTTTGGGGACCGTTCCCCAATAGATCTTGCGGTATGGGCATATATTGCAGCGATACCGTATTACTTCTTCTTTGTGCATACTACACCTCCTTCACCATGCCAGGCCCCTCGCATCTCTCAGTACATCCGTTGGAGCCTCATATCATAGTCGATGCCGCCTCCGCGCAGCAACATCACAACATTCTCCTCGCTCAGCCCGGTGGAGCCAGCGATCTCGTCCACAGATGCAGATGGATACATCTGGAATACAGCAACGGCACGCATGTCGAGCTCCCAGTGCAGCATCACCTCATGGTATCCTTTTATGAATCCTTCAAAATAATTGCGATCAGAGCCGTTCTCATTGCGCTCCAGAGCCAGATCGCTTCCTTGATCATCGCTGGCGCGTATCTTTTTTTGAATATCCCAAATAACTGGGACGTCCATCATCTGTTCCAACAGGCTCCCCTTTCCGGGGACGATATCGGCGCCGCTCAGAAGATCCAGCATCTCCTGGATCTGTGCCGGTGCATTTTTCTTACCAGCCTGTGCGGAACAGAATACGCGCACACGGTCTTTTCCCAGGAAGGGACCGGTCATCCCCCCATCGGCAGCGCAGATACCGGGCCTCACTTCGAAGTCCGAACGCCCTACGCCCAGGATGTCTTCTCCGCAAACGATAATCACCTGACATGGGGACAGGAACACTTCCCTGGCGGCATTGGCAAACACATCCCTGATGAGTATGGCCAGCGCATCCGCCGTGATGCTTTCCCGCACCGCGACCTGATAGTATGTCCCGTCATCCCCAAGCCCGGAGGCATCCGCGTACCATCCCAGATCGTCTGCAGGGTATCTGCGGATGCCGGTGGTGGTGATCTTTTTTCCGGCCGCTTCCGAAAGGAACCGGTCGAGGATTCCGCGTCTCTGAAGAACATAGGGGAGCGTGTCATAGCAGAGCTCCTTCTGTTTTGGAGCCCATTCCATGATCTCACCCACGCTCTTTTCGTGACCGCTGTTGAGTAAGCCGTAATAGATCTCCGCGCAGCCTTTACTGCCAACGAGTCCGTCCCATAGAGGCGACTCCTTCCCGATGGTGCCCTCCTTCATGAAAGTGATAAAGTCGCGGACCTCAACGGACACGTCTGTATCTCCCTGCAGGCTGGTATTGACAAAGGCAGCGTGCGCCAGCCACCCGTTTCTGTCCGGAGGCAGCGTCATCCGCAGAATGCCGGCATCTGTCCCCTCGATGCCGCCGGCGCAGATGACGACAGCTGCAGGAAAGTCATCGAACCTCTTTTCGATGCTTGCAACGGCATCGACAGCAAGTTGCGTCAGAGTTCCCATGCCGCACGCATCCTCGGTGTAAGTTACGTCTGCTACAGCGCGTCTTCCGGATAACAAGAATGCTGCCCTCACACCCGGTCTGAAAGGCTCAACTCCCGACCGGCCGGTATATTGGACCTTTGTTACGAAGCCTCCAAGGGCCTCCTGCAAAAGTGCGCTGAGGACTGGCTCCTGTCGGATCGCCAGTTC
>CANQCS010000248.1 GCA_947589745.1 uncultured Oscillospiraceae bacterium
ATCTATCTGCTGAAACCATTCGCAGCATCACCGCCAGGCGCTGGATCGTTGGTTGTTTTAATTAGGGATTAGTATTAAAGTTCTTTTTGATACTTTTTCTTTCAAGAAAAAGTATTAGGAAAGCGGGGCCCTGCTCTCTGATACCAGCATACCACGCCCTGGGGGAAACATTCAATTTGCAGTTTGGCCACTTTTGCATAGGGCCGGACCTACATTCCATCAAAGAGCAAAGAGCGCGGGGCCGCCGGAAGGGCGGCCCCGCGCTTGTCTTATACGGATCGTCAGATACCGGCTCAGCCGATCAGATACCGGTACTTGGCCAGCACGGTGTAGATGAAGATATCGATCTCGGCGGGCAGGTCGTTGGTGTCGTCCAGGTCGACCTCCTCCACCCTGCCGCCCCAGCGGACCAGCACCTTGCTGCCGCCCAGGGGCAGGAAGCCCTGGTTGTCCGGGCTCTCGTCGAAGCCGGCCCGGTCGTGGAACAGGGTGAACTTCTCCTTGTAGGGGGAGCTGTCGTAGGGGCAGAACACCAGGCAGTTGCCGCACTCGTTGCACATCTGGTCCACGTGCAGGATCTGGGCCCGGCCGTCGGGCAGCTTCACCACCACGTTGGCCCGGTTGGGACACACGTCGGCGCAGGTCTGGCAGACGGTGTTGCAGCTCAGGCACCGGTCGCCCTCCCGCTTGGCGGACTCACAGAGGATGCCCTTCTTGGCGATGGCGGCGGCGCGGGTGGGATAGGCATCGGCGGGGATGTCCACCGTGTGGGCCGCGCCGATGACCTCCTCCGCAAAGGCGGCGGCGTCGGAGATGCCCTCCACCACCGTGGCGGGGCCCCGGAGCGCGTCGCCGGCGGTATATACGCCGGCCATGTTGGTCTTAAAGCTGGGACGGCCCTTCTCGTTGACGGTCACACCATACCCGGCCAGCATCTCGCTGTCCACCTTCTCGCCCACGGCGGAGATGACCGTGTCGCAGGGGATCTCCACCGTCTCGCCAGTCTCCACCGGGGAGCGGCGGCCGCTGGCGTCGGGCTCGCCCAGCTTCATCTTCTTGCAGAGGAGCTTGCCGTCCTTCTGCTCCACCGGGGCCACCAGCTCCAGGAACTGGACGCCGTCGGCGATGGCCAGCTCCAGCTCCTCGGCGTCGGCGGGCATATACTTCTTGGTCCGGCGGTAGACCAGGGTGCTACTCTCGGCCCCGGCCCGGAGGGCCAGACGGGCGGCGTCCATGGCGGTGTTGCCGCCGCCCACCACGGCCACATGGCCCAGGGGCTCCTTCTCCCCGGTCTTCACGCCCTTCATCCAGGCGATGACCGGCTTCACGTTGCCGGGGATGGCCAGGCGTCCGGCCTTCCACGCGCCGACGGCGAACAGGATGTGGGTGTAGCCCTTGGCCTTCAGCGCCTCCACGGAGGGGGCGGGCGCGCCCAGCTCCACCTCCACGCCCATGCGCTTCATGATGGCAACGTCCTTCTCGATGGCCTCGTCGCTGATGCGGAAACTGGGGATCACGTGCCGCACGATGCCGCCCAGCTCGTCCTCCTTCTCAAAGAGGGTGGTGGGAACCCCGGCCCTGGCGCAGAAGTAGGCCGCCGCCATGCCGGTGGGGCCGCCGCCGATGACGGCCACCTTCTTGCCGTCATAGACCCGAGCGGGGGTGGCCAGCTTGGCCATCACCGCGTCGTAGCCCCGCTCCGCCGCTACCAGCTTGGTGGCCCGGATCTGGACGGACCGGTCGTAGAAGTTCCGGGTGCACTTGTCCATGCAGTGGTGGGCGCAGATGGTGCCGGTGATGAAGGGCAGGGGGTTCTTCTCCAGGATGACCTCCAGGGCCTCGGCGTACTTGCCCTGGCGGCAGAGCTCGATATACTCGGGGATGTCCTGGCCGATGGGGCAGCCGCCCTTGCAGGGGGCGGTGAAGCAGTCGGTCAGAGGCACCTTGGCGGGGAGCTTCCGGCGGGGCAGGGGCTTGATGGCCTTGACGTGGTACTTGTCCTTCCGGGCGGCCATGGCCAGGGCGTCCACCTTCTCCACGTCCACGCCGTTGAAGGGCTCGAATCTCAGCATCTCCAGCTTCTCGGCGATCTGCTTGAACCGCTGGTAGCCGCCGGGCTTCAGCTCGGTGGTGGCCATGGTGATGGGCCAGATGCCGCACTGGAAGAGCTTGTCGATGTTGAAGTAGTCCGCGCCGCCGGAGTAGCTGAGGCGCAGCTTGCCGTTGAAGTCCTTGCTGACCCGGCGGGCCATCTCGATGGTCAGGGGGAAGAGGCTCTTGCCCGCCATGTACATCTCCTCGCTGGGCAGCTCATTGCGGGTCACGTCCACGGGGAAGGTGTTGGAGAGCTTGAGGCCAAACTCCAGGCCGTTGTCCGAGGCCAGCTTCAGCAGGCGGCGGAACATGGGGATGGCGTCAGAGTATTGCAGGTCCTCGTCGAAGTGCTTCTCGCCGAAGGCGATGTAGTCGTAGCCCATGCCGTCCAGGATATCGCGGGCGGAGCGATAGCCCAGGATGGTGGGGTTGCACTTGACAAAGGTGTGGAAGTGCTTTTCCGTGATCAGATAGGAGGCGATGGCCTCGATCTCATCCGGCGGGCAGCCGTGGAGGGTGGAGACGGTGGCGCTGTCGGAGATCTGGCCGGAGATGC
>CANQCS010000249.1 GCA_947589745.1 uncultured Oscillospiraceae bacterium
CCTGATGTGACGCCTCCGACAACGGATATTCCCGACGAGCAGCCCCCGCTGACGGATATTCCCGATGAGCAGCCGCCGCTGACCGACATTCCAGATGAGCAGCCGCCGCTGACGGAGATCCCCGACGAGCAGCCGCCGCTGACGGACATTCCGGACGAAGAGCCGCCGCTGACCGACATTCCAGATGAGGATGTTCCTCTGGACGGCGTACCGCAGACCGGCGACAAGAGCAAGAAGGGTCTGTGGATGCTGATGGCGATTCTCTCCATGCTTGGTATGGCCTTCTCCTTCAAGAAGGACAACGAGGCTGAGGATCAGTAACGCAGCGAAACAGCCCGTAACAAGCAGAACAGGGGGACAGCCCAAACCGGGCTGTCCCCCAATGCTTTTTCTTGAAAGAAAAGTATGATACTATTCTCCCATTAGAAGTATCTTTCGTTACCGTGTGGGAAATGTAGGTATTGCACCGCTTTGAGAGCGATGTTAAAGTTCTTTTTGATACTTTTTCTTTCAAGAAAAAGTATGAGAACGCACACTCCGAAAGAATGGGACTCTGATACGCTTCTCCCTGAAAAACGTATTAGAGTCCCTTTGTTCTGCCCAAAATCCACGCGATTCCGGCGGCAGTGCGCTCCGCAGCGCAGTGGTAGTGATTGCCGGGATTCAGCCGGAACACAGTATCAATTCCCCTGCTCTGATAGAGCGCCTCAATTTCCTCCGTATCCTGCCGGACGGATTTTAAAACCGGATTGCGGGTCCTGCTCTCCTTGTCGCCCAAGGAAAAGTATACACAGTCCGGCGGTTGTTTCCACTCGTGGGAAAAGACATACTCCTTCATCCTCGGAAACCACAGGGAGCCGGACATACTGGCCGCCCGGGAGAACACATCCGTCTGATAAAGGGCATACACGGCGAACAGCCCTGCCAAAGAGTACCCCGCGATCCCCCGCCACCGGGGAGGCGTGGGCAGTTCTTTCTCCGCCTCTGGAACGATCTTCTCCGTCAAAAGTCGGAGATAGTTTCCGGCACCTCCAACAAAGGGCTGGGCATTTTTAAATACCGCCGGACAGTCCCAAGGTGCCATATCGCGGTCCCAATCCAAGCCGCTGACCGTCACCAGCGTGAACGCCGGACCTCCAGCGTCCTGCACAGCCTGAAAGGCCTGCTGCCCCTCATCCGAGAAGGCATTGAGATAGACCGCCGGAGCGCCCGGTACATCGCCGGAGCAAACAGATACGGTTTTCCCGCATACGGAAAAAGTGCGCATAACAGTCCCCCATTTTTGATCTGTAGCCTTATTATATCTGATTCGGCTGCTTTTTGCAACTCACCGCCGCTGCCGGCAGGAGCCAGCAGCAGTGCGTCCTCTGTGCAGACTCCCTTGCCGTCCGGCCAAATCTATTCTGTCAATAATACGTCTATAAAAAACAACGCAGTCTGAGAGATTCTCGCAGACTGCGTTGTTTTTGCTCAATCGTATATGCTCAGACGCCGCCGCGGTTCAGCACTCCAGCATCTTCAGCGTGCAGGTCTTGGCGATAGACTTCCGAATTTCTGCCCGCAGGGGCAGCACCGAGGACGGCGACACACTCAGCTCGTCGATGCCGATAGCCAGGAAGGTCTCCAGCAGGCTCAAGTCCGCCCCCAGCTCCCCGCAGATGCCGATCCAGATCCCCGCCGCGTGGGCCGCGTCCGCCGCGATCTTCAGCGCCCGCAGCACTGCCGGGTGGTGAGGATCAAAGAACTTGCCCAGGTCGTTGGCCTGCCGGTCGCAGGCCAGGGTGTACTGGGTCAGGTCATTGGTGCCCACGGAGAAGAAGTCCACCTCTTTCGCCAGGGCGTCTGCCACGAACACGCTGGCCGGTGTCTCGATCATGATGCCCAGTTCGGTGTCCTTGTTGTAGGGGATGCCCTCCGCGTCCAGTTCCGCCATCACAGCCTTGCAGGCCCGTTTGCACTCCTTGACTTCCCACACCGAGGTGATCATCGGGAACATGATGGCCACCTTGCCGAAAGCCGATGCCCGGTACAGCGCCCGCAGCTGGGTCCGGAACACCTCCGGCCGGTTCAGGCAGATACGGATGGCCCGCACGCCCATTGCCGGGTTCTCCTCCTTCTGGAGATGGAAATACTCCACCTGCTTGTCCGCGCCGATGTCCAGCGTCCGAATGACCACCCGCTTGCCGTTCATGGCCGTGGCCACTTCCTTGTAGGCCTTGAACTGCTCCTCCTCACTGGGATAGTCGTTGGCGGCCAAGTACAGAAACTCCGAGCGGAACAACCCGATGCCCTGGCCGTCGTTGGCCTGCACCGCGTGGACGTCCTCCGGGGAGCCGATATTGCAGTACACCATCATCTCCCGGCCGTCCAGAGTCACGTCCTTCTGGCCCTTCATGGATTGGAGCAGCTCCTTCATTTCGGCCTGCTTCTTCTCCTTGGCCCGGAACGCCGCCAGCGTGATCTCGTCCGGGTCGATGGAGATTTGTCCGGTCTCCCCGTCGATGTAGCCCTCCCGGCCCGCATACTCCTGCTTCAAAGTATCCCCCAAAGCGCAGATGGCGGGGATGCCCAT
>CANQCS010000250.1 GCA_947589745.1 uncultured Oscillospiraceae bacterium
CGGCATATAATTACCCCCCTCATTCCTCTTGCGGGTATTATGACACATTGTTCTATATTATGCAACCTTTAGTTTTTGCGAACCACTAGTCGAGAAAGCCCAGACCGACAACGTCGGCCGCGGGATAAATCGCCCCCAAATATAGGTAAGCGATAAGGAGCAGGGCCGGCCATATCCCCATGGCCGGCCCTGGACATTGCTTCTCGATTTTTCATTTATCAGCCGCTGATGCGGGCGAACTTCTCCCTCAGCAGAGAGACCATAGCGGCGTACTTCTCCCGGCTGACCAGGATCTCTCCATCGTAGTCCCGGAAGGAGACCGTGTACCGCTTCACCTCGTTGTCTGCGTGGACGGCGGAGACCTTGGAGAGATTGACGATAAAGGATTGGTGGCAGCGGAAGAAGCCCCGGGGCTCCAACAGCTTTTCCAATGCGTTCATGGTGTAGCCCATCAGTTCGATGACCCTGCCGTCCTCCGCCACGATGCGGTTGCTGCGGTTGATGTGCTCCACGAACAGGATGTCCTGGATCCGGGTCAGCTGGTAGCCGCTGCGGGTCTTGACCATGATGCTGCGCTCCGCGGTCTCCCGCTTGATCTGCTGGAGATCGTGGATGTAGGTCAGGCGGTTCACCAGCATCTGCAGGTCCAGGGAGTCGAAGGGGTACAGCAGGAACCCGGCGCACTGGGCCCGGCAGGCGTGGTACGCGTAGTCTCTTTCCTCGCTATAGACGACCAGCTGTATATCCGGGTGGTTCTGGAACAGGATGACTCCCAGATGGCTCGCCTCGCTGGTGATCCGGGGATCGGCAGGCTGCCGGTTGGCGAAGACCACGTCCACCTCGTGGGCGGCCACAAAGTCGATGGCCTGCTCCGCCGTGTCCACCGCGCCTGCCAGCCGGAAGGTGCGGTACATGGCCAGCCGGTTCCACAGCTCACCGCGGATCAGTTCGTTGCTCTCTACCAGCAGTACACGTATCTCCATCCTATTGACTCCTTTCCCGCTATGAACAGGCCGAAAAATCAGTGACCAAAGGATTCAAAGATCTCAATGATCTCCGCTTGCCGTTCCTCCGGGACCGTCTCGTCGCCCCACTCATAGAAGTGCAGCGTAAACGGCCCATTGACCGTAAAGTACCCGGTCTCACCATTGACATAGGTGATCATACCGGTTTCGGCCAGCATCTCATACTCCTGGGCATAGCTCTCGGACACCGTGTCCAGATCGTAGTGGACCAGGTCGATATTGCCGCCGAATCGATAGCCCAACATTCCTTCGCCATCTTCGCCGTAGTTGATGCTAACATAGTCGTTGGCGTCAACGGCACCCTGATCCGCCATATAGGCCGCCAGATCGTCCAGAGTCATATCCCACACGGGGTCGCTGCGGTCGTCCGCTTCGCCGCCGTCTTCTTGGCCGAAGGAGGTGAAGGCGTCCAGAATGACGTCCACATCGCCGTTATACGCACCGGTAAAGATTGCGAAGGGGCCGTTCCTGGTGACGGGCATGTAGGACTGTCCCTGCTGGTACAGGTTGATGGGGTCGCCGTTGACGATATCCTGATAGGCGGCCGCCTCGTTGCTGCCCTCCTCCAGGTTGTCCACGTCCTACCAGTAGATCTCCGCGCCGTTGCACACATAGGCCTCCGTGGCAACACCGGCAGCGATGGGGAGCATATCCTCCCTGCTCCAGAGGCCCTTTGCCTCCAGGTAATCTACCAAGTCCTCTATGCTCATGCCCCATACCGGGCTGTCCGTGAGTGCCAGAGGCTGCGCCAGAGGAAAGAAAACCCGTCTAAGCCTACTGCCACAACGGTTCTGGGGTTCCCGCAATACGAAAAAATGAACGCTCGCAACGATTATGGAAATGCTGGACAAGATGCCTGTGGCTGTACCCAGGGGGTTGAGAGGGAAATGGGTGAATAGCGTGGGCTGGCGGTCTATCTCTTGTTTTTGCCTGCTTGCTTCTTTACCGCGTATGAGCATTGCTGTTCGGCTTGTCGTGTATGGTGATTGTCGGAGCACATTCCCGCGTCCACAAAGAAACTTTTCCCCTTTTTTCTCCACACCCCAATCCGGTGCGGGCGGTTCTGTTCCCCCCAAAAAAATTATAGCGTCTGCCTGTCTGCCTGTACCGCAGATAGCGATGTCGTCTGTGTTTTTCAGGGTGTCCCCGTTCCTTTATGATATCAGCCGTTAGGGTGACACTGGGCCTCACCAGGAAATATGGGTGTTTCGTCCTGCTGCCCGTTGGCTTTTTTGACAGTCTTCCCCGGGCGGATTCCGCCCGGGGATTTTGCACTTTTTTGATGACGGAGTAGCGAAAAAGACGAGCCAGGCGCTTTTTGTGCTTCTGCCCGGGAGGCAGCGCTCCATGCGCCATAATTCCGCTTGCCCTGCGTCTCGTCTTATGATATACTGGCATCGGCCAGCGCAGAGGGAAAGGAGGACCCTATCACAAGCGCCAGTGCCCACCGGTCCTGTTCCGGCGGGATGACGAGGAGAGGGGAGGATCGAACCGTTCGGCGGATGCCCCTCCGTGCCCGCTCCG
>CANQCS010000251.1 GCA_947589745.1 uncultured Oscillospiraceae bacterium
AAACTCAGTTCAAAAGAGCGTAGACTGGCATTTCACAACCTACGACGCCAGGTCCAAGCTGAAGCATCTCTACCCTGTTGTGAAGTTTTAGTTTTTACAGAACACTACCGCTATATACCGTATGTTGGAATCTCACCCGGAGGACTGCGCTGTGCTATGTAGTCTGTTCTCCGCCGGTGGGTTATCTGAGCTAGAATTTGTATCCAATCCTCGGGATCCGTTTTATACGATGTATGATTGGGAGGACTTCGCGGAGGTGGTCGATTTCCTCCGCTATAACGGGGCCAGGGTCAAACTGCCGTCGTCTATGTCGAGGGATACCCGGCGGTGCTTCTCCGTGGTTGATACCGGTGTAGGCCGGTTTGCGATCTGCCGCACTCCTACAAGAAAAATCATCGGAATTATGAGTAAGAAGTAGTGTGGCGACACAAATATCCCCTGCCCCTTATGCGGGGGCAGGGGAGTATTCTGCGGAACATAGAAAACCATAGGGGTTTGTGTGTTCCTACTGCTTTTGATTAATCTTCATTGGTTGTCCCGTTAAAAGAACACTCCTTAGTGCCACAAAGCGACGGATTGTTCCTCCCACAGCCAGCCATGAGATTGACCACATCTTCTTCCGATACCACGATCATGTTGAGCTTGTCCATAGTTCCTATTCCTTTCGTTTTTATTTATTATTTTCAGAGTGGTCATGAAACCACTCCGAAATAATCTTTGCTCGCTCACAATTACTGACCTCTCTGCTGTCCAGATAATCACCATTTTCAATCAAATTGTTTCCGGCGCATTGCTCTGGACAGTAGATGCAATAATCGTGCTTAAAACAGCCTGAAAAGTCGCATATATGCGTTTTAAGCCATTGTTGAAGCACTTAATTCTTGGATATCTGCGGTAAATCTTTATATCTGCACAGGAATAGATGAAAGGTGACACAAGGGTAGATGCTCCCGTCTGCACTGCATGTCAGCCCAAACCTTCCTGCACCACACGGTGATTCCTCAGGCTTTTTTACTTGTATATCGCTTGCGTTGAAGTAGCGTTCCGGGTCGGAATAGAACACCGTTTTAATTGCTTCACAGGATGCTCTGTGCGAAAACGGAGAGAGGGTACCATCCAATTTCCCATTCAAACCAAAATCAATCTTGCAGTCTCGTCCGTCGTTCAACCGCCGTGACAGTTCCCGGATTTCCTCGACCCTATCCACATTTTCCGCTAAAACAATGCTCTTAATCTCAAACGGTATCTGGTAATGTTTCAGCCGAGCGATTCCTTCCATGGTTCGATTAAACGAACCGGATATAGTTGTCACACTGTCATGCAATTGGGCCGTGTCACCGTATATGCTAATGCTGACCATCCTGACACGGTAATATATAAACGAATTTCCGCTGTTACCGGTTCAGGTCCAGTCTTTGCCCGACCTCGCTGGAAAGCAGTTCTTCCAGCTTCTCACGTTCCACAAATATCCTGTTCCCCTGCATCCGGGTCGGCAGGTACTTCTTCACCAGGATACGGATTTTCTTCTTACTGATCGGCAGATATTCCGCTTGTATCTCTGAAACCGTCACATATTGCCGCTTTAGCTTTTTCGCTGTCATTACCGCATCCTCCCGCTTTTTGTTTTAACTGGTTCCTCGACTTCCGGTTCCTCGACTTCAACGGTCCTGCCGCTGAACAGCCTGAACGTGGTGATAATTTTGCCATACTTTTGCAGGTTGTAGCTCTTGGACAGTGCCCTGCCTATCTTTACCGCTTCGCTCTGCGAGAGCGGGTCCGTGGTGAAGTAGTCGGGATATACCTTCGGATGCTTGCCCGGTACTGTGTCGTTGATGGTCTGTACGATCTCATCCTCATACTGGCATAAGTCAACATCCTGGGATGTATCCGACAATCTATATTTTCGTACTTTAGCCATAGTTTGGGACTCCTTTCATATCAATTATGCTCTATAAATTTGTTCGCAAAAATTGCCCCAAAATGGCGCGATATGCCCCATACCGCCCCGGCTGGGAATCTCCCCGGCTCGGTCCCCGGCATCGCCCCGGACAGCGCCCCGGGCGTTTCCCCTTGTATCTCCTGGCCTCCCCGGGTCCCCGGGCAAATTTGGGGGATAGATACAGACCACTCCGTAGCCTCCGTGAGCTCCCCGCGAGGCCGGAGGCCGGTTTAGGCTGATTGCCCGGTCGATTTCCCGTGTTCCCCGTGAATCCCGTGGATTTTAGAATAGGATATATCATTATCATTGCGAATGATGTATGGCTTTCGACCCTATCCCGGCTATTTCACCGCTTTGGCGAGGCGATACTGCCTCTCTAGCTCATAAAAACGGGTCATTTCCTTCTCTATGGCTGTCCTGCCTATCACAAACAAAAAGCCGCACATGGTAATCAGAAATCCATTTTTATACTAATCCCTAATTAAAACAACCAACGATCCAGCGCCTGGCGGTGATGCTGCGAATAGTCTCAGCAGATAGATCACAGATGATGTCGCAAAGCCGGTCCACAACCTTCTCCAATGTCTGAAAAACCTCATTATG
>CANQCS010000252.1 GCA_947589745.1 uncultured Oscillospiraceae bacterium
CGTCGGGGCCATCGAGGCCCCTCCAAAAATTTAACAGTTGCGCCTGCGGCGCACCTGTTGTGGGGGCTGCCGCCCCCCTACGCCCCCTGCCCGCTGCGGCGGGCAAACAGTTCGGGCAGGATCTCTTCCACCTCCGGGTACATCAAAAACCCCGCCGAGAAGCCCAGCTCGCGCCCGAGCTGGACCTTCTTTTTTAATGTCCCCGCGTCGTCAAAGAGGACGAAGTGGGCCCCGCCCTGGCGGATATACGTAAAATATTTCGCCGCCAGGTCGGCGGAATAAAAGACGCTCTGCCGCCGGTCCTCCAGGAGGACCGACAGCTCCCCGGCGGTGAGGGGCTTCCCCTCCCCGCTGGGGCACGGGAGGGGAAAGTCCATCCGCAGCCGCTGGAGGTCCAGCGCCACCCGTCCCCGGCCAAAAGTCTCCGACGCCTCCCGGAGCCGCTGGCGGAGCTCGCCGCCGGACAGCGCCGTGCAGATCATCACATGGGCCTGGGGAGTCTGGCGGCCATAGGTCTCCGGCACGTAGAGCTGCCGCCCGTTCCGGGCCAGCACCCGGCCCATGTTCTCCAGGAACGACGACCGGTCCGGCGACGGCGCCTGCTCAAAGTCCGCCACCACCCCTGAAAATCCCCGGTTCCCGCACTCCCGCCACACGTCCCGGCACAGGGCCTGCACATCCCGGATGGTGCCGCAGTCCCGGTCCCCCAGGACCATCAGCCCGCCCCTGGTGCGGACCGGCAGCTCCCGGCGGCTCAGCCTCCCGTCCTCCCCTACCCGGTAGGCCACGTGGGCCAGCCGGTCCGTGAAGCGGGCCGCCTCCCGCTGCCTGTCTGGTGTCACGGCCAAATAGATCTGCAATGCTCGGTTCCCCCTTGCGTATTTTGGAAAGTTGTAGTATACTAACCATATCTATGCCGCCAAGGAGATCACTATGCCCTTTTCCCTCATCCCCGACCACCTCTATGACCGCTACACCGACCTGACGCCCCAGGTGCTGGAGCGCCTGGGGGTGGAGCTGTTGCTGTGCGACCTGGACTACACCCTGGCCCCCCGGTCCGTGGCGGAGCCGGACGGCACGCTGCACCGCTGGCTGGAGGACTGCCGGGCCGCCGGCATCACCGTGGCCATCCTGTCCAACAACCGCTCCAGCCGCCGGGTGGAGACCTTCTGCCGGGAGCTGGGCATCTGGTACGTGGGCCACGCCGGAAAGCCGGGGACCCGGGGCTACCGGCAGGCCATGGAGCGGGCGGGCATCGGAACAGCCCACACCGCCATGCTGGGCGACAAGCTCCTCACCGACGTGCTGGGGGCCAAGCGCAGCGGGGTGCTGGCGCTGATGGTGGAGCCCCTGGGGGGGCCCGTGGGGGCATGGAACCACTTTCTTCATTTATTACAGCGGCCCTTCAAATGGGCCGCGAGAAGGAGAGATATGAGACTATGAGCAGATTTGCCAAGATCGCGGAAAAGCTGGACGCCTACGGCCTGGACGCCATGATGGTCACCAGCGAGCCCAACCGGCTCTACGCCACGGAGTTCCACTCCAGCGCGGGCATGGCCATCATCACCAAGCAGGGGAGCTGGTTCTTCACCGACAGCCGCTACATCGAGGCGGCGGGGAAGGCCATCACCGGCGGCGAGGTCCTGGAGACCAACCGGGAGCACCCCATGATGGCCCTGGCCAACGACGTCATCGAGCGCTGCGGCGTCAAGAAGCTGGGCTTTGAGGAGCGGTACGCCACGGTGGCGGAGTACCAGCACTGGCAGAAAGCCCTAAAGGCGGAACTGGTCCCTGCCAACGCCCTGCTGACCGAGCTGCGCAACGTGAAGGACCAGGGGGAGATCGACAAGCTGATCGCCGCCCAGCGCATCGCGGAGAAGGCGCTGTCGGACGTGCTGGACTTCATCAAGGTGGGCCGCACGGAGAAGGAGATCTCCGCCTACCTCCAGTACCGGATGCTGACCCACGGGGCGGAGAAGATGTCCTTTGAGCCCATCGTGGTCAGCGGCGCCAACAGCAGTATGCCCCACGGCGTGCCCAGCGACAAGCCGGTCCAGGACGGCGACTTCATCACCATGGACTTCGGCTGCGTCTGGGGCGGCTACTGCTCCGACATGACCCGGACCGTGGCGGTGGGCCACGTCACCGAGGAGATGGACAAGGTGTACTACACGGTCCTGGAGGCCCAGCGGGTGGGCATCGCCACCGCCAAGGCCGGCGTCTCCGGCGCCGACGTCCACAATGCGGCGGCCAAGGTCATCGCCGACGCCGGCTACGGCCCCTACTTCGGCCACGGCTTCGGCCACGGTGTCGGCGTGGAGATCCATGAGGGCCCCAGCGCGGCGCCCTCGCTGACCCAGCCGCTGCCGGTGAATGCCGTGATCTCTGCCGAGCCCGGCATCTACCTGCCCGGCCGGTTCGGCGTCCGCATCGAGGACGTGATGATCATTGGCGAAAAAGAGAGCGTCTCCATTATGGAAGCGCCCAAACAGCTGATTATCCTGTAATCCC